>NZ_LT629788.1:4872480-5177470 GCF_900105805.1 Pseudomonas moraviensis | reverse complement strand
GGCCTGGCCCTGCGCTACGGCAAGACCATGCAGTGCATCGCCGGGATTCACTACAACTTTTCCCTGCCGGAACAGCTCTGGCCATTGCTGCGCGAGGCCGAAGGCTTCGTCGGCACTGATCGCGATTTCCAGTCGGTGTCCTATATCGCCCTGATCCGCAACTTCCGCCGCTACAGCTGGCTGCTGATGTACCTGTTCGGTGCCTCGCCGGCACTGGATGCCGGTTTCCTGCGCGGGCGTTCGCATCAACTCGAACAGCTTGATCCGGACACGCTGTATCTGCCGTACGCGACCAGCCTGCGCATGAGCGATCTCGGTTATCAGAGCAACGCCCAGGCCGGCCTGACGCCCTGCTACAACGATCTGGCCAGTTACACCGACAGCCTGCGCGAAGCGGTGGCCACGCCTTACGCGCCGTACGTTGAAGTCGGCACGCACAAGGATGGCGAGTGGGTGCAGCTCAACACCAACATCCTGCAGATCGAAAACGAGTACTACTCCAACATTCGCCCGAAACGCGTGACCTACACCGGCGAACGGCCGATCCAGGCGCTGATGGCGCGCGGCATTCAATACGTCGAAGTGCGCTGCCTGGACATCAACCCGTTCCTGCCGATGGGCATCGACCTCACCGAATCACGCTTCATCGACGCCTTCCTGCTGTACTGCGCGCTGAACGACAGCCCGCTGCTGACCAACACTTCGTGTGGCAACGCCACCTCGAACTTCCTCAGCGTGGTCAAGGAAGGCCGCCGTCCGGGCCTGCAATTGCAACGTGACGGTCAGCCGGTCGAGATGAAGCAATGGGCGGCCGAGCTGCTCGAGCAGATTGCTCCACTGGCGGCGATGCTCGATCAGAGCGTCGGCGGCGATGCCCACAGCAAGGCGCTGGATGCCCAACTGGCCAAGGTCAACGATCCGTCCCTGACGCCATCGGCGCAGGTGCTGGCCGCCATGGCCGAGCACAAGGAAAGCTTCGCGCAGTTCTCCCTGCGCCAGAGCCAGGTCCATGCCGAGTTCTTCCGTCGCGAACCGCTGGCGGCTGACGAGCAAGCGAAGTTTGAAGAACTGGCCCGGGCGTCGCTGGCGCAGCAGACCGAGCTTGAGCAGAACGAAGTCGGCGATTTCGATGTGTTTGTCGGCGCGTATCAGGCGAGCATCCTCGCCATCAGTAACTGATCAAATTTCTCTGTGGCGAGGGAGCTTGCTCCCGCTCGGCTGCGCAGCAGTCGCAAATTATCCAACGCGGCGCATCAGCTGAAATGCGTTAACGGATTTGGGAGTCCTTCGGCCTCCAGCGGGAGCAAGCTCCCTCGCCACAAGTGCCAACCGCCCGCTGTGCTTAGATTTTTCCGCTCATAAGCTCATTCGAAAAAGTTATTTATTTCTAGATTCTTAGATCATTTAGTCTCCGTTCACGCCGACATTCGGTCGCCTGATCTGGAGCTCCCAATTGAAACTGAATTTCCCGCTTCGCCTGCTCGCCGTGGCCTCTCTGGCTGCTGCAAGCTTCCTGGCCCAGGCGGCCGATCTCACCGTTGCCTACCAGACCACCGTCGACCCGGCGAAAGTCGCTCAGGCCGACGGTGCCTACGAGAAAGCCACAAAGGCCGACATCAGCTGGCGCAAGTTCGATAACGGCGCCGACATCATCGCCGCCATCGCGTCCGGGGATGTGCAGATCGGCTACCTCGGTTCGAGCCCGTTGACCGCCGCGATCACCCGCAAAGTGCCGGTGGAAACCTTCCTGATTGCCACGCAGATCGGCGCCGCTGAAGCGCTGGTCGCGCGCGACGGCTCCGGCATCAAAACGCCGCAGGATCTGATCGGCAAGAAAATCGCCGTGCCGTTCGTGTCCACCGGGCATTACAGCCTGCTCGCCGCGCTCAAGCACTGGAACATCGATCCGTCGAAAGTCACCGTGCTCAACCTCGCGCCGCCGGCGATTATCGCCGCGTGGAAACGCGGCGACATCGACGCCACTTACGTTTGGGATCCGGCACTGGGCGTGGCCAAGGAAAACGGCAAAGTGCTGATCACCTCCGGCGAGCTGGCCAAGTTCGGCGCGCCGACATTCGATGCGTGGATCGTGCGCAAGGACTTCGCCGAGAAGCATCCGGACATCGTCACCGCGTTTGCCAAGGTCACCCTCGACGCCTACGCCGACTACCGCAAGGATCCGAAAGCGTGGCTGGCGAATCAGTCCAACGTCGACAAATTGGTGAAACTGTCCGGCGCCAAGGCCAGCGACATTCCGTTGCTGCTGCAGGGCAACGTCTACCCGCTGGCGGCGGATCAGGTCAGTGACCTCGGCGCGCCGACCACCAAAGCCATCACCGACACCGCCGCGTTCCTCAAGGAGCAGGGCAAGGTCGAAGCCGTGCTGCCGGATTACGCGCCGTACGTCAGCGCCAAATACATCACCAACTGAACCGGAGATCACAGCGATGGCCTTGCTACAGCTGGAGCGCATCAGCGCACAGTACCCGGGCAGCCCGGAGCCGGTGCTGGCGGATATTTCTCTGACCCTGGGGCCGCAGCAATTGCTGGTCGCCCTTGGCCCGTCCGGCAGTGGCAAGACTTCACTGTTGAACCTGATTGCCGGTTTCGTCGAACCAAGTGCCGGGCGCATCACCCTTGACGGCGTGCCGGTCAAAGGCCCGAGCGCCGAGCGCGGCGTGGTGTTCCAGGACGACGCCTTGCTGCCCTGGCAGGACGTGCTCGCCAACGTTGCCTTCGGCCTCGAACTGGCCGGTGTCGGCAGGGACAAACGCGAGCAGCGCGCTCGGGAAATGCTCGCACTGGTCGATCTCGCCGGTTTCGAAGACCGGCGCATCTGGCAATTGTCCGGGGGCCAGAAACAACGCGTCGGCCTCGCCCGCGCCCTCGCCGCCGACCCGCGCGTGCTGCTGATGGACGAACCCTTCGGCGCGCTTGATGCATTTACTCGCGAGCAAATGCAGGAGCTGTTGCTGCAAGTCTGGCAGCGCACTGCCAAACCGGTTTTCCTGATTACCCACGACATTGAAGAAGCGGTGTTCCTCGCCACAGACCTGATTCTGCTGGCACCGAATCCAGGGCAGATCGTTGAGCGTCTGCAGCTGGATTTCGGTCAGCGTTACGCCGCTGGCGAGTCGGCCCGCGCGATCAAATCCGATCCGCGATTTATCGAAACCCGCGAACACGTGTTGAGCAAAGTCTTCTCGCAACGCAACGCCGTACCCCGGCAGGAGCGCGCATGAGCAGTTACGACGTTTCCGCTGCGGCGGTGAAAACCCCTTCGGTGAGCATCCCGGTACGCCGTAGCCTCAGCACGCGCTGGATCAGCCTGCTGACCCTGTTCGGCCTGTTGGCGATCTGGTGGGCGGTGACTGCTACCGGCCTGATCGAACCGCTGTTCCTGCCGCCACCTTCTGCCGTGTTGCAAAAGGGCTGGCTGCTGGCGACTTCCGGATACATGGATTCGACGTTGTGGCAGCACTTGGGCGCCAGCCTGAGCCGCATTGGTCTGGGCCTGGGTTTTGCCATCCTGACCGCCGTGCCGGTGGGCATTGCCATCGGCGCCAACCGCATCGCCCGTGGCGTGCTCGACCCGCTGATCGAGTTCTATCGCCCTATCCCGCCGCTGGCCTATCTGCCGCTGATCGTGATCTGGTGCGGCATCGGCGAGTTGTCGAAAGTGCTGCTGATCTACCTGGCGATTTTCGCGCCGATTGCCATTGCCACAGCGACCGGTGTGCGCACGGTCGACCCGGCAAAACTGCGCGCGGCGCAGTCGTTGGGCGCGACGCGCGCGCAGCTGATTCGCCATGTGATTCTGCCCAGCGCCTTGCCGGACATTCTCACTGGCGTGCGCATTGGTCTGGGGGTTGGCTGGTCGACCCTGGTCGCCGCTGAGCTGATCGCGGCCACCAGTGGCCTGGGTTTCATGGTGCAATCGGCCGCGCAATTTCTGGTCACCGATGTGGTGGTGCTGGGGATTCTGGTCATCGCCCTGATCGCCTTCGCCATGGAGATGGGCCTGCGCGCCTTGCAGCGCAAACTGGTGCCGTGGCACGGCCAGGCGCACTGACAATTTTCAAATCAATCCCCTGTGTAGGAGCTGCCGAAGGCTGCGATCTTTTGATCTCGTTTTTAAAAAGATCAAGATCAAAAGATCGCAGCCTTCGGCAGCTCCTACATAGGGTGATGACCGCAATTGAAGAGAAAGACCATGAGCAGCCTGAACATCACCCCATTAAGCTCGTCCCTCGGCGCGCAGATCAGCGGCGTCGACATCAGCCAGCCGCTGAGCCTGGAACACCGCGACGCCATCGAACAGGCGTTGCTCAAATATCAGGTGCTGTTCTTCCGTAACCAGCCGATCGAGCCGGCGCAGCAGGCACGTTTCGCGCATTATTTCGGCGACCTGCACATTCATCCGATCTACCCGAACGTGCCGGAGCAACCGGAAGTACTGATCCTCGATACCGCCGTCACCGACGTGCGCGACAACGCGATCTGGCACACCGACGTAACCTTCCTGCCGACGCCGGCAATGGGCGCCGTGCTCAGTGCCAAGTTGCTGCCGGAGTTTGGTGGCGATACCTTGTGGGCGAGCGGTATCGCCGCGTATGAAGCGTTGTCGGCACCGATGAAAACCCTGCTCGAAGGGCTGACGGCGACCCATGATTTCACCCGCTCGTTTCCACTGGAGCGCTACGGCAATACCCCGGAAGCGCTGGCGCAGTGGGAAGAGGCCCGGCGCAAGAATCCACCGCTGTCGCACCCGGTGATTCGCACGCACCCGGTGAGCGGACGGCGCTCGCTGTTCGTCAGTGAAGGGTTTACCTCGAAGATCAACGAACTCTCGGAAACCGAGAGCGAGGCGATCCTGAAGTTTCTGTTTGCCCATGCCACCCGGCCGGAATTCACCATTCGCTGGCGCTGGCAGAAAGACGACATCGCCTTCTGGGACAACCGCGTGACCCAGCATTACGCAGTAGACGACTACCGCCCGGCGCGACGGGTGATGCAGCGGGCGACGGTGTTGGGGGATGTGCCGTTTTTTCGCTGAGCCCTGAACAGCAAAAGCCCCTCACCCTAACCCTCTCCCGGAGGGAGAGGGGACTGATTGGGGGATGCTTTAGAGGTACGCCGACCTGATATTGCTTTGCTGAATCCATAATCGACTCGGTATTTCAGGTCGATGTATGGCGCAAGACAACTCGGTCGGCTCCCTCTCCCTCCGGGAGAGGGCTGGGGTGAGGGTCGCTTATTCTGCCGTCGAAGGCTTCTCCCAAAGATTGATCCCGCCCTCTTGGGCAAACCGGTCAATCTCCGCCAGCTCTTCAGCACTAAAACTCAAATTCTTCAACGCCCCAACGTTCTCGATAATCTGCTCCGGCCGGCTCGCACCAATCAGCGCAGAAGTCACCCGTGGGTCGCGCAGCGTCCACGCCAGCGCCAGTTGCGCCAGGCTCTGGCCGCGACGCTGGGCGATCTCGTTCAATGCGCGCACATGGGCGATGTTGGCCTCGGACAAATGCGACGCCTGCAACGAACCGCCGCCCGGACGATTGACCCGTGCATCGGCCGGCACGCCGTTGAGGTATTTGTCGGTGAGCAAGCCCTGCGCCAGCGGCGTGAAGGCGATGACGCCCGTGCCGAGCTCATCGGTGGTATCGAGCAGATCCTTTTCCACCCAGCGATTGAGCAGGTTGTACGCCGGTTGATGAATCAGCAGCGGCACTTTCCACTCTTTCAGCAACGCGGCCATCTCGCGGGTTTTCACTCCCGAATAGGACGAGATACCGATGTACAGCGCCTTGCCCTGCTGTACAGCCGTGGCGAGGGCGCTGGCGGTCTCTTCCAGCGGGGTATCCGGGTCGAAGCGGTGCGAGTAGAAGATATCCACATAGTCCAGACCGAGGCGTTGCAGACTCTGGTCGAGGCTGGCCAGCACGTATTTGCGCGAGCCACCGCCCTGGCCGTAAGGGCCGGGCCACATGTCCCAGCCGGCCTTGCTGGAGATGATCAGTTCGTCACGGTAATGCTTGAAGTCTTCGCGCAGCAGGCGCCCGAAATTGATCTCGGCGCTGCCGTACGGCGGGCCGTAGTTGTTGGCCAGATCGAAATGGTTGATGCCCAGATCGAACGCCGTGCGCAGCAAGGCGCGCTGGGTGTCGATCGGTGTGCTGTCGCCAAAGTTGTGCCACAGGCCCAGTGACAGTGCCGGCAGCACCAGACCGCTGCGGCCGACGCGGCGGTAGGGGATGGAGTCGTAGCGGTTTTCGGCAGCGGTGTAGGTCATCGAATCCTCTCTTGTCTGTCTTGAAATGGGTGTCGATTGCTCGTGTGGGAGCGAGCCTGCTCGCGAAGGCTGTTACGCAAATCTATTGCCGGGTCGAGTCAGGCCCAGATTCTGCCGCAACGTGCGGCCTTCATATTCAGTTCTGAACAAGCCACGCCTTTGCAGTTCCGGCACCACGCCTTTGGCGAAATCTTCGAGCCCGCCCGGCAGGTGCGGTACCAGCACGTTGAAGCCGTCCGCCGCGCCTTGCTCGAACCACTCCTGCAGGCGATCGGCAATCTGTGCCGGCGTACCGACCAGGCTGTAATGCCCGCGCCCGCCGGCGATCCTGCGACCGAGTCCGGCAAGGGTCAGGTTCTCCCGACCCGCCAGTTCGGTCAGCAGTTTCTGTCGACTCTGCTGACCGCTGTCAGTCAGCGGCAACTCTGGCAATGGCCCGTCCAGCGGGTACTTCGATAAATCGAAGTTGCCCAGCATACGCCCAAGCAGCGCAACGCCCACCTCGGGTTCGACCAATTGCTGAAACGTTTCACATTTCTCCTGCGCTTCAGCCTCACTGGCACCGACCACCACAAAAACGCCAGGCATGATTTTCAGCGAATCGGCACTGCGTCCGAACCTGGGCAAGCGTCCCTTGATATCGGCGTAAAACGCCTGAGCGGCGGCCAGCGAAGTCTGTGCGGTGAACACCACTTCAGCGGTTTGCGCGGCCAGCTCACGCCCGGCATCGGAAGATCCGGCCTGGACAATTACCGGCTGCCCCTGTGGCGAGCGCGCGACATTCAGCGGGCCTTTGACCCGGAAATGCTCACCCACATGATCGAGCACATGCAGCTTCTGCGGGTCGTAATAGGCGCCGCTGGCCTTGTCGCGGTGGAAGGCATCGTCCTCCCAACTGTCCCAGAGCCCGGTAACCACTTGATGAAATTCGCGGGCGCGGCTGTAGCGTTCGGCATGGCCGATGTGTGCGTCGCGGCCGAAATTCAGCGCCTCGGCGGCGTTGTCCGAAGTCACCAGATTCCATCCGGCACGTCCGCCCGACAAATGATCGAGCGAGGCGAACTTGCGCGCCACGTGGTACGGCTCGTTGTAACTGGTGGTGGCCGTGGCGATCAGGCCGATGTGCTCGGTCACCGCGCTCAGTGCCGAGAGCAACGTCAGCGGCTCGAAGTGATCGGAGCGCGCCATGCGGCTGGCGATGTCCTGGGTCGGTGCGGCGACGCTGTCGGCGACAAACAGCGCATCGAACTTCGCCGCTTCGGCGGTTTGCGCCAGACGTTTGTAATGGGCGAAATCAAGCCCCGCATCCGCCGGCACATCCGGGTGCCGCCACGCTGCCACGTGGTGCCCGGTGGCCATGAGAAACGCACCGAGTTTCATCTGTCGGCTCATCTCAGAAATCCTTGCGCAGTTGCACGCCAAAGTAGCGTTCGTCATCGCGCGGCACGGCGCGATAGATGTAGCTGCCGCCACTGGCCAGCAACGGCGAATAGGACTTGTCAGCGAGGTTCTTGCCGAGCAGGGCGACGCGCCAGCCATTGCTGTAATCGGCCAGGGCGAGACTGGCGTTCCACAGCCCATAGGCGCCCTGTTTGGTATCGGGGTTCTGGCTGATGTCGTACTGCACTTCGCTCTGCCAGCTGTAATCGGTGCCCAATTCAATATCGAGGCCATTGTCCAGGGGGATTGTGTAGTCGGCGCGCACGTAGCTTTTCCAGTCCGGGCTGAACGGCAGTGGTTTGCCGTTGACGTTGCACGACGCCGCCGCGCCGGCCGGGCAAGCGAATTCGTCGATGCGTGCGCGGGTGTAGGCCAGGGCGCCGGAGAACTTCAGTTGCTGGCTGGCTTGCAGGGCGTAATCGAGTTCGACGCCTTCGCTGGTGACGCTGCCGGCGTTGATCAGACGCGTCACCACCTGCCCGGCGACGGTGTCGAAAAAGTTCGCCTGATAGTTGTCGTACTCGCTGTGGAAGATCGCCAGGTTGGTGGTCAGGCGATTGTTCCAGGAGGTGGCTTTGATCCCCGCCTCCCAAGTGTTTGAAGTCTCCGGTTTCAGTGCTTCGGTATCGCGCGGTTGCATGTTGAAGAACACGTTGTAGGCCGGGCCTTTGTAACCGCGCGAATAGGTCAGGTAAGTGGTGACGGTATCGCTCAGGTCGTACTGCAAGCCGAGGCGACCGGACCAGCCGTCTTCGTCCACCGAGCCTGAACTGCTCGTCGCGGGTTGAATGCCGCTGACCGTGGTGGCCGAGGTTGAAACGCGTCGGTGATCGTATTCGAGATCATCGTGGGTATAGCGCAGGCCGGCGATGCCACGAAAGTCCGAAGTGAAGTTCAGCGTGCTCTCGCCAAACACCGCGTAGCTGTCGCTGGTGGTGCTGTAATCGGCGACGCCACGGTCGGTGCGAGTGGGGGTGGTCAGGGTGCGCCGGTAGGTCTCGTCGTCCTTGCCGTGCAGGTAGAACAGGCCGCCGACGTACTCGAAAAACTCGCCTTTCGGTGAGGCCAGACGCAACTCTTGCGAGTATTGGTCGAAGGCCAGATCGCCCTTGTCTGCGGTGCCGGGAAACGCGGCGGTGACGGTGCCGAGGCGATCGCCATCCTGATACTGGGTGTTGTCCCAGCCACGCCACGCCGTGATCGACGTCAGCGTGTAATCACCCAGTTGCCAGTCGAGCTGGCCGGACAGGCCTTTGTTGATGTCTTCGATGTGAGAGCGGGTATCGGTGTTGATATCGCGGTTGTGGCTGGTGGCATTCACCGGGCTCAGCGCGTTGGCGAAGGCCGGCGTCAGCGCTTGACTGACAACACCATTGGGCGCGTCGTCGTGGGACTGCATGTAGTCAGCGATCAGGGTGAAAGTGACGTCGTCGTTCGGGGTGAATTCGAGTTTGCCGCGCACGCCGCGATGGTTGTAGCCGTTCACTTCATGGCCGTTGTGCTGATTGTCGACGTTGCCGTCGTATGTGCCGAACAAGGTGCTGATCGAGCCCTTCAGCGTATCCGGAATGAGGCTGCCGCCGAGGCCGAAACGGGTGCGGCTTTCGTTGCCGCTGTAGTACGACTGATCGATGTAGCCGTGGGTCTCGGCGGTCGGTGCTTTGCTGGTGATGTTGAGTACACCGGCCGAGGCATTCTTGCCGAACAGCGTGCCTTGCGGGCCGCGCAGCACCTCCACGCGCTCAAGATCGAGCAGATCCAGCGTGGCCTGACCGGGCCGCGCATACACCACGCCATCGATCACCGTCGCCACGGTCGGCTCGACCCCGGGCGAGGTGGAAATGGTGCCGACGCCGCGCACGAATAACGAGGTGTCCTTGTTCGAGGCGCCGGTGCGGAAGTTCAACGAAGGCACTTGCTGAACGATGCTCGCCACGCCGTTGCGGTTGTCGCGTTCGAGCTGTTCACCGTCGAGCACCGAAACTGCCACCGGTACTTTCTGCAGCGACTCTTCCCGGCGAGTCGCGGTCACCGTGACGGATTTCAGCGTCGGTTCCTGATCGCTGCTGTCAGCGGCAAACGCGGTGGGCAGCGGCAGCGCCGCCAGCCCGGTGAAAATCCAGCCCGCCGCGCGAATCGACTGCGTCAGTGTGTGTGTTGCCCCAGGAAAATTGCGCATAGGTATCCGCTCGAAAATGGCCCTGAACCACTGCCGTTCTGCGACGACAGCGCCTGAATCTGTCTTGGGCATTCGCTCGAGCGAGTAGCAGACAACGCGCTTTGTTAGCGCTAACATCGCCAGTATTGGCACCTCGGCATAGAGCGTCCAATACTGAAAAATTACTTTTATATGCGATTTGGTTTTTAGAAGGATCGAGCCTTGAGCGACGAGAAAACGCGCAAACGCCGAGGCGCCGGCCGAGTCACGCTGAATGCCGTGGCGCGTGCGGCCGGGGTGTCGGCGATTACCGTCTCGCGGTATTTCAATCAGCCCGAACAGGTTTCGCCTGAGCGTCGCGAGCGCATTGCGGCAGTGGTCGCCGAGTTGGGCTATGTGCCGAATCTGGTGGCGGGTGGCTTGGCCTCGGCGCGCGGGAAAATTGTCGGCATGGTCATTCCGAACATCTCCGGGCCGATCTTTGCCAACACGATCCAAGGCTTCAGCGACACCCTCAGTCGACACGGTTATCAGCTGTTGCTGGCTTCGAGCTATTTCGATATCGAGCAGGAAGAAAATGCCGTGCGCGCATTTCTCGGCTGGTCGCCGGCAGCGCTGGTGCTGACCAGCCACTTCCACAGCGCAGGCACCGAGAAGATGCTCGCCGAGGCGGATATCCCGGTCATCGAAACCTGGGATTACCAGCCGGAACGCGGGCCGATGCAGATTGGCTTTTCGCATTTCGAAGTGGGCGTGACGGCGGCAAGGCATCTGCTGGAAAAAGGCTACCAACGCATCGCCTTCGTGCAAAACAGCGCGCCGGGGGACTTCAGTGCCTTGGAGCGCCGCGATGGTTATGCCGCCACTCTGCGAGGCGCAGGGAGGGAGCCATGGTTCTTCGCCCCGGACGCCGACCGCGCACCGTTCGACGCCGGCAAGCAAGCGATGGAAGCCTTGATGAACGCCTCACCACGCCCCGACGCGATCATCTTCGCCAACGACAACCTCGCCGCCGGCGGCCTGCTCGCCGGGCAACGCGCCGGTTTGAAAATTCCCGAAGACTGCGCCGTTCTCGGCTTCGGTGATTACCCGTTCGCCGAGATGCTGTTGCCCAGCCTGAGCACGATCAAACCACCGGCACTGGAGATCGGTGTACTCGCCGCGACACGCGTGCTGGAAAGCCTTGGCGTGTTGCCGAGCGACGAAGTGCAGCGGCTGAATCTGCTGGAGTGCCAAGTGATCGAGCGCGAAAGCATCTGATGAATATGGCGGGGGCTGGATTGGCTATGCTCTAGAGGAGAACCTGGTGGCCCTATCGCGAGCAGGCTCACTCCTACAGGGAATGGGGTTGGCCACAGGATTTGTGGGCAGCCGCGACCCACTGTAGGAGTGAGCCTGCTCGCGAAGGCGGCCGATCAGGCAACACCCATCCACCAGGCCAAACCTGCCATGCACACCGCTATCATCATCTTCTTCGGCCTGGTCCTGCTCGCGCTGATGCTTTACATCGGCGAGCACATCGGCTTCAGCCGCCACACGCTGGCCTACGCTTTCGCAGCGCTGTGGCTGGCGTTGACGCTGATCAACGGGGCGGTCGGCGTGGTGCATGCGGGGCAGCCGTTGGGGACGGAGATTGCGATTGGCAGTGCGGTGTTCGGCGTGCCGGTGGCGGCGATGGTGTTGTTCATGGTGCTGAGCGCCGAGGCGTGAAACGTCCCGGCGCTCAGTGGCCATTCAACGCACCAGGTGGAGGAACTGCATGTGCCGTTCGTATTGGTCGAGGATGTCGTTGATGATCTGCTCTTTGGTGTAGCCGACCAGATCGTAGTCCTGACTGCCCTCACTCAAGTGCACTTCGGCGCGGTAGTAGCGGCGATTGTTGAGTTGCTTGGAGCCCATGCCGCCACGCGCGAACGATGGCGTGAAGTAGCCGCGCATCTGCACCTGATAGATGAACGGATGCTGTTCGCCATGGCCGATCTCCAGGCTGACGTTGTCATGCGCCGGATCCGGCTGAGTGACTACGTGCAGACCTTTTTCGACAAACACGGCGGTCACTTCCTCGATCGCCGGACGTACCGTGCTTTCCATGAAGCGATACACCTCGTCGCGGGACGGGAAGTGCACGGCCTGACTCAGGCGCTGTCGCCAGCCGCCGGTGCCGCGCCGCGAACCGGAGACCGGCGCCAGCGAATGCAGCTGCGCGATCTGCTTCTGCGATTCCAGATAGAACGCCTTGTGCAGACCCCACATCATCAGCAGCAGGATCAGCGAGAACGGCAACGAAGTCAGCACCACCGCTGACTTCAGCGCATCGATGCTGCCGGAGAACAGCAGCGCACTGGTGATCAGCGCGGTCATCGCGCCCCAGAACACCCGCAGCCATTTCGGCCCGTCTTCATCCGGGTTGCCGCCCTTGGCCGACAGCGTCGAGAGCACCACGGTGCCGGAGTCCGCCGAGGTGACGAAGAACACAAAGCTGATGAACACCGTCACGGCGATAACGGTTTTGCTCCACGGGTAGGTTTCCAGCAGCAGGTAAATGCTCATCGACGGATTGTCGATGGCCGACATGCCGAGCGCACTCATGCCGTGATTGAGCACTTGGTCCAAGGCGCTGTTGCCGAAGATCGACATCCACGCCAGGGTGAAACCGAGCGGGATCAGCAGCACGCCGAAAACGAATTCGCGGATGGTGCGGCCACGAGAAATCCGCGCAATGAACAGGCCCACGAACGGCGACCATGCGATCCACCAGGCCCAGTAGAAAACGGTCCAGCCACCCAGCCAGTCGCTCGGTTTGTCGTAGGCGTAGAGGTCGAAACTTTTCATCGGCAAGGCGCCGAGGTAGTCGCCGACGTTCTGGATCAGCGTGTTGAGCAGGTGCTGAGTCGGCCCGGCAAACAATACGAACAGCAGCAGTCCGCAGGCCAGCAGCATGTTGATATCCGACATCACCCGCACGCCTTTGTCGACGCCAGAGACCGCAACGATGATCGCTGCGCCCATCATCAGCGTGATCAGGCCTACCTGAATCCACTGGGTGTGGGCGATGCCGAACAAGTAGTCCAGACCGGAATTCAGATGCAGCACGCCGAAGCCCATGTCGGCACCCAGACCGAACACCGTGGCGATGATGCCGAAGCCGTCCACTGCATAGCCGATCGGGCCGTTGATGCGCTTGCCGATCAGCGGGTACAGCGCCGAACGCAGGGCGAGCGGCAGGTTGTGGCGATAAGCGAAATACGCCAGCGCCATGCCGACAAAAGCGAACACGCCCCAGCCATGCAGGCCCCAGTGCAGGAACAGAATCTGCATCGCCTGGCGCGCCGCATCGGCGGTACCGGCCTCGCCCTGCGGCGGCTGGAGCATGTGCGTCAGTGGTTCGGAGACGCAGAAGAAGAACAGGGTGATGCTGATCCCGGCGGCGAACAGCATGCCGGCCCACGACAGATAACTGAATTCGGGCTCGTCGTGGTCGGCACCGAGTTTTATCTTGCCGTAGCCGGATAAGGCGGTGACCACCACGAAGACCAGATACAGAGTCATCGCGAGCATGTAGTACCAGCCGACCGTGTTGGCCGCCCAGTTTTGCGCTTCCAGTAACCAGGCGCCGGCCTGTTCAGGTATGGCGATGACGACAAGGCCAAACAGCAGAATCACCGTCGCGGCGAAGTAGAACACCGGCGGATTCATGCGCACCAGACCGCTGGCGGGGGTAGACGATGCACTCATGAAACGTGCACCTCGATGGGTTGAAACGTGGCTGAAATGATCGGACTCAGCAAAGGCAAGCCTCCTGTTGTGAGCGGGCAGCGAACCACCGGTTTAACTTGAATGAACGTTCAAGTTAAACATGAATGGGGTGGTAAGGACTAATCGCCGGGCTGGGCGGTAGGTTTCCTACAGCGCCCGAGGAGGTGTATGACGCGGGTTTTGTGAGATTCGTTCACTGCGCCAAGCAAGAATCAAAAGCCCCTCACCCTAACCCTCTCCCAGAGGGAGAGGGGGCTGATTGGGGGATGTTCAGAATGTGCGCCAACCTGAGGAAACCGTGCCGAATCCATAATCGACCCGGTATTTCAGGTCGATGTATGACGCAAGACTACCTCGGTCACCCCCTCTCCCTCAGGGAGAGGGGACTGATTGGGAGATGTTCAGAATGTGCGCCAACCTGAGGAAACCGTGCCGAATCCATAATCGACCCGGTATTTCAGGTCGATGTATGACGCATAACACCTCGGTCGGCCCCCTCTCCCTCCGGGAGAGGGCTGGGGTTAGGGGAAAAGGATTCCACGGCCTACTTCTGCGTCCCGTCATCATGCTGCAGATTCGCCTGGGTCAGATTCGCCCCCGCCGGTACGCTGCGTGTCAGCCACACGTTGCCGCCGATGGTCGATCCCTTGCCGATAGTGATTCGCCCGAGAATCGTCGCCCCGGCGTAAATCACCACATCGTCTTCCACGATCGGGTGGCGCGGATGGCCCTTCTGCAACTGGCCGTCCTCATCCGCGGGGAAGCGCTTGGCACCCAGGGTCACCGCCTGATAAATGCGCACTCGCTCGCCGATGATCGCGGTTTCGCCAATCACCACACCGGTGCCGTGATCAATGAAGAAACTGCGACCGATCTGCGCGCCCGGGTGAATGTCGATGCCCGTCGCCGAGTGGGCAATTTCCGCGCTGATCCGCGCCAGCAGCGGCAGCCCGGCACGATACAGGTGGTGCGCCAGACGATGGTGAATCACCGCGAGAATGCCCGGATAGCACAGCAGCACTTCATCAACGCTGCGTGCCGCCGGATCGCCGTGGTACGCCGCCAGCACGTCGGTGTCGAGCAGCGCGCGCAGACCCGGCAAGGCCAAGGCAAAATCCTGCACGATCCGAATGGCCCGGGCCTCGACTTCACTGTCGTCCTGCGCGCTGTGGCGAGCGACGTAACGCAACTCCAGGCGTGTCTGCGCCAGCAAGGCATTCAGTGCTACATCAAGGGTGTGCCCGACGTAGAAATCTTCACTTTCCTCACGCAGGTCCACCGGACCCAGACGCATCGGAAACAACGCGCCGCACAGCGCCTCGAGGATTTCCGCCATCGCCGCCCGCGACGGCAACTCGCGCCCACCCTGCTCTCCGGATGCCCGGCCGTTCTGGGCACGCCACTGATCCCGCGCGCTGCGCAGCTGGCTGACGATGGTCTGCAATTGCCAATGGCTGGAACGCTCGCTCACGGTGAAGTCTCCTCACGGGGCGGCCGGACTGTCTGGCCGCGTCAACGGCGCCTACTTTACGGCATGCCTTTGCCGACGAATTAAGAACCGATAGTGCTGGCTTAAGTCCTTTTGGCTATAAGCGATTCACGGTTGCCCGGGCAAAAGCGCGTGCCTATAGTCCATTCATTCTTCTGCGCCAGTACGGACCCATGATCAAACCACAGCTGCAACGCTTTCCCCGTCTTGAACTGCTGAGCCATCCCACACCCTTGGAAAAACTCGAACGCCTGTCGAGCTGGCTTGGCCGCGAGGTGTACATCAAGCGTGATGACCTGACGCCGCTGGCGATGGGCGGCAACAAACTGCGCAAACTTGAATACCTCGGCGCCGATGCGCTGGCACAGGGCGCCGACACGCTGATTACCGCAGGCGCGCTGCAATCGAACCACGTGCGCCAGACCGCTGCACTGGCGGCGAAACTCGGCCTGGGCTGCGTGGCGCTGCTGGAGAACCCGCTGGGCACTGACGACAGCAATTACACCGGCAACGGCAATCGTCTGCTGCTGGATCTGTTCGACACCAGGGTCGAACTGGTCGACAACCTCGACAATGCTGACGAACAACTGGCCGCCCTCGCCGCGCGCCTGCGCAGCAACGGCAAGAAGCCGTATCTGGTACCGATTGGCGGGTCCAATGCGCTCGGTGCCCTGGGTTACGTGCGTGCCGGACTGGAACTGGCTGAGCAGATCAGGGACAGCGGCATCGAATTCGCCGCAGTGGTACTGGCCTCCGGCAGTGCCGGAACTCACAGTGGTCTCGGACTGGCGCTGAGTGAGGCGCTGCCGCAATTGCCAGTGATTGGTGTGACGGTTTCGCGCAGTGAAGAAGATCAGCGGCCGAAGGTCCAGGGTCTGGCTGAACGCACCGCTGAGCTGCTGGGCATCGAGTTGCCGACCAGCTTCAAGGTCGAGCTGTGGGACGAGTATTTCGGCCCGCGTTACGGCGAACCCAATGCCGGGACTTTGGCGGCGGTGAAACTGTTGGCCGCTCAGGAGGGTCTGTTGCTTGACCCCGTGTACACCGGCAAGGCCATGGCCGGCCTGTTAGACGGGATCGGCCGGCAGCGCTTCGATGACGGCCCGATCATCTTCCTGCACACCGGTGGCGCGCCGGCGTTGTTTGCCTACAAGGATTTTCTGTAAGAGCAGATCAAAAGATCGCAGCCTGCGGCAGCTCCTGCATGGGATCACCCGCAGGAGCTGCCGCAGGCTGCGATCGATTAAAAAGGCATAGATATTCCTTAAATGAATAACAGTTTCCATATTAAGTATTTTCAAGTCTAAAACAGACATCTTATAGTCTCGCCGCAGGCGAATTTCGGGCGAGACGCTTAAGCTGCTTTAAGGCAGGATAGCGCTGTCGTCCAAATCACCCATTTGCCTACATTCCTTAAGCGTCTTCCATAAGAAAACACAGGGGCTTGTCATGAATTTTTCCGCACTACGTCGCACTCTGCTGGTCGGTTCGCTGGGTCTGGCGCTGGGCGCCGGCCTGATCGGTCAGGCAGTGGCCGGTGAGCAGTTGCAACAGATCAAGGACAAAGGCGTTCTCAGCGTCGGCCTGGAAGGTACTTATCCGCCGTTCAGCTTCGTCGACGAGAACGGCAAGCTGTCCGGTTTCGAAGTCGAGCTCTCCGAAGCGCTGGCGCAAAAACTCGGCGTCAAGGCCAAGATCCAGCCGACCAAATGGGACGGCATCCTCGCTGCACTGGAATCCAAGCGTCTGGATCTGGTAGTCAATCAGGTAACCATCTCGGACGAGCGCAAGAAAAAGTATGACTTCTCCGAACCCTACACTGTCTCCGGCATTCAGGCCCTCGTGCTGAAAAGCAAAGAGTCGGCGCTGAATATCAAGACCGCCGCTGACCTGTCCGGCAAGAAAGTCGGTGTCGGCCTAGGCACCAACTACGAGCAGTGGGTTCGCGCCAACGTGCCGGGTGCTGACGTGCGCACCTACGACGATGATCCGACCAAGTTCGCCGACCTCAACAACGGTCGTACCGATGCCATCCTGATCGACCGTCTGGCTGCACTCGAATACGCCAAGAAAGCCCCGAAAACCGTGGCTGCCGGTGAGGCCTTCTCCCGTCAGGAATCCGGTATCGCCCTGCGCAAAGGCGAGCCTGAACTGCTGGCTGCGGTGAACAAGGCGCTGGACGAACTGCGTGCCGACGGCACCCTTGAGAAACTGTCGAAGAAATACTTCAACGCAGACGTCACTAAATAATGGAAGAGGCTTTCCAACTCGCGCTGGATTCCGCGCCCTTCCTGTTGAAGGGCGCGTACTACACGGTAGTTCTCAGCCTCGGCGGGATGTTCTTCGGTCTGCTGCTGGGCTTCGGCCTGGCACTGATGCGCCTGTCGCGCTTCAAATCGGTCAGTTGGCTGGCCCGCATCTACGTGTCGTTCTTCCGCGGCACGCCGTTGCTGGTGCAATTGTTCGTGATCTATTACGGCCTGCCGCAACTGGGCATGGAGCTTGATCCGCTGCCGGCGGCACTGATCGGCTTCTCGCTGAACATGGCCGCCTACGCCTGTGAAATCCTGCGTGCCGCGATCGGTTCGATCGAACGCGGTCAGTGGGAAGCTGCTGCGAGTATCGGCATGACCCGCGCGCAGACCTTGCGGCGGGCCATCCTGCCGCAAGCGATGCGCACGGCATTGCCGCCGCTGGGCAACAGCTTCATTTCGCTGGTCAAGGACACGGCACTGGCCGCCACCATCCAGGTGCCGGAACTGTTCCGTCAGGCGCAGCTGATTACCGCCCGGACCTTCGAAGTCTTCACCATGTATCTTGCCGCTGCGCTGATCTACTGGATTCTGGCCACAGTGCTTTCGCACTTCCAGAACAAGTTGGAAGAGCGGGTCAATCGGCATGACCAGGAGTCCTGACCCGATGATTGTCGTGGAAAAACTGACCAAGCAATTCAAGGGTCAGGTCGTGCT
Source organism: Pseudomonas moraviensis (assembly GCF_900105805.1). Lineage (NCBI taxonomy): Bacteria > Pseudomonadati > Pseudomonadota > Gammaproteobacteria > Pseudomonadales > Pseudomonadaceae > Pseudomonas > Pseudomonas moraviensis. Next base: position 5,159,366 of record NZ_LT629788.1, on the reverse strand, counting down.
CAACGGCATCGACCTTGAGGTAAAGGAAGGCGAAGTCGTCGCGATCATCGGCCCCAGCGGCTCGGGGAAAACGACGTTCCTGCGCTGCCTGAATTTCCTCGAAGAACCCACCAGCGGCCGGATCAAGGTCGGCGATATCGAAATCGATACCGGCCGCCCGTTGAACCAGCAACAGAGTCTGGTGCGTAACCTGCGCCAGCACGTCGGTTTCGTGTTCCAGAACTTCAACCTGTTCCCCCATCGCACTGCCTTGGAAAACGTCATCGAAGGCCCGATCGTGGTCAAGAAGATGCCGCGCGACCAGGCCGTTGCGCTGGGCAAGAAGCTGCTGACCAAGGTTGGGCTCGCCGGCAAAGAGGATGCTTATCCGCGTCGTCTCTCCGGTGGCCAACAGCAGCGCGTGGCGATCGCCCGGGCGCTGGCAATGGAGCCGGAAGTCATCCTCTTCGACGAACCGACCTCAGCGCTCGATCCGGAACTGGTTGGCGAGGTGCTGGCAACCATTCGAGGACTTGCGGAAGAAAATCGCACCATGGTGATTGTCACCCATGAAATGGGATTCGCCCGTGACGTGGCCAATCGTGTGGTGTTTTTCGACAAGGGCGTAATTGTCGAGCAAGGTGAAGCGAAAGCACTGTTTGCCAACCCGAAAGAAGAACGCACCCAACAGTTTCTCAGCAAGTTTCTGAATCACGCCTGAGAACTTTCTCTGCAATAGCTCTTAACTTCCACGGATGGAAGTTAGCTTTTCTCTCCCGCACTTGTACCTTTCAGATATTTATTAACAGCGCACGCAAGATACATTGCGCAATGCATGCATTCATCCTTGAGTCATCGCATCCCTATACGTTTGCTCGAGCATAAACCCGCACAAAACGCAGCAGAATCGGCGTTTTTCTGTAGCTGCTTTCGCCACTCCGCCGAGGTACAGTGCCTCAATGGCGTAGGAGATTTCTGATTAACTTGTAATTCACGGATTAACTAACCCCGTCTATTGACACCCCTCTCCGCAGACTTTTATCTAGTCGGCAACCGGCGCCACTTAGTTCAAAAAAACCAAATCAATACTGAGCAAAATACTTGTCACTTTATTGCCAGTTGATTCGCGCCATTTGTTTCCAGAAACGGATTTCGCTGCAAGACTTCAAGGAGAGAAACCGATGACCCGCACTTCGCACACCCCCGAACTTGCAGCGCCAACGCTGGCATGCGCACAGACAACCGGCGTCAACCTGGCGACAGCCGCTCACCTGCTGGTCAATGTGCCGCCCTACCCTGGCATGGACGATGGCGACCTGATCGAGCTGTTCTGGAACAAGTGTTATGTCGCTTCCAAAGTCCTCAGCGCGGCCGATGTCGGCGCGCCCGTCAGCCTGCGGGTGCCGGAGAGTTTTATCGGCAACGGTACCGCCCGCATTCACTACCGCGTAATGCAGGTCGGCCAAGGCCCCGCCCTGTCCTCAGCGACCCGGGTGCAGGTCAAACTTGATTGCCCCGGTGGCCAGCCCACTGGGCAGTGCGACGACGAAAATCAGCAGCTGGCACCGGTGATCATCCCGGAAGCGATTCGCCGTCAGGGCGTAAACCCCAACCAGATCAAACGCGGCGTGCCGCTGACCATCGAACCCTATCTGAACATGGCTGAAGACGACGCCATCACCCTGCGCTGGGGCGATGTGCGCATGGATCTGACGCCGGTCACGGCGGCCGACGTCGGGCTGCCGATTCAGGTGTGGGTGCCACCGGCAGTCATCGTCGAAGCGGGCGAAGATCTGCGACTGGACGTGACCTATTGCATCCTCGACCGGGTCGGTAACAACTCGCGCTGGGCGCCGCCGCGCACATTGAAAATCGGCTGCGTGAATCCGTATGTGAAAGTCCCGTTGAACCCCGAATTCAAGGCCGCCGAATCGCGCACCAAGTGAGCCCTGGTCAGGATGGGAGGTAAGTTACCTCTCACCTGAAAATCGGCAACCCACGCTGACATCCCCCCTTCTATGCATATTCCTAAAAGTTAGTTTATTTAATTTTTATACGCGCTTAGGGTATATGAACCGGACCACCGGACATTCTTTCAATCGTCGCACTTCGCGGCGTTTTTCATGAGATGTGAGGTAGGTATGGTCCGGAACACAATCACCCCAGTGCAGATCGCCAGGGCATTGCGTGCAGCCAGGGAGCGGCACTGATGTCCAGTCTTGCAGATGCAAACGTGCAGTCCGATCTGGACATCGCCCCGCTGTTGTTGCCCGCGCAAGTACTGCGCAACGACGCTCAAGCGATCAAGGCCGCCCATGACCTGGCGCAGGTTGCCCGCGTGCAGGCGGCCAAACGCGACCGCCAGCGCAAGCTGCCGTGGTCGGAAATCGAACAGTTCACCCGCAGCGGTCTGGGCAGCATTGCCATTCCCCGTGAATACGGCGGCCCTCAGGTTTCCTTCGTCACGCTGGCCGAAGTATTCGCGATCATTTCCGCCGCCGACCCGGCGCTCGGGCAGATTCCGCAGAACCAGTTCGGCATCATCAATCTGGTCCTCGGCAGCGCCACCGAAGCGCAGAAAAAGCAGCTGTTCCAGAGTGTTCTGGAAGGCTGGCGCATCGGTAACGCCGGCCCGGAACGCGGCACAAAAAATACTCTGGAACTGAAAGCGCGCATCACCGCCGATGGCGATGACTACGTGATCAACGGCCAGAAGTTCTACTCCACCGGTGCCCTGTTTGCGCACTGGGTCGCGGTGAAAGCGCTCAACGATGACGGCAAGCAAGTGCTGGCTTTCGTCCGTCGCGGCACACCGGGTTTGCGCATCGTTGATGACTGGTCGGGCTTCGGCCAGCGCACCACCGCCAGCGGCACGATTTTGCTGAACAACGTGCGCGTCGAGTCGAGCCTGGTCATCGACAACTGGAAGATCAATGAGAAGCCGAACACCCAAGGCGCAGTGTCGCAGCTGATTCAAGCGGCGATCGATGCCGGCATCGCCCGTGGCGCCATCGACGACGCCATCGAGTTCGTTAAAACCCGCGCACGGCCATGGATCGACGCCAAGGTCGAGCGCGCCAGCGATGACCTCTATGTGATCGCCGATATCGGCAAACTGAAAATCGAACTGCACGCCGCCGAAGCACTGCTGCGCAAGGCCGGCAAAGTACTCGATCAGGTTCACGCCGCACCGCTGACTGCCGAATCGGCCGCACGCGCGTCTATCGCCGTGGCCGAAGCGAAAGTGCTGACCACCGAAGTATCGCTGCTGGCCAGCGAAAAGCTGTTCGAACTGGCGGGCAGTCGCGCGACCCTCGCCGAATTCAATCTCGACCGCCACTGGCGCAACGCACGCGTGCACACCCTGCACGACCCGGTGCGCTGGAAATATCACGCGGTCGGCGCTTATCGCCTCAACGGCACCTTGCCGGCTCGCCATTCCTGGATCTGAGACGACCAGACATCTGGAGGAAAAACATGACGCTTTCCCATCACGTCGCGGTCATCACCAGCGATGAGCAAGCCCTGATCGTCGCCAGCGACCTGGCCGAAGACTTCAAGCGCGACAGTGCCCTGCGCGACCGCGAACGCCGCCTGCCATTGGCGGAGCTCGAAGTGTTTTCCCGCTCCGGTTTGTGGGGCATCAGCGTGCCGAAAGAATATGGCGGCGCTGGCGTATCCAACGTCACCCTGGCCACAGTCATCGCGCTGATCGCCCAGGCCGACGGCTCGCTGGGACAGATTCCGCAGAACCATTTCTACGCGCTGGAAGTGCTGCGCGTGAACGGCAGCGACGAACAGAAACAGCGCCTGTACGCCGAGGTACTCGCCGGGCAACGCTTCGGCAATGCCTTGGCAGAACTGGGCACCAAAACCGCTCACGACCGCGTCACGCGCCTCACCCGCGACGGCGAGGGTTATCGCATCAACGGTCGCAAGTTCTACTCGACCGGGGCGATTTACGCGCAGCGCATCCCGACGTCGGTAGTTGATGAAAACGGTGTGCAGCAACTGGCCTTCGTCCCGCGTGAGAGCAAAGGCCTGACGGTGATCGACGACTGGAGCGGCTTCGGCCAGCGCACCACCGGCAGCGGCTCGGTGGTGTTCGAAGATGTGTATGTGGCGGCTGAAGACGTGCTGCCGTTCCAGAGCGCTTTCGAGCGCCCGACCACCGTCGGCCCGCTGGCGCAGATTCTTCACGCCGCCATCGACACTGGCATTGCCCGCGCCGCTTACGAAGATGCGTTGCACTTCGTGCGCAGCAAGACCCGTCCGTGGATCGATTCCGGCAACGACAAAGCCACCGAAGATCCGCTGACGCTGAAGAGCTTCGGCCACTTGAGCATTCGTCTGCACGCCACCGAAGCCTTGCTCGAACGCGCCGGCGAACTCCTTGATGCCGCGCAAGCTGAAACCAATGCTGACACTGTCGCTGCCGCATCGATCGCGGTGGCTGAAGCACGCGCAATCAGCACGGAAATTTCCCTCGCCGCTGGCAGTACGCTGTTCGAACTCGCCGGCAGTCAGGCGACGCTGAGTGAGCACGGCCTCGACCGGCACTGGCGCAACGCTCGCGTGCACACCCTGCATGACCCAGTGCGCTGGAAATATCACGCGGTGGGCAATTACTACCTCAACGATGAAAAGCCGCCGCTGCGGGGGACCATCTGATGGCCGCCGCGAAAAAGAAGATCCTGCTCAATGCGTTCAACATGAACTGCATCGGCCATATCAATCATGGCCTGTGGACGCATCCGCGCGACACCTCGACCCGCTACAACACCATCGAATACTGGACCGAACTGGCGCAGCTGTTGGAGCGCGGATTATTCGATGGCTTGTTCATCGCTGACATCGTCGGCGTCTACGACGTCTACCAGAACTCGGTGGACGTGACGCTGAAAGAGTCGATCCAGTTGCCGGTCAACGATCCGCTGCTACTGGTTTCGGCGATGGCCGCTGTCACCAAAAACCTCGGCTTCGGCCTGACCGCCAATCTCACTTACGAACCGCCGTATCTGTTCGCTCGACGCATGTCCACGCTCGATCATCTGAGTCGCGGCCGGGTCGGCTGGAACATCGTCACCGGTTACCTGGACAGCGCTGCCAAAGCCATGGGTCTGCGCGAACAGGTCGAACACGACCGTCGCTATGACCAGGCCGAAGAATATCTGCAGGTGTTGTACAAACTCTGGGAAGGCAGCTGGGAAAACGGCGCGGTGCTCAATGACCGGGAGCAGCGCATCTACGCCAACCCGCAAAAAGTGCACAAGGTCGAGCACAGGGGCGAGTTCTATCAGGTCGAGGGCTATCACCTCTGCGAACCTTCACCGCAGCGCTCGCCGGTGCTATTCCAGGCTGGCAGCTCTGATCGCGGATTGCTCTTCGCCGGGCGGCACGCCGAGTGCGTGTTCATCAGCGGTCAGAACAAACCGTCGACCAAGGTGCAGGTCGATAAAGTCCGCGCCAGCGCGGTCGAGGCCGGGCGCAATCCGCAAGACATCAAGGTGTTCATGGGCCTCAACGTCATTGTCGGTGCCACTGAAGAGGCGGCTTGGGCCAAGCATGCCGAGTACTTGAGTTACGCCAGTGCCGAGGCCGGCGTGGCGCACTTTTCCGCGTCCACCGGCATCGACTTTGCCCAATACGAAATCGACGAACCGATCCAGTACGTGAAGAGCAACGCGATTCAGTCGGCGACGAAAAATCTGCAGAACAACGACTGGACCCGACGCAAATTGCTCGAGCAACACGCCCTCGGAGGCCGCTACATCACCGTGGTCGGTTCGCCCGCGCAAGTGGCGGATGCGCTGGAATCGTGGATCGCCGAAACCGGGCTGGACGGTTTCAACCTGACCCGCATCGTCACCCCGGAAAGCTATGTCGATTTCATCGAACTGGTGATTCCCGAGTTGCAGCGGCGCGGCTCGTACAAGACCGCCTATGACGACGGCACCTTGCGCGAGAAGTTGTTTCACGGGGAGGCGCAGTTGCCTGAGCAACACACCGGTTCCGCGTTTCGCCGCTAAAAGCATCGCGAGCAGGCTCACTCCTACAGGGGAACGCATTCCAAATGTAGGAGTGAGCCTGCTCGCGATGAGGCCATAACAGACACCACACATCTTATGCACTGACTGGAAAAAACCACCATGACCAAAAAAATCCTGACCCACCCAGTCAAAGCACTGGCCCTGGCCTTCGGCCTGTTCAGCTCGGCGGTATTCGCTGCCGATGCGCCGCTGAAAGTCGGCACCACCGCCGCGTTTGCCATTCCGCTGGAAGCCGCCGTCGAAGAGGCCTCCAGGCAAGGCCTGAAAGTCGAGCTGGTGGAATTCACCGACTGGATCGCGCCCAACGTCAGCCTCGCCGCTGGTGATATCGACGTGAATTACTTCCAGCACATCCCGTTCCTGGAAAACGCCAAAGCCGCGTCCGGTTTCGATCTGGTGCCGTTCGCACCGGGGATCATCAACAACGTCGGCCTGTATTCGAAGAAATACAAAAGCTTCGATGAGCTGCCCGAAGGCGCCAGCGTCGCCATCGCCAACGATCCGATCAACAGCGGTCGCGGTCTGCAATTGCTCGCCAAGGCCGGGTTGATCACCTTGAAACCGGGCGTCGGCTACAAGGCCACCGAGGACGACATCGTCGCCAACCCGAAGAAGATCAAGATCCTTCAGGTCGAAGCCGTGCAACTGGTGCGCGCGTATGACGACGCCGATCTGGTCCAGGGTTACCCGGCCTATATCCGACTGGCGAAGACCTTCGATGCCGGCTCGGCGCTGCTGTTCGACGGTCTCGATCACAAGGAATACGTGATCCAGTTCGTCATCCAGCCGAAGAGCAAAACCGACCCGCGCCTGATCAAGTTCGTCGACATCTATCAGCATTCGCCAGCCGTTCGCGCGGCCCTGGATAAAGCCCACGGCAAGCTCTATCAGGCCGGTTGGGAAAGCTGAACATGACTGCCGCGATCCAACGGCGACTGGAGCTTCCAGAGCCTCACAATGCTGAACAAACCGAGCTGCACCCCGAGTTGAATCGCGCCCACGTACGCTTTATCGGCCTGGGCAAAACCTACAACGGCCGGCAAGGCCCGGTCGCGGCTTTGCAGGGCATCGACCTGGCAATCCAGCGCGGGGAAGTGTTCGGCATCATCGGCCGCAGCGGCGCCGGCAAGTCGTCGTTGATCCGTACGATCAATCGTCTCGAGCAACCGACATCGGGCCGCGTGCTGATCGATCAGGTGGATATCGGCGAGTTCGATGAAGACCGCCTCGTCGCCCTGCGCCGACGCATCGGCATGATCTTCCAGCACTTCAATCTGATGTCGGCCAAGACCGTATGGCAGAACGTCGAGTTGCCGCTGAAAGTGGCCGGTGTGCCGAAAGCGCAACGCGAGAACAAGGTCCGCGAACTGCTCGAACTGGTCGGCCTGCAAGGCAAGCACAAGGCATACCCGGCGCAGCTTTCCGGCGGGCAGAAACAGCGCGTCGGCATCGCCCGCGCGCTGGTACATGACCCGGACATTCTGCTCTGCGATGAAGCGACGTCGGCCCTCGACCCGGAAACCACGCAGTCGATCCTCGGCCTGTTGCGCCAGATCAATAAACGCCTGGGCCTGACCATTGTGCTGATCACTCACGAGATGGCGGTGATCCGCGAGATTTGCGACCGCGTCGTCGTGCTCGAGCATGGCCATGTGGTCGAGCAAGGGCCGGTGTGGCAAGTGTTCGGCAATCCGCAACACGCAGTCAGCCAGACCCTGCTGGCGCCGCTGCAGCACGCTCTGCCGGAAGAATTGCAAAGCCGTTTGCAGGCGCAATCCACGGCTTCTGATGCGGCGGTGGTGTTGCGTTTGCAGTTCACCGGCAGTGCGGCAGACGAGCCGGATCTGGCCGCGTTATTCGCTGCATTGGGTGGCCGGGTGAAGCTGCTTCAGGGCGGTGTCGAACGGATCCAGGGTCATGCGCTGGGGCAGCTGTTGCTGGCCGTCAGCGGCTCGACTTTCAGCGCCGAACAATTGCGTGAACGCGCCGGACACTGGGCGCAACGGGTGGAGGTATTGGGTTATGTGGTTTGATCGCTTGCTGCAGGGTTTTATCGACACCTTTTTGATGGTCGGCGTGTCGTCGCTGATCGCGCTGCTGGCGGGCATTCCCATGGCGGTGATTCTGGTCACCAGCGACAAGGGCGGGATCTATCAAGCGCCGCTGCTTAACCGCGCCTTGGGCGCCTTCGTCAATCTGTTCCGCTCGATTCCATTCCTGATTCTGATGGTCGCCCTGATTCCATTCACCCGCCTGATCGTCGGCACCACATACGGTGTGTGGGCCGCTGTGGTTCCGCTGACAATCGCGGCAACGCCGTTCTTTGCGCGGATCGCCGAAGTGAGTCTGCGCGAGGTCGATCATGGCCTGATCGAAGCGGCACAGGCGATGGGCTGCCGACGCTGGCACATCGTCTGGCATGTACTGTTGCCCGAGGCGCTGCCCGGAATTGTCGGAGGGTTCACCATCACCCTGGTGACAATGATCAACTCCTCGGCGATGGCCGGTGCAATCGGTGCGGGCGGGTTGGGGGATATCGCTTACCGCTACGGCTATCAGCGCTTCGACAGTCAGATCATGTTGACGGTGATTGTCTTGCTGGTGGCGTTGGTGGCGGTGATTCAATTGGGTGGAGACAGGCTGGCGCGAGGTCTGAATAAGCGCTAAGGTCGATAGCGGCAGGTGGCCATCAACCGAGCCGATGTGATCGCACTATTTTGGGCAACGCCTGTAGTTAAAATCAGAAGCTTCCTACATGATTTTTATCGTTTCGCCAGCCCGAACCACGCGGGTTTGCAGGACGCTTCCTAGAATGATTTGCCCGCTTGTACCCGAAATATCCCGTAGCTAATCTCCGGTCGTCACTGTTTTGCGGTGACCGGATTCAGTTGTCCGGATTCGCTGGGCGTGCAGTCAGGCCTGACCTCGGCAGAGGCTTTAACTGTCCGATGTTGGCTGTGCGCAAGGCACTTTCGGGTGCGCCGATAACCGGCGGCCGGCGACTGATCCGCGTGCAGCCGCCGCCCTGCTCGTTTAGTCGCGAAATGGTTGGCTCCCACTTGTAGTCAGGAGTTTACCCATGGAAAAAAATCTTGCCGATCCGCCACTCAGCCTTACCTCAAGCAAGCGGTTCACCGAGGATTTGCTCAAGGATCGCTCCGCACTGTGCCGCGCCGTCGACTCGCATCTGGCTGGCACACAGGTCACGTTGGCGGGACAGAAACGTGTCTACAGCATCAGCGAGGATGTGACGCTGGAGGATGCGCAGTTGTATGTCGCCGATCTGCTGCGCTGCGCTTCGGTGACCGTGCATCAATGCGGTGATCAGCTCGGGGGCGCGGATCGCGCCATGGTGTTCTCGGTCTGGCATCTGCTGGAAATGGCCAAAGCGATGATGGACCGTTCGATCGATTGTCTGGGAGCGAAGCAACTCTGAAGCCTGGCACCCATCGCCGCCCGCACTGAAGCCAGCGCAGGCGGCGTTTTTTTGCCGGCAAAACAGCTTATAGTCCGCCCTCACATTGCCAATACAGCATCGATCATGAAAACGCCCAGCGACCTCGAACAGATCACCGCCACTACTCTTGGTCACTACAACTCGGTAGCCGAGGATTTCCGTGAGGGCACTCGCGACCACGATGTCAGCCAGAATATCGAAGCGCTGTTGCGCCACATTCAGGCGGAGCCGCCGTTGACGATTCTGGATTTCGGCTGCGGTCCGGGACGGGATTTGCAGACGTTCACGCGCATGGGCCACCACGCGATCGGCCTCGATGGCTCGCAGGAATTCGCGCGCATGGCCCGCGAGGACAGCGGTTGCGAAGTCTGGCAGCAGGACTTTCTGCAACTTGACCTGCCCGCCGCACGCTTCGACGGCATTTTCGCCAATGCCGTGCTGTTTCATGTGCCGTTGCAGGTGTTGCCGCAGGTGCTGCGGCAATTGCACGACACCCTGAAACCGGGCGGTGTGTTGTTCAGCTCCAATCCGCGTGGCGACAACCGGGAGGGCTGGAACGGGCCGCGCTACGGCTCGTACCACGATCTCGAGGCCTGGCGCGGTTTGTTGACGGCGGCGGGGTTTGTCGAGCTTGAGCATTACTACCGGCCCGCCGGTTTGCCGCGCGAACAGCAGCCTTGGCTGGCGAGCGTGTGGCATAAATCTTCATAAACCGTTCTGACGCCTTCGCGAGCAGGCTCACTCCTACAGGGGACGCATTTCAACTGTAGGAGTGAGCCTGCTCGCGATGAGTGCGCAGCACTCGCTTTTAAGCCGCGTCCTTCTGCGGTTCACGAATCTTGTACCAGGCCACATACAGCGCCGGCAGGAACAGCAGCGTCAGCAACGTCGCCACGACGATGCCGCCAATCATCGCGTAGGCCATCGGCCCCCAGAACACTTCCCGCGCAATCGGGATCATGCCCATGCTCGCCGCTGCGGCGGTCAGCAGGATGGGGCGGCGTCGGTGTTCGGTGGCTTCGACCACCGCGTCCCACGGCGCGTAGCCCTTTTGCTCGAACTCATCGATCTGGGTCACCAGGATCACCGAGTTGCGGATGATGATGCCGATCAGCGCAAGAATCCCGAGGATCGCCACAAAGCCCATCGGCGTACCGGTCGGCACCAGCGCCAGCACTACGCCGATCAGCCCCAGCGGGGCGACACTGGCGACCAGGAACATCTTCTGCACGCTGTGCAACTGGATCATCAGGAACGTCGCCATCAGAAACAGCATCAGCGGCAGCACCTTGGCAATCGGCCCCTGGGCCTTGCCGCTTTCCTCGACCGTACCGCCGGTGGCGACCTTGTAGCCGACCGGCAATTTCGACGCAAAAGCGTCGATCGACGGCTTGAGCAATTTCACCAGATCGGTCGGCTGAATCTCGTCGCGCACCGAGGCCTTGATGGTAATGGTCGGCAAGCGATCACGACGCCACACCAGCGGCTGCTCCAGTTCATAGCGCACGGTGGCGAACGCCAGCAGCGGAATCGAGGTGCCGCTCGGCGTGACGATCTGCAGGTTCTGCAGGGTTTCCGGGGTACCGCGCTCGGAGTCCACCGCGCGACCGACCACGTTGATCAGATAGATGTCGTCATCGACCTGGGTCAACGGCGAGCCGCTGACGATGCTGTTCATCAGGTTGGCGACGTCTTCGGACGACAGCCCGAGTTGCCGCGCCTTGTCCTGGGCGATGTCGATGCGCAGGACTTTGCCCGGTTCGTTCCAGTCGTAAATGATCTCGCCGATGTGCGGGTTCTTGTCCAGTTCGGTGGCCAGATCGATGGCGTGTTTGCGCACCTGATCGACGTCCTTGCCGCTGACCCGGTACTGAATCGGACGCCCCACTGGAGGCCCCATCTCCAGGGCCTGCACGTAGCTGCCGATGCCGACGAAGTCTTTGTGCAGGCGCTCGCGCAAGCGCTGGCTGAGGGCCTCGCGGGCCTCGAAATCCTTGCTGACGATCACCAGTTGCGCGTAGTACGGATTCTGCAATTGCTGATCGAGGGGCAGGTAGAAACGGATCGCGCCCTGACCGATGTAAGTGCTCCAGCGCACGATGTCCGGATCGCCCTTGAGCGTTGCTTCGAGCTTGTCCACCGCTTTGCGGGTTTCATCGATCGAGGCGTTTTGCGGCAGGTTCAGGTCGACGAGAATTTCCGGGCGGTCGGATGCCGGGAAAAACTGGTTCTGTACGAAGCGCATGCAGAACACTGCCAGCACGAACAACAGCACGGTGACACCGATCGCCCACCAGCGATTGCGCATGGCCCACAACAGACCGCCGTTGAACGCCCGGCCGACGCGACCCGGCTCGGCATCATGGGCCTTCACCTTGTCGCTGAGGATGTGCACGCCAATCACCGGCGCGAAGAACACCGCCACCACCCACGAGACGATCATCGCTACCGCGATCACCGCGAACAGCGTGAACGTGTACTCACCGGCAGAGCTGGCGTTGAGGCCGATGGGCACGAAACCGGCGACGGTCACCAGCGTACCGGTGAGCATCGGGAACGCCGTCGAGGTGTAGGCGAAGGTCGCCGCCTGCTCCTTGCTCTCGCCCATTTCCAGACGCGTGACCATCATTTCCACGGTGATCATCGCGTCGTCCACCAGCAGGCCAAGGGCAATGATCAGCGCGCCGAGGGAAATCCGCTGCATGGTGATGCCGCTGTATTCCATGAATACAAAGACCATCGCCAGCACCAGCGGAATCGAGCACGCCACCACCAGGCCGGCGCGCACGCCGAGGCTGATGAAGCTCACCACCAGCACGATGATGACCGCTTCGAACAGGGCGCTGGTGAAACCGCCAACGGCCTCTTCCACCACCACCGCCTGATCGGAAACCGTGTGCACGCCAACGCCGACCGGCAGATCAGCGGTGAGCTGGTCGATGCGCTCGTGCAGCGCTTTACCGAACTCCTGAACGTTGCCGCCCTTCTGCATGGCAATCGCCAGGCCGATCGCCGGTTTGCCGTCGAAGCGGAATTCCGGCGTCGCCGGGTCGACGTAGCCACGGCTGATCTCGGCGATGTCGGCCAGACGATAGAAGCGATCATTGAGCTTGAGATTGACCTCGGCGAGGTCTTTTTCCGAAGCGAACTGGCCCGAGGTGCGTACGGAAATCCGCTCTGGCCCCGCCTCGATCACCCCGGCCGGGGTCACGGCGTTCTGCGATTGCAGGCTCTGCACCACCTGGCGCTGGTCGATACCCAGCGCTGCGAGTTTGCGCGTGGAGAAATTCAGGTAAATCGTTTCGTCCTGCTGGCCGACCATTTCGATCTTGCCCAGCCCGGGCACGTTGCGGATTTCGGCGCGCGCCTGTTCCACATAATCGCGCAACTGGCGCATGGTCAGGCCGTCGGCGGTGAAGGCGTAGACCGAGCCGTACACGTCACCGAATTCATCATTGAATCCCGGGCCCTGAATGCCTTGGGGGAACTGGCCGCGAATGTCGTCGATCTTCTTGCGCACCTGGTACCAGATTTCCGGGATGTCCTTGGCACTGGTGGTGTCACGCAGGTACACGTACACCGTCGATTCGCCGGGGCGGGTGTAGCTTTTCACGTAGTCGAGGGAATCGAGTTCCTCAAGTTTTTTCTCGATGCGGTCGGTGACCTGCTTGAGGGTTTCTTCCTGGGTCGCGCCCGGCCATTTGGTCTGGATCACCATGGTCTTGATGGTGAATGACGGGTCTTCTTCGCGCCCCAGATTGAAGTACGAGAACACCCCCATCAGCAGCCCGACGAACATCAGGTACCACACGAAAGACTGGTGCTTGAGGGCCCATTCGGAGAGGTTGAAAGAGCCTTTCATTGACTGTCCTCGTCAAGTTTTACCGATTGTCCGGGTTTGAGACTGTTGACGCCGGCGCTGACCACGCGCTCGCCGTTTTGCACACCGCCGGCCAGCACCACGCTGTTGTCACCACGGCTGACCACGCTGACCTCACGCGGGTTGACGGTTTTGTTTTGCGTGTCGATCACCCAGATCCGGGTTTTGCCATCGACTTCCTGCAACGCAGTCAGCGGCAGTTCGATCCGCGGCTTGATCGCCGAGCTGAGGGTCACGCTAATCGCGGTGCCGAGGCGGAAACCGTCCGGCGTATCCGACAACGTCAGACGGGCGCGACGGGTGCGCGTAGCGCTTTGTGCCTGGGGCTCGATCTCGCGGATGATCGCCGTGGTGTTGATGCTCGGGTCCAGTTGCGCGGCCACCGAGAACACCACGTCGCTGGGCAACTGATCGACCAGCGTATCGGGCAGGTCGATCACCGCTTCCTTGATGTCCGGTTGCGCCAGCGTCACCACTTGTTGCCCGGCGGTCACCACCTGCCCGGCCTCGGCGTTCCACGCGGTGACCACGGCTTTGTGATCGGAGCGCAGCTCGGTGTAGCTCAGTTGATCCTTGCTCTGGCTGACCGCCGCGCGCGCCTGATCGAGCGAGGCCTGGGTGGTTTTCAGGTCGGTGTTGGCGACGTCCAGTTGCGCCTGCGCACCGACGCCGCGATCGAACAGCGCTTGCTGACGACGTGCGTTGGCCTGAGCGTTGATCAGTTGCGCCTGGATTCTCGCCAGATCGCCTTGGGCCGAACGCAACTGATTCTGCTGGTCGGACGGGTCGAGGGTGGCGAGCAAAGTGCCCTTCTGCACCTCGGCGCCGACATCGACGTTACGCCGGGCGATCCGGCCGCCGACGCGGAAACCGGTGTTGCTCTCGTAGCGCGCCTGAATGCTGCCGGCAAAGCGCCCGAGGCTTTCTTCGTTCAGCGCTTTGACCGTGACCGACAGCACCGGGCGTACCGGTTCCGGTGGTTTTTCCTTTTCCGAGCAGGCGCCCAGCAGCAGCGCCATGCACAACAGGCCGAGACGCTTCATGGCTGCGCTCCCGGTTGCAGATCCTTGTAGGTGTTTTCGGCAATCTCGACTTTCATGCCGGGGTGCAGCAACTGGCCGCCGGCGACGATGACTTTCTCGCCGCCCTTGAGGCCTTCGCTGATGATCACTTTGCCGGTCAGGTAACGACCGACGGTGACCGTATGCAACTGCGCTTCGCCCTTGTCATCGACCAGCCATACCGCCGGGTCGCTGATGTTTTTCGTCAGCGCCGACCAGGGCAGTTCCACCGCCGATTTGCCGGTGCCTTTGGCGGTGGCGCTCACCACCGAACCGAGCTGCATGCCCGGCGGCAGTTTGTCGAGGCTGACCTTGACCTGCACGGTGCCTGACTGCGCCGATACCGAGGGGGTGATTTCGCGCACGGTGCCGGTGGTTTTGATTTCGGGGTTGTCGAGCAGGCTGACCACGATCGAACGATCGGACGGCCGCTCGGCCAGCAGCGATTCGTAGACATTGAACACTGCGTCGCGGTCGCCGTCGCGGGCAAGGCTGAAAATCGGTGCGGTGGCCTGTACCACTTGGCCGACTTCAGCCTGGCGCTCGGTGATCACGCCCGGTGCATCGGCGATCAGCGAGGTATAGCTGAGCTGGTCCCTGGCGTTGGCCAATTGCGCCTGCGCCGCGCTCAATGCGCTCTGGCTGCTGCGCAGCGCCGCTTGCGCCGAATCGTATTCGCTCTGACTGGTGTAGCCCTTGGGCAGGAGTTTTTGCTGACGGACGAAGGCCGCCGCGGCTTGCTTGACGCGGGCCTGTTCGGCGACGACTTGGGCCTGAGCGGAATCGACGTTGGTCTGCAGATCTTTCGGATCGAGCTTGGCCAGTACCTGTTTGGCCGTGACCCGGTCGCCGACATCGACCATGCGCTGAATGATCTTGCCGCCGACGCGGAACGACAGCTGCGTCTGCACCCGCGCCTGCACATCACCGGTGAGGGTCACCGCTGCGGCGTAGTTGGCCGGTTCGACCGCTTGCACAAAGACCCGTGGCAGGTATTCCTGAGCAGGTTTCTTGTCGCCGCAAGCGGTGAGCAAAGTGAACAGACTCAGCATGACCGCTGTTTTCATTCCGGGACTTGCCATGCAGACTCCTTCCTGTGTACGAACGTGCAAGTGACGATACGACTGTGAGCTTAGAACAGGGTTCAACGTTCGCCTGAGCGATCACAACATTTCCGTGCAGGAGCTGCCGCAGGCTGCGATCTTTGCTTTTTCAAGATCAAAAGATCGCAGCCTGCGGCAGCTCCTACAAGGGCCGCCCGAAGAGAAGGAATTCCATGCTCAATACCCTGGCCGTGGCCAATTACCGCTCGATCAACAAACTGGTGATTCCGCTCGGGCGCCTGAACCTCATTACGGGACCCAATGGCAGCGGCAAGTCCAACCTCTATCGCGCCCTGCGCCTGCTGGCGGAAACCGCGCAGGGCGGCGTGGTCAATGCGCTGGCGCGTGAGGGCGGGCTGGAATCGACGTTCTGGGCCGGGCCGGAAACCATCAGCCGGCGCATGCGCAACGGTGAGGTGGCGATCGAGGCGACGGTGCGCCAGGGCGTGAAACGGTTGCGCCTGGGATTTGCCGGCGAGGATTTCAGTTACGCCATTGGCCTGGGCCTGCCGGAGCCGAGCCGTTCGTGTTTTTCGCTCGATCCGGAAATCAAACGTGAATGCATCTGGGCCGGCCCGGTGTTTCGCCCGGCGAGCCTGCTGGTCGACCGCAACGGCCCGATGATTCGCGCCCGCGAAGGTCGTACCTGGGATGTGCTGGCGCAACACACGCCGAACTTCGACAGCCTGTTCGATCAGGTCGGCAATCTGCGCAGCTCGCCGGAAGTATTCCAGATGCGCGAGTTCATCCGCCGCTGGCGCTTCTATGATCACTTTCGCAGCGATGCCGACGCGCCGGTGCGTCAGCCGCAATTGGGCACGCGCACGCCAGTGTTGCACCACGACGGTCGCGATCTGGCGGCAGCCTTGCAGACGATTATCGAAATCGGCGACCCGCAGGCGTTAAGCGCGGCGATCAGCGATGCGTTTCCCGGCGCGCGACTGAACATCGCGCCGTTGGCCGGTGGCCGTTTCGCCATCGAGTTTTATCAGGAAGGCTTGCTGCGGCCATTGTCAGCGGCAGAGCTGTCGGACGGGACCTTGCGCTATCTGCTGTTGGTCGCAGCCCTACTGACTCCGCGACCGCCATCGCTGATGGTGCTCAACGAACCGGAAACCAGCCTGCATCCGGACCTGCTGCCGGCGCTGGCGCGACTGATCATCTGCGCTTCAGAGCAATGCCAGGTGTGGGTGGTGTCCCACGCGCGGCGACTGATCTCGGCATTGCAGGAAGATCCGCAGTGCAATTGCATCGTGCTGGAGAAGACGCTGGGGCAGACCGGAATTGTCGGGCAGCGGATGCTGGACGAGCCAGCGTGGCACTGGCCGGATTGAGCAGTGCCAGCGAAAAGCCCCTCACCCTGACCCTCTCCCAGAGGGAGAGGGGACTGATCGAGTTGTTTGCGAGAATTGCGTCGACCTGAAATTGCTTCTGTGAATTCATAATCGACTCGGTTTGTCAGGTCGATTCTGATGCAAGACAACTCGGTCGGCTCCCTCTCCCTCGGGAGAGGGCTGGGGTGAGGGGCAAGCCTCACCGCCGATCCAACAGGCAATCACCCCTGCCACTTGCCCCCTTCAACAATCACACTCTCAGGCCGGGTGTCATCGCTCAGCTCTTTACGCACATATTGGTCATAGAGCTTGAGCAGGTATTTCTCCTCGCCCAGTTTGGCCAGCTCGCTGTTGACCCAGTCACGTAACTCCAGATTGCCCTTCTTCACGGCCGGCGCAATCGGCGCCTCCGCGCCCAGTTTTTCCTCGAGCACGCGATAGCCGGGATTCTGTTTGGCCCAGCTGAACAGCACCAGATTGTCCTGCGCATAGGCATCGCCGCGGCCATTGGCCAAGGCTTGCAGCGACTCGGAGTTCTTCTCGAACTTGAGCAGTTTCCAGTCCGGGTGGTTCTTGGTCAGCCAGATATCAGCGGTGGTGCCGGTGGTTACAATCGTGGTGCGCGTTGCCAGATCATCGAGTTTCTTCACCGAACTGCCCTGCGGCACCAGCGCCTGCACGGCCACCTTGAGGTTCGGGTTGGTGAATTCCACCGCTTCCTTGCGCTCCGGGGTGACGGTCATGTTGGCGAGGATCAGGTCGACCTTGTCGCTTTGCAGAAACGGAATGCGGCTGGCCGGCTCGACGGCAACAAACTCGACCTTGTTTTCATCGCCGAGCAGATCCTTGGCGAAGCGCCGGCCGATGTCGGTGTCGAAACCGACGTAGCGCCCGGCCTCATCGACGAAGCCGAACGGTGGTTTGTCGGTAAATACACCGACGATCAATTTTTCGCGGGCCTTGATCTTGTCCAGATAACCGGCAGGCGCGGCGCTTTCGGTGGCGAGCTTCGGCTTTGGCGGCTCTTCGGTTTTGCCGCAACCGGCAAGCAAGGCGAGGCTGAGCAGAGGCATTAACAGAGCGGCAGTTTTCATAGCGGTTCCAGTTCCTTTGTCGGATTCGTTTCTGGCAGTGTTGCAACGAAGGAGAACTTCTCCAGAAACTGCTGCGCGCGTGCGGTTTGCGGGTTCGTAAAGAAAATCTCGGGTGGGGACTGTTCAAGGATGCGCCCGGCATCCATGAACACGATGCGGTCGGCCACCGCGCGGGCGAAGGCCATTTCGTGGGTGACGATCAACAGGGTCATGCCTTCGCGGGCCAGGCCCTGAATGACCTGCAGCACTTCCTTGACCATTTCCGGGTCGAGGGCGGCGGTGACTTCGTCGAAGAGCATGACCCGTGGGTTCATGCACAGCGACCGGACGATGGCGATGCGTTGCTGCTGGCCGCCGGAGAGCTGGCGCGGGAAAGCATCGCGCTTGTCCAGCAGACCGACGCGCTCAAGCAAGGCTTCGGCCTGCTGTTGCGCTTCGCGGCGCTGGCGCTTCTGCACCTTGAGCGGGCCGAGCAGCAGATTGTCGAGCACGTTCATGTGCGGGAACAGGTGATAACTCTGAAACACCATGCCGATCTGCTGACGGATTTCGCGCCAGTCAGTGGCTTTGTCCAGCAGCTCCCGGCCGACGAATTTCAGGCTGCCGCTGTGCGCCTCTTCCAGACCATTGAGGCAACGCAGCAAGGTGCTTTTGCCGCAACCGCTGGGGCCAAGAATGACGATCACTTCGCCGCTCTGCACTTGCAGGTCGATGCCGTTGAGCACCTGCTGCTCGCCATAGAATTTGTTGAAGCCGTGAAACTCGATCAGTGCGCTCATGCTTGCGTCCAGCGCCGTTCCAGCACGCGTGAGGCGGCCGAGAGCGGGTAGCAGATGAAAAAGAAAAACAGGAACAGCGCGCCGTAGATCAGTACCGATTCGTAAGTGCGCTCGATGATCTGTTGGCCGACCTTGATCACATCGACGACGCCAATGAGCACCGCCAGCGAACTGGTCTTGATGATCCGCGTGTAGACGTTGATGGTCGGCGGCGTCATGCGCTTGAGTGCTTGCGGCAGCAGTACGTAGCCATACAGTTGCGCAGCATTCAGACCGATCGACAGCCCCGCTTCGCGCTGCCCGCGCGGTAACGAATGCAGCGCACCGCGCGCCACTTCGCCGACCTCGCTGGCGCCCCACAGCGACAGCACCAGCACCGCGCACCAGAAGCTCGGCAGGCTCAGGCCGAAGAAAATCGGCAAACCGAAGAACAGCAGATACAACCAGACCAGCACCGGGATCGCCCGGAACAACTCCAGATAGATGCGCAAAATCGCGTTCAGCCACGTTACGTTCAACGTGCGCAGCACACCGTAGAGCACGCCGCCGACCGTACTGATGGCGATGCTCAGAAACGAGATCGACAGGGTTTGCCCGGCGCCCTTGGCCAGTTGTGGCAACGACACCCAGAGCAGTTCAAGACCCGAACTGGCCATGCTGGAGCCTCCTTTCCAGGCGGCTGAGCAACAGCGACAGCGGCAGGAACAGCAGCACGCAGATCAGCGTCAGCACGGCGAGCATTTCGTAGGTTTTGTAGTAGAGCGCGATGTAGCTCTTGGTGGTGTAGAGGATTTCCGGCACCGCCACCGCCGAGACCACGGTGGTTTCCTTGAGCAGGAAAATGAAATTGGCGAACAGCGACGGCAAACTGAGAATCCCCGCCTGCGGCAGGATCACGTAACGCAGCAATTGCCCATGCGACAGGCCAATCGAACGCCCGGATTCCAGTTGCGCCTGGGGCACCGCATCGACGCCGGCGCGCAGCACTTCGGTGAGGTAGGCACCGCCAAGGAAAGTCATGGTGATGATTGCCGCAGTGAACCCGGAAACCTGGATTCCCACTGCCGGCAAAGCGAAGTAGACGAAGAACAGCTGAATCAGCAGCGGCGTGTTGCGCGCCAGCTCTACATAGAGGCCGACCAGTTTTCCCAGGTAAGGCGTGCGGAACACCAGAATCGTCGCGTTGAGCAGCGCCACCAGCAGCGAAGTGCCGATCGCGATCAATCCGACCTGCAGCGTCACACCCACGGCCTTGAGAAAGGCCGGCAGGGTGCTGAGGATAAAGGCGTAGTCGAAAGTCATGAAGCGTCCTGACGCCGCTCGGTAAGCGGCGGTGATGCAATCCATGGACGGCGGGTGGCTGTCCGGCAGGCACTGACTTTATAGGTATAAAAACAAGAATTTAAATACCGTTAAAGCATATTGATATCACTCAAAAAACTATCTTGTGGGTTTGCCGGGAAAGAATAAGAAGGCTATTTTTCTTTGCGCTGTAGGACGGATCTTTTTTTCACGAAAGACCTCCAAGGACGAACAGCTTTTGGCCAGACTCTCCGGCCCATTCACCACAAGGAAGAACAACATGGACGTAAAAGTGCCGCAGCGGCTGGATCCGCAGGACATTGTGAAATTGCTCAGGGCGTTGCGCCGGGCGTTGAAGACCACAGCGTAAATCAAAAGCCCCTCACCCCAGCCCTCTCCCCGAGGGAGAGGGGGCCGACCGCAGTGTCTTTCGTCGTACATCGACCTGAAGGACCGAGTCGATTATGGATTCAGCGACGCGCGATCAGGTCGGCGGACCTCAACAGCATCCCCCATTCAGTCCCCTCTCCCTCCGAGAGAGGGTTAGGGTGAGGGGCTTTTTAACGCACACACAAAAACGCCGATGCCCATCACTGGCCATCGGCGTTTTTTAAATCTGAAGCAGATTCACTCAAGTCAAATCAGAACGCCGGCAACACCGCGCCGCTGTACTTCTTCTCGATGAACGCTTTGACTTCCGGGCTGGTCAGGGCCTTGGCCAGTTTCTGGATCGCGTCGCTGTTCTTGTTGTCCTCACGGGCCACCAGGAAGTTCACGTACGGCGAGTCAGCGCCTTCGATCACCAGAGCATCTTTCTGCGGGTTCAGCTTGGCTTCCAGGGCGTAGTTGGTGTTGATCATGTCCAGATCAACTTCTTTCAGTACGCGCGGCAGCAGGGCCGATTCCAGTTCCTTGAACTTGAAGTTGTGCGGGTTCTTGGCGATGTCTTTTGGCGTTGCCAAAGCGTTTTTCGGGTCTTTCAGTTCAATCAGACCCGCCTTCTGCAGCAGGATCAGGGCACGGCCGCTGTTGCTGCCTTCGTTCGGGATGGCGATGGTGGCGCCGTCCGGCAGTTCAGCCAGGGTCTTGTACTTGCTCGAGTAGCCACCGAACGGTTCAACGTGCACACCCTGCACGGTCACCAGGTACTTGGATTTGTCGTCCTTGTATTTGCCCTGGTTGAAGCTGTTCAGGTACGGCAGGGTCTGGAAGTAGTTGGCGTCCAGACGCTTCTCGCCAACCTGTACGTTCGGTTGCACGTAGTCGGTGAAAACCTTGATTTCCAGATCGACGCCTTCTTTGGCCAGGGTCGGCTTGATCAGCTCGAGGATTTCAGCGTGTGGCACTGGCGTTGCGGCAACCACCAGTTTCTCGCCGGCGTTGGCGAAAGAAGCCGTGAGCGCAGCCGCCAATGCGGTAAACAACAGAACCTTTTTCATGCAGTGTCCTTATCGAAAATCACGGTCGTCATCGACGACGGCATTAATACGTGTGCCAGTGAAGTGATATCGCTGGCGTGAGGCGGACAATACCCGGATTTTTTATTCCCGGACAATAACGTTTATTCAGCTTCATATTCCATTTTGTTCATACAGCTCTACCTCAACTGTAGGAGCTGCCGAAGGCTGCGATCTTTTGATTTTCAAGGCTTTGAAACAGCTGAAGATCAAAAGATCGCAGCGTGCCGCAGCTCCTACAGGAGTTTGGCGTTCGCCAGAAGTTGCTTCAGCGCGGCTTGGTCAGCGGTGGAGCCGGTGGTCAGGATCTGTTTGATCTGGCTTTCGATCTGCGTCAGCACCGGCGGCAGGTTCAGATGCTCCGGCAGAATCTCGTCACCTGTGCTGACCAGCAGGGCGAAGTGAATGACGTTTTCCAGCTCGCGGGTGTTGCCCGGCCAGCTGTGTTGTTCGAGCACGTGCTGCGCCGCCTCGCTGATCAGCGGCACGGGCAGGTCGAGACGCTGGCTGTAGATGCCGAGGAAATACTCGGCGAGCGAGAGGATGTCGCCGGTGCGCGCGCGCAACGCCGGCAGCTCCAGATGACCCTCGCTGAGGTAGTGATAGAGCCGCTCGTGGAATTTTCCGGCGTCCACGGCCTGGGCCAGATCAATACTGGTCGCGGCGACCAGGCGCACATCCACCGGGCTCGGCTGATGTGCACCGACGCGGGTGACTTCGTGGTTTTCCAGGGCCGCGAGCAACTTGATCTGGATCGGCAGTGGCAGGTCGCCGATCTCATCCAGGTACAAGGTGCCGCCATTGGCCGAACCGAACCAGCCGGCGCGGCTGCTGGCTGCGCCGCTGTAGCTGCCGGCGGCGTAGCCGAACAGTTCGGCATCGGCGTAGGTCGGGCTGATCGCGCCGCAATTCACCGAAACGAACAGACCGCTGCGGTCGCTGGCGCGATGGATGTGCCGGGCCAGCAGCTCTTTACCGGTGCCGGTCTCGCCGCGGATCAACACCGAGATCGAACGTGGTGCCAGTTGTTCGAGTTCTTCACGCAATTGCCGCGAGCGCGGATCGACAAACACCAGCGCTTTGGCGCGAATGCTCAGGGGGCTTTTTTCCGCATCGGGAAAGGTCAGCAAGGGCTGACCGAAGGTTTCGAAACTCATGGCAGGCTCCCGCCCAAAACCGCCAGCCGACGGGGGCGTTGAAAAATAAGGTCAGGCGCGACGGCGGGCGTGGTGTTCAAGGCGGTTTTGCAGGCGATAGAGATAGGCAAAACCCTGCTCCCAACGCTGATGCCCGGACTTGACGTTGATGTGCCCGGCTCCGGCGAGAATCCCCGCCTCCGCACCCCAATTGCGCGCCAGCTCCAAAGCGCGCGGCGCACTGACGGCGGCGTCGTTGTCGGAGCTGACGACCTGGCTGGGGAACGGCAACAGATCCGTCGGGATCGGCGCGAAGTTGCGCAGTGCCGGCGCGCAGGCAGGACGCTCGACATCGGCCGGCGCGACCAGCAACGCCCCGCGCACCTGACGCAGGTATTGCAACGGCGCCGTCGCTGCCCAGTGGGCGACCGTGATGCAGCCGAGGCTGTGAGCAATCAAAATCACCGGCGTGCTGTCGGCGGCAACCGCTTCGGCCAGCGCGGCGACCCAGTCCTCACGGCGCGGTGTCAGCCAATCGGCCTGTTCGACCCGCGCACTGTTCGGCAGGCTGTTCTGCCAATGGCTTTGCCAATGATCTTCTGGCGATCCTTGCCAGCCCGGCACAATCAGGTAACGGATTGATTCGTTGCGCATGGGGAGCTCTCCTGCGTCGTGTCTGTTCTGGGTCGAGTATAGGGAGAGGAGTTATATTCGTTAAGGAATAAGAAGCTATTTATTAAGACCCATAATGCATATGGCGCATTAAGTCTGTGGGAGCGAGCCTGCTCGCGAATACGGTGCATCAGTCGACGAAGATGTTGTGGCGAATGGCGCCTTCGCGAGCAGGCTCGCTCCCACATTGGAGGGTGTCGTGGGCAAAAAATGCATAAAAAAAGGGCCGCACCCTGCCAAGGAAACGGCCCCGGAAAAACAACATCTGTCACCGCGCAGTGATCACCGACAATTTGGTAATCCCTGCCCGTTCGATCGAAGCCATGGCTCGCGCCACTTCGCCGTAGTTCACCCCGTCGTCGGCCTGCAATTGCACGCGCACTTCCGGGTCCTTGGCTTTGGCCGACTTGAGATTGAATTCGAGCAAGTCAGGCTGGATCTCGTCCTTGTTGATGAACAGTTTGCCGGCGCCGTCGATGCTCACCACCAGCGGATCCTTCTGCTCGACCGGCGCCACCGCTTCGGTCTTCGGCAGGTTGATCGGTATCGCGTTGGTCAGCAGTGGCGCGGTGACGATGAAGACCACCAGCAGCACCAGCATCACGTCCACCAGTGGCGTCACGTTGATTTCGCTGAGCACCTCGTCCGTGTCTTGCGTAGAGAAGGCCATGTCAGGACGCCTCCTTCACTTTTGCCGCGTTGCCCGGCGTCGCCACCTTGTGCGCGGTCGGGTGGATCAGTACGCGGAATGCACTCTTCTGCGCCAGGCTGTAGAAGTCGTGGGCGAAGTCATCCAGATCCGCCGCGGTCAATTTCAGACGCCGCAGAAAGTAGTTGTAAACCAGCACCGCCGGCACCGCGACGGCGATCCCCACACCGGTCGCGACCAGTGCCGCGCCAATCGGGCCTGCCACCGTTTCCAGGCTCGCCGAACCGGCAGCGCTGATGCCTTTCAAGGCCTCCATGATTCCCCACACCGTGCCGAACAGACCAATGAACGGCGAGGTGCTGCCAATACTTGCGACCACCGCCAGACCGGTTTCCAGCGAGCGCCGTTCACGCACGATCTGCTGGCGCAGGGCGCGCTCGAGGCGATCCTGATGGTTGATCGCCTGGCTCAGATCATTCGCCTGCGGCGCCTCGCCCACCTGGATTGCCGCGTAACCGGCCTGCGCCACCCGTGCTGCGGCACCGGGCTGGGTTTCGCTCAACTCGGCGGCGGCATCCAGACTCGACGCCGCCCAGAAACGTTTATGAAAGCGCCGATCCTGCGCCTTCAGACGGCCGAACTGCACAGCCTTGAGCAGCGCCAGGCCCCAAGTGGCGACGGAAAAAACCACCAGCAGCCAGATCACCGCGCTTTCGATGGATTCCAGTGGAGATGCCAGTAACGTCATGATGTGTTCCCTCGTGTAAACATTTCGCGCGAATTTGGTTTCGGTTTAATGAATCTTGAAATCGATGGGCACGCTGACCCAGCCGTCCTGAGCAACATCACCCTGCTTGGCCGGAACGAAACTCCAGCGCTTTACAGCGTTGAGCGCTGCGTCGTCGAGCTGCTGCCGGCCACTGCTTTTGGCAATCTGGATCTCGCCCGGCTTGCCGCTGGCCAACACATGCACCCGTAACAGCACCGTGCCTTCCCAACCGCGACGCTGGGCCAGCGACGGATATTCCGGTGCCGGATTTTTGAGATACGCAGCGTTGGCTGACGCCGGGGTAACAGGCGCAGGTGCCGGTGGCGCAGGAGGCGCTGGCGCGGCGACCGGGGCTGCCGGTTTCGCTGGTGCTGGCGCCTGCTCTACCGGCTTGGGCGCAGGTTTGGGCGGAGGTTTCACCACCGGTTTGGGTTTGGGAATCGGCTTGGGCGGCGGCGGTTTGACCGCTAATTCGTCTTCCACTGGCGGCGGCGGTTCGACCACTGGCGCCGGTGGCGGCGGCACCACAACCGGCGGCGCTGGCGGAGCCGGACGCGAAAACTCGATGGTCATCGGCGGAATTTCCGGCGGTACCACCGGGAGCACTGGCGTCGGTTTCTGGCTGACCCAATAAATCACCACGCCGTGCACGACCAACGCGAGCACACCGAGCAGAAGGGTTTCGCGCCGGCTCAAAATACCCTTGGGTGCACGCTGTAAACGCAACTGCCCCAACGGCACACGGTGCGGCCGGCCAAGATCGACCAGTTCGCCGCTCGGCGTTTGCCGCCACAGCAATTCCCCTGCGCTGGCGGCGGTCTGGACATTGCCCATTGTTCAACTCCCTGCGGTCTTTTGCGTTCGGCTGTTGATCCGCCGGTTAAATCTCTACGGCGATCAATGAGCTAATAATTAAGCCAAGTGCTTATCTCGGAAAGTAATTTTTAACGCCATGGATATGCCCAAAAAGAATATTAAATTCGCAGCATGCTCGCTAACCCTCGATTTACGCAGGCTGTAGCTGCCCGCTATAACGCAACATGCGTTTTAGGCATTCAAAATATTCGCTAAGGGCATCAATAACCAAGATCGGCGAAAACGCGCTTTTTTATTACGAAGGAATCTTGTAGATCTTAAAATCCTGTAATTTCTGACAGTAGCGAGCTCCTTGGCTTTGTTATCAAATCAAAGCGGCCATAAATCTACGGAGATCGTCATGAAAACTGGAATTTTGTGTATTGCGCTTGCCGCCTTATTACCGCTTACAGTTCAGGCAGAAGAAAGGAATAAAACGCCGTATCTAAGCACTGAGTTCAAAAACGGCTTCAGGTCGGGAACAGTTTATGCTCGAGTGTACGGACAGCCTGAGACGTCGATAGCCCCAGGAGAGAGCTATAGTGTTAACGCACTTCCAACAGCGGGAGGTTTATTCAACCCTCCCCAGAACCCGCCTTCACCGGGATATGTGTCAGTCTCAATGAAAACCGAGCCTGAAAAGCTCTACGTCGTTTTTTCAGACTCCGCCCCCTCCGCCACTGAGAAAACCGGTAAAAGGGAAAACAAAGTTACCTCGACTCCCGATTTTGAAGTCACTAATGATGGTGGTTCGCCGATTGTCGTTCAGAAGACCACGTCAGGGGTCTGGACAGAGATCCCGTCAGGCCAGAGAGAGATTTTCAGCAACATGGACAGTTCCGGTTTTTTCCTAAAAGGAATCATGCCTGTTATTCAGATCGAACAGCAGAAATGCGCAGTTCAATACTGTTTGCGCGTTCTGAAATAGCCCTTTATTTAGCCACAGGAATTGGTGGTCATAACTATTGTCATGCCGTTAAAGCCACTTGAACGAGGGGTATCGGTGAGGTTGTGGGTTGAAGCTGGATAAAACTTCATAGGTTCACATCTGATGACAAAACTGGATAGCTTGTCATCAGATGCGTTCGTCAGAAGTCGTAACGACCGGTAACGCCGAGGGTTCGCGGCGTGCCAAGCAAGCCTTCATAGCCGCCGTTGCCGCCCGTCCACAGGGTCGTGTAGTAGGTTTTGTCGAAGGCGTTTTTCAGCCACAGCGAAACATCCCACTGGCCCTGATTGAAATCGCCGCGCAGGCCGGTGGAGAGGTTGACCACCGCGTAACTGGGGATCTGCCCGTAATCGGAATCCTCGACCGTGCCCACCGCTTTGGAGCGGAACGCGTAGCTGCCGGTGACGTAAGGTTCGAAGCCGTTAGCCAGATTCCATTTGTATTCGCCGTTGGCGTTGCCGATCCATTTCGACGCGCCGACCACTTGATGGCCGCTGAGGTCGCAGGAGGCCGGTGCACCCGGGGCCTGGCTGACTTCCGGCGGGCAAGGCGCATCTTTGTAGGAGAGGTAGCTGACGTCGTTGTACGAGCCGTTGAAATTCAGCGTCAGGCCACGTAGCGGCACCACGGTGCTTTCGAACTCGATGCCGCGCGAGCGTACCGAGCCGGCGTTGGTCAGGTATTGCACGCGGTTGGCGGCGTCATAGGCGTTGGTCTGGTAGGCGTTGACCTGGGTCCAGAACACGTTGGCGTTGAGTTGCAGGCGGTGATCCCACAGCGTGCTTTTGAAACCGAGTTCGGCGTTGTTCGCGCGCTCGGTGCCGATCAATAGCGAGTCGGCGCCAGCGGTCGGCGCAGAGCCGACCGCGAGGTTGACCCCGCCGGATTTTTCGCCGTGGGACAGCGTGGCGTAACCGAGCACGTCATCGGTGATGCGATAGCTCAGGTTGAGCAGTCCGGACGGGCTGGAGCTGTACTGATTCAAGTCTCCGGAATCGTAGGCGCCGGCACGCCCGCGGCGCGCATTGGCTGCCGCGCCCGCCACGGCCACACCGCCGAGCGGCGCGTTGCGGCTGACCGAGGCGTTTTTCTCTTCGTAGGTGCCACGCACCCCGGCGGTGAAATCCAGGCGTTCGCTCAGGTGCCAGGTGCCCT
Organism: Pseudomonas moraviensis; assembly: GCF_900105805.1. Lineage (NCBI taxonomy): Bacteria > Pseudomonadati > Pseudomonadota > Gammaproteobacteria > Pseudomonadales > Pseudomonadaceae > Pseudomonas > Pseudomonas moraviensis. The sequence continues at coordinate 5,131,685 of NZ_LT629788.1, read as the reverse complement.
GTGCAAACAGGGCGAAACTGTCGGTCTTGATATGCCCCTTGCCGACGCTGGTGACATTGGCCAGGGCGCCGGCCGGGGTGCCGTTCCAGATGTCGGCCTGCGGGCCGTAATAGGCGAAGGATTTGTTGTCCAGATCCGAGCCGAAATAGTAGGCGCCGACCACGTAATCGAAGAACTCGCCCTTGGGCGAGGCCAGGCGAAATTCCTGCGAGTACTGTTTGTCTTCCACCGACACGCCGGCGTTGTAACTGGCCGGCACGTTGAGGCCGTCGTCATTGCGCGGGGTGAAATTCCAGAAGCGGTACGAGCTGACCGACGTCAGGGTGAAGTCGCTCGGCAACGTCCAGTTGGCTTCCACCGAGGTGCCGCCCTGATGCACGGTGACGTGTTGGTCGTTGTCGAGATTGACCTTGCGGTGCCGACCGTTGACCAGCGTCGCCCCGGCCGCGCTGGCCCGCGATTCATACAGGTTGACGCCGTTGATGGTCGGCCCGGTGTTGTACAGCACGCGGGTGCCGGCGCTGGAATCTTCTTCGTTGTAATCGCCGATCCAGCGCAGATTGAAATCTTCATTGGGCTTGAACAACAGCTGGGCGCGAAAGCCTTCGCGCGAGCCGCCGTTAAGGTCGTGGCCGTCGTATTCGTTCTTGATGTCGCCGTCACTGCGCGTGCGGTAAGCAGAAAAGCGCCCGGCCAACTGATCATTGAGCGGCCCGGAAATGGTGCCCTTGGTCTGGAAATAACCGTCCTCGCCGACCGAGGTTTCGATGCTGCGCTCAGGCGTGAATGACGGCGCGCGGGTGCTGATGTTGATGACCCCGGCGGTGGTGTTCTTGCCGAACAGCGTGCCCTGCGGCCCACGTAGAACTTCGAGCTGCTCGATGTCCATCAGATCGAACACCGCCATCCCCGGACGGCCCAGATAGACGTTGTCGATGTACAGACCAACGCTGCCTTCCAGGCCATCACTGGCCGGGTTGTTGCCCAGACCGCGGATCGACACGCTGGACTGGCGCGCATGCATGTAGGCGACGTTGACGCTGGGCACCAGTTGCTGCAAATCCTGAATACGGTAGACCCGCTGCGTCTCCAGATTCTGCCCGCTGACCACACTCATCGGCGTTGGCACATCTTGCGAGCTTTCTTCGCGGCGGCGGGTGGTGACGGTCACCGTTTCCAGCTGCGAACCGCTGGCCGCCGCTTTGCCTGCCGGGACCGGCGCCGGGGCTTCCGATTCGGCGGCATAACCGTGAGTCCAACTGGCGCTGCCGGCCAGCAACAGCGCCAAAGGCAGGCGTTTGAGCCGTCGTGGTGATGGGGGTGACGCGAGGTTCAACGGACTCATGGCGCGGCTCCTGGTCAAAAAACACACAGACATCTTCAGCGCTGCATATTCTTTTCAGTTATTTATTTATGGATTTACAAATATTTACTGCATAAGAGATTGCCTTTATAAGGAGTCGACCTAATGCATATCCAATGCATTTCCCGGATATTTTTTATGTGAAAAATGCATATCGACTTGCGCCAACTTCGTCACTTCATTGCCCTCGCTGAACAACGCAGCTTCGTCGCTGGCGCGCAGGCAGTGAACCTGTCGCAGTCGGCATTCAGCCGCAGCATTCAGGCGCTGGAGCACAGCGTCGGCTGCCAGTTGGTCGACCGTGGGCGCAAGGAATTGCCGCCGACCAAACAAGGCCAGGTCCTGCTCGAACATGCGCGGCGGCTGGTCAGCGGTGCGCAGCAGATGGCCAACGAGATCAGCCAGTTCAACGGCCTCGAAGCAGGAGAATTGCGCTTTGGTTGCGGGCCGGCGCCGGCGGCCGGATTGATCCCGCGCGCGATTGGCGCCTTCATCGGTCGCTACCCGAAAGCACGGGTGCAGTTTCAGGTCGATGACTGGCAAAGCCTGAGCAAACGCCTGCTCAGCGAAGAGTTCGAATTCTTCGTCGCCGACACCCGGCAGTTCGAGGCGGATCCGGATTACCAGACCCACCGCTTGCGCGCGCGCAAATGGCATTTCTGCTGCCGCGCCGGGCATCCATTGACGGCGTTTGAACGCATCACCGCCGAGCAGTTGCTGAGTTATCCACTGGCGGTGAGCATCCGCCCGCCGAACCTGCGCAAGGTCATCGTCGACCTCAGCGGTCGCCCGGATTTCACCCCGAATGTGGAGTGCGAAAACGGCTCGAGTCTTTTGAGCGTGGTGCTGCGATCGGAGGCGATCGGGATTGTCGGGGCGTACTCCGATGCGCTGCATCTGGCCAAGGGTGAGCTGGTCTGTCTGAAGATCGAAGGTCTCGCCGATGATCTGGAGGAGCTGTATACCCGCTATGGGATTGTCAGCCGCGCCGGGTATCGGTTGTCACCGTTGGCCGAAGCGATGATCGAGCAGATCAAGGCGATTGATGCGGTGGATGATGAGGTGTGTTCGCTGGAGAATTTTGCTGTCTGAGCTGCCCCTTCGCGAGCAGGCTCGCTCCCACAGGAATTACGCATTTCAAATGTGCGAGCGAGCCTGCTCGCGAAGAGGCTGATGCAATCCCTGCATAAACCCCATTCCCCAAATGCACTTGCCGAACACCCCCACCGACGGCGAAAACCCTCACCTGTCCCACTGACCGGTGAACTCCATGCCCACCCCGCCCAACCCCGTGCGCAACGTGCTGTACATCATGTGCGATCAACTGCGCCGCGATTACCTGTCCTGCTACGGCCACCCGCATCTGCACACGCCGAACATCGATCGTCTCGCTGCCGAAGGCGTGCGTTTCAGCCGTGCCTACACCCAGGGCACGATCTGCGGCCCGTCGCGGATGTCGGCCTATACCGGGCGTTATGTCAGCAGCCATCAAGTGGCCTGGAACGCCGTGCCCTTGCCGCTGGATGAACTGACGATCGGCGATTACCTGCGACCCCACGGCATTCGCACCGCGCTGGTCGGCAAGACCCACGCCACGGCCAATGTCGACGCCTTGCAGCGCCTGGCGATCAACCCGCAAAGCGCGCAAGCCGAGTTGCTCAATGAGGTCGGCTTCGAACCGTACCTGCGCCACGACGGCATCTACCCCGACGATCCTTTATTCGACGACAAGCGCGAATCCGCGCCCTACACCCACTATCTGCGCGAACACGGCTTCGACGGCCGCAATCCCTGGCACGACTGGGCGAACGCCGCCGAAGGCGAGAACGGTGAAATCCTCAGTGGCTGGAAAATGCGTCATGCGAATTTGCCAGCACGAATTCCCGAGCAACACTCCGAGACTGTCTACACTACCAATCGCGCCATCGACTTCATCGCTGAGCAAGGCGAGAAATCCTGGTGTTTACACCTCTCGTACATCAAACCCCACTGGCCATACATCGTACCGGCGCCATACCACGCCTTGTACAGTACGAAATCGATTCTCGAACCGGTCCGCGCATCGCCCTCTGCAGCCAGCAAACACCCCGTATATGCTGCCTTTCGTCAACATGAGGAAAGCCTCAACTTTTCCCGCGATTCAGTACGATTGAATGTAATCCCCACCTACATGGGCTTGATCAAGCAGGTGGACGATCAGTTGGGGCGGCTGTTCGATTTTCTGCAGAGCAACGGGCGCTGGGATGACACGTTGATCGTGTTCACCAGCGATCACGGCGACTTCCTTGGCGATCATTGGCTGGGCGAGAAGGAGTTTCTGCTCGAGCAGGCGGTGGGCGTGCCACTGATCGTGCGTGACCCTCGGCCGACGGCGGATGTCACCCGTGGCACTGTCGATGATCGCTTGGCGGAAACCATCGATGCGTTGCCGACATTTCTTCAAGCGCTGGGATTACCGGGCGCGGAACATCGGCTCGAAGGGCGTTCACTGATCCCGCTGCTGCACGGAGAAAATCCCGATTGGCGCCGCTATGCGATCAGCGAGTACGACTACGCCTTTCAGGCACCGGCGCGGGAACGACTGGACCAACCGATCGACCATTGCCGCATGACCATGGTGCGCAGCGAGCGCTGGAAATACCTGGCGTACGACGGCTTTCGAGCGCAGCTGTTTGATCTGTTGAATGACCCGCAGGAACTGCGTGACCTGGGGGATGACCCTGCGTACGCGGCGGTGCGCGAGGAGCATGCGGGGTATCTGTTTGAGTGGGTGCGCGGCCTGAAGCGGCGTACGACCATCAGCCATCAGGAGATCGACTTGCGCGGGCAGCGGTTTCGTTATGGAGAGCCGGAAAGCGAGAAGGTGGTTCAGATTGGGGTTTGGTAGCATCAAGAGCCCCTCACCCTAACCCTCTCCCAAAGGGAGAGGGGACTGATTGGGGGATATTCAGAAGCTGCATCGACATGAAAGTCATGTACCGAACCAATGATCGGCTCGGTCTTTCAGGTCGACGTACAACGCAAGACAACTCGGTCGGCTCCCTCTCCCTCCGGGAGAGGGCTGGGCGGGCGGCGTTCCGATGAGGGGCTTTTGAACTTCAGTCACGCCCTTTGATGGTCTGGCTGCGCTGCCCATTCACCCCCACCGGCACCTCGCCCTTGAGCGTCACACGGCGCACCACGCGATCCTGGGTGCCGTAATCATCAATCGCGTAATGCTGCGTCGAGCGGTTGTCCCAGATCGCCACATCACCGGCCTGCCAGCGCCAGCGCACGGTGTTTTCCTGGCGGATCACATGGCTTTGCAACAAGCCGAACAGGTGCGCCGAATCTGCCTGCGAATAGCCTTTGATGCGTTTGACGAAATGCCCCAGCAGCAGGCTCTTTTCGCCGCTGATCGGATGCACTCGCACCACCGGATGCTCGGTCTCGTAAACGGTCGAGGTGAAGACTTTGCGATAGCGCTCCAGTTTTTCCGCAGAGACGTCCGGCTTCGCCCCGGCATAGTCGTACTCATTGCTGTGCACGGCGGTGAGCTTGTCGGCCAGTTCACGCAGCTCGATCGGCAAGCCGCTGTATGCCGTTGCGGTGTTGGCCCACAGCGTATCGCCGCCGTATGCCGGGGCGACCACCGAGCGCAGGATCGAGGCTTTCGGGTAGGCGTCGACGAACGTCACGTCGGTGTGCCAGGAATTGGCGCGCTGACCTTCGGCGCCGTCCAGCTCAAGCAGATATCGAGTGCCCTCGCGTACCGGCACGGTGGGGTGCGCTACCGGTTCGCCGAGCAGATGAGCAAAGGCTTCCTGACGCTGATCGTCGAGCTGAGTCTGTTCGCGGAAAAACAGCACTTTGTAGTCAACCAGCGCCTGCTGGATTGCTTCGACGGTGGCGGCATCCAGCTCCCCGGACAGGTGCACGCCGCGGATTTCCGCACCGATACGCCCGGCTACGGGGTGAATTTCCAACGCGTGAGAAACGGGTTTTACGGCGAGTGCGGCATTGCTCATGGGACGACCCTCATCGACGGTTTGCGATTTTTCCGGCAGCGAAACAACGCTCTATCTATATTCCATTTACATCTAATAGATATTCACATGCTTCGTTGACGGAATAAGAGCTTGCATTTAAAACCTCAAGCAACCCTCGTCGCAAATGCCTTCGAGCTATTTTTAGGATGCCGGAAAAGCATATGGATCTTCGCCAGTTGCGCTACTTCATCGCCCTCAACGAACACCGCAGTTTTGTCCGCGCGGCAGACGCCATGGGCATCACTCAACCGGCGTTCAGCCGCAGCATTCAGGGGCTGGAGCAAGAGTTCGGCTGCGTGCTGGTGGATCGCGGCAACAAGGATCTGCGTCCGACCCCGGAGGGCCAGGTAGTGCTGCAACACGCCCTGAGCCTGGTGCAGGGGGCGGCATTGCTCAGCGCTGAAGTGACGCAGATGACCAAGCTCGACGCCGGCGAAGTGCACTTCGGCTGCGGCCCGGCGCCGGCGGTTAAACTGGTGCCGGACGCGGTGGCGCAATTCATCAATGCGCACCCGAAAGTGCGCACCTGTTTTCAGGTGGATAACTGGGAAAAGCTCAGCCGTGCGCTGAGCCGCGAAGAGATCGAATTCTTCATCGCCGACATTCGCCATTTCGAGTCCGATCCGAATTTCCAGACCCAACCGCTGACACCCAAGCGCGGCGTATTTTTCTGCCGCCCGGGACATCCGTTGCTGGCCAAGGAAAGCCTGTCGACCAACGACATGTTCGACTACCCGCTGGCCGCCACGCTGATTCCACCGGGCATTCGCAAGCTGCTGGCGAACCTCAGTGGACGCATCGATTTCTCGCCGACCATCGAGACCGAACATTTCCCGGCGCTGGTGAAAGTGGTGCTGCAATCCAATGCAATCGGTGTCGGCACGGAGGAGGCGTTTGTCGAAGATGTCGCCAAGGGGGCGCTGGTACTGCTGCATTGGCGCAACCTGCCGCAGAACCTCGAAAGCATGAACGCCCGTTGCGGCATCGTCAGCCGTACCGGGTTCCGGTTGTCGCCGGCGGCCAGGGCGATGATCGAGACGCTGGTGGCGGTGGATCGGCAGGATGTCAGCGTCGCTGTCTGAAACCCTTCGCGAGCAGGCTCGCTCCCACACTGGAACTGTGCACATATCCAAATGTGGGAGCGAGCCTGCTCGCGAAGAGTTCAGCGAAGACGCTGGAGATCTAAAGCTTGGCGGCTGAGAGCTCAGGCGCCACCCAATCACTGACCTTGAACGGCTTGCGGATCAGCCTCTGCTGCGCCGCCAGGTCGACCTTGTCCTGCAGGCCACTGAGAAACACCGGATCCAGGGTCGATGGGAAAATTTCGCTCAGATTCTGATCTTTCAGATCCTGAGTAAGGATCACCGGCGGATAACTTGCCAGCCCCGATACCAGTTGCACATAGGCGTCCTTGTTCCTGTCCTGAGTCAGCCACTCGACCGCCTGCTGCTGCGCCTTGAGCAGTTTCGCGATGACTTCAGGATGTGCGTCGACAAACTTGCCGTTGCCGAGCAGGACCGCCTGAACGCTGCCAGCGCCGCCAAGGTCCTTGGTGTTCAGCGGCAATTCCGCCAGGCCTTTGGCTTGCAAGGCACTCAGGGCGGAGCTGCCCCACGATGCATCGATCTGCCTGGCCGCGAGTGCCGAGACCGCGGCGTTGAAATCCAGATTGATGACCTTCACGTCCTTCTCGCTCAGCCCCTGACTGGCCAGCGCCGCATCGAACGACAGCTGCGTCGCCGTACCGCGGAAGATCGCCACGCGCTTGCCCTTGAGATCCTGCAGGGTCTTGATCCCCGAGCCGGGCACCACGCCGAGGTATTGCTTGACCCCACGCGCCGTGGCGCTGAGCAGGCGCGTGTCCAGACCATTGGACTTGCCGATGATCGCGGCGAGATCGCCGAGATAGGCCAGATCGACCTGACCGTTGGCAAACGCCTCATTGATCACCGGCCCGGCGCCCTTGAAGAAACTCCACTGAATCTTGATGCCCTGCTCGGCGAAAGCCTTTTCGAAGATCTGTTGATCGCGCAGCACATCGACTACGCCGCCACCGCTGTGCTGCGTACCGGCACTGAGATCGGGCACGGCGATGCGGATTTCCCTGAGCTCCTCGGCCTGGGCGCTGAGCGTGAGAAAGCCTGCAAGCGCCGGGGCGGCCAACAGACTGATGAGACGTTTGAACGGAAGGTTCATGGATGCGGCTCCTTGATCGCTGAGGAACCGAAAGTAGGCTGAATGCGCACCTTCACTTAAATACTATAAATGCACATTTTTATATCTATATGAGCTAAGCGAGAGCGAATGCGGCTTGCAGCGCGATATGCATGAACAGCATCGAAAATATTCTTCGAATGCATTGGATGCGTACGGGCTGTAAGCCTTAAATGGCTTCGCTTATCTCCAAATTGATATTTTTCTCGTTGGCTTATAACTATTTTAGTGTGGCTAATACCGCTAAAGATCGCAGCCTTCGGCAGCTCCTACAGGGGAATGCGATCCATGCAGGAGCTGCCGAAGGCTGCGATCTTCTGGTCTTGACCCGATCTTGATGCAACCCGACAACGGAGGTCACCCATGGCCCGTCAATCCCTGCTCAGCCTGCCGCTGGCCGCGCCGCCACTGAAAAGCCGCCGCTCCTGGCCCAGTCTGCATCAACGTCTGTTGCCATGGCTCCTGCCTGTCAGCCTGTTCGTCCTGTGGTGGATGGCCGCGCGCAACCAGTGGATGAGCGAGCAGATCCTGCCGGCACCATCGCTGGTGTGGAGCAGTGCCGTGGAACTGGCGCAAGGCGAGTTGTGGAGCCATTTGTGGATCAGCCTGCAACGGTTGTTCTGGGGCTTGCTGGCAGGCGTTTCGGCCGGTGCGGTGCTCGGCGCCGCACTGGGTTTCAGCCGACGTCTGGAGCGACTGATCTTCCCGACTTTCGCCGGACTTGCACAGGTGCCGACGCTGGCATGGATTCCGCTGTTCATGGTGTTTTTCGGCATCGGCGAAGTGCTGAAACTGGTGGTGCTGATCAAAGCCATCGTCGTGCCGGTTACCCTGCACACGCTGGTCGGCGTGCGTGATGCGCAACCGAAACTGCGCGAAGCCGCCGCCGTGTTGCGCTTGCCGCCACTTCTGCTGATTCGGCGTCTGGTACTCCCAGCGGCGTTGCCGGCGTTCATGGCCGGCGTGCGCCTGGCACTCGCCGCCGGCTGGACCTCGTTGCTGGCCGTCGAGCTGCTGGCCTCCAGTGAAGGCATCGGCTATCTGATGGTCTGGGCGCGGCAGCTGTTCATGCTCGACATCGTGTTCGTGTGCATCGTGATCATCGGTCTGATCGGCGTGGCCATGGATCGCGGCATCGGTCTGCTCGACCGCAAACTGGTGCACTGGCCACACCCGGCCACCGCACACATCACTCGCGGCCCACGCTATCAAGGCTGGCAACGCCTGCAACCGTGGCTGCTGCCGCTGGGGTTGCTGGCGCTGTGGCAACTGGCCAATGATCAACAGTGGGTCGACGCGAGCATTCTGGTCAGCCCTGCGGCTGTGCTGAGCACGGCATGCGACGGATTGCTCGACGGCACGCTGGTCAACGGCATGGCGCTGAGCCTGAGCCGCACCCTCGGCGGCTTGCTGATCGGTGGCGGACTCGGTTTCGCCCTGGGCTTGCTGCTCGGCCTGTCGCGTCTCAGTGAACGCCTGCTCGGCCCGACATTCGCCGCACTGCGGCAGATCGCGATTTTCGCCTGGGTGCCACTGCTCACTGCATGGTTCGGCCTCGGCGAACTGGCCAAGTGGGTGTTCGTCGCCCTCGCCGCGTTTTTCCCGCTGTTCATCGCCACCCAGCGCAGCGTCGCCAACCTGTCGCCGCAACTCAACGAAGCCGCGCAAGTGCTGCGCCTGAACCTCGGCCAGCGGCTGCGCCGACTGGTGCTGCCAGGCGCTGCGCCGGGGATTTTCGCCGGGCTGCGACTGAGCCTGATCTACGCCTGGCTCGGCACCATCGGCGCCGAATATTTCATGCCGTCCAATGGCGGCATCGGCAGCCAGATGATCGGCGCGCAACAGCTGCTGCGCATGGACCTGATCATGGCCGGCATGCTGCTGGTCGGCCTTACTGGCGCCCTGCTCAACCTGATCGGCCAACGCCTGGAAATTCGCGCGACCCGCTGGAGACACGCATGAACGCACCGATTGTCAGCTTCAACCATGTAGGCAAATCCTTCGCCGTCAACGGTTTCGAACTGGAGGCGATCCGTGAATTCAACCTGGACATCGCCGAGGGCGAATTTGTCGCCATTGTCGGTTCCAGCGGATGTGGCAAATCCACCCTGCTGCGTTTGCTGGTCGGCCTCGACACCGAGTTTCGCGGCCAGATCAGCGTCGACGGCAAAGCCGTCAGCGGCATCGGCGGCGAGCGCGGCATCGTCTTTCAGGAACATCGCCTGTTCCCATGGCTGACGGTCGCCGACAACATCGGCCTGGGCCTGGTCAACGAACCGCTGAGCGGGGCGCAGAAACAACAGCGCATCAAGGATTTCATCGAGCTGGTCGGCCTCAGCGATTTCACCGAGGCCTATCCGCATCAGCTTTCTGGCGGCATGGCGCAGCGCGTGGCGATTGCCCGCGGCCTCGTCGCCAGCCCACGCATCCTGCTGCTCGACGAACCTTTCGGTGCCCTCGATGCGCTGACCCGTCAGCAAATGCAGGACGAGCTGTTGGCGATCCGCGAACGGGCAAGGATCACCACGATTCTGGTGACCCACGATGTCGAGGAAGCAATCTTTCTCGCCGACCGCGTGGTGGTGATGGAGCCGCGTCCGGGGCGGATCAAGCAAGTGGTCGACATCGCCTTGCCGCACCCGCGCCAGCGCAGCGGTTACGAATTCCATCAGTTGCGCGAAGAACTGCTGCACGAATTGACCAGTGATGACCACTACCAACCGAGCGCACCGGTGCAGATCCGCGATCTGCCGCTGACGTTCATTGCCTGCTGAACAGGAGTTTCGCGATGCCGCAACGTCCCAACTTTCTGGTGATTCTGGCCGACGATCTGGGCTTTTCCGATATCGGTGCGTTCGGCGGCGAAATCGCTACGCCGAACCTCGATGCACTGGCCGACAACGGCCTGCGCCTGACTGATTTTCACACTGCGCCGACCTGCTCGCCGACTCGTTCGATGCTGCTGACCGGCACCGATCATCACATCGCCGGCATCGGCACCATGGCCGAAGCGCTGACTCCGGAACTGATCGGCAAACCCGGCTACGAGGGCTACCTCAATGACCGCGTCGTCGCCTTGCCCGAGCTGCTGCGCGAGGCCGGGTATCAGACCTTGATGAGCGGCAAATGGCATCTGGGTCTGAAGGCCGAACTGGCGCCCCATGCGCGCGGCTTCGAGCGATCATTTTCGCTGTTGCCGGGCGCCGCCAACCACTATGGGTTCGAGCCGACCTACGATGAGCAAACGCCCGGGCTGCTGAAATCCACCCCGGCGCTGTACATCGAAGACGATCAGTTTCTGGACGAGTTGCCGAATGATTTCTATTCCTCCGACGCCTTCGGCGACAAGTTGCTGCAGTACCTCAAGGAACGCGATCAGACCCGGCCGTTCTTCGCCTATCTGCCGTTCTCCGCACCGCACTGGCCGCTGCAGGCGCCCGCCGAGATCGTCGCGAAATACCGTGGCCGCTATGATGCCGGCCCGGAAGTGCTGCGCCTCGAACGCCTGGAAAAACTCAAGGCGCTGGGCCTGATCGAGGCTGACGTCGAGCCGCATCCGCTGATTCAACTCAGCGCACAGTGGGACGCCTTGAGCGACGAGCAAAAGCAGATTTCCGCACGTGCCATGGAGGTCTACGCGGCGATGGTCGAGCGCATGGACTGGAACATCGGCCGTGTGGTCGATTATTTGCGCCAGCAGGGCCAACTCGATAACACCTTCATCCTGTTCATGTCCGATAACGGTGCAGAAGGCGCGCTGCTGGAAGCGTTCCCCAAGTTCGGTCCGGAGTTGATGACCTACCTGAACCAGCATTACGACAACAGCCTCGACAACATCGGCCGGGCCAATTCCTACGTTTGGTACGGGCCGAACTGGGCACAGGTGGCGACCGCGCCGTCGCGGTTGTTCAAAGCGTTTACCACCGAGGGCGGGATCCGCGTGCCGGCGCTGCTGCACTATCCGCAACTGCCGCTCAAAGGGCAGATCAGCCATGGTTTCGGCACGGTGATGGACATCACCCCGACCATCCTCGATCTGGCTGGCGTGCGGCATCCGGGCAAACAGTGGAAAGGCAAAGCCGTGGCGCCACTGCGCGGTAAATCGTGGCTGGGCTTTTTGTCCGGCGAGACCACGCAGGTGCATGACGAACACACCGTGACGGGTTGGGAATTGTTCGGACGCCGGGCAATTCGCCAAGGGTCGTGGAAAGCGGTGTGGATCCCCGGGCCGGTGGGGCCGGCGACCTGGCAGCTCTATGATCTGGCGAGCGATCCGGGGGAGATTCATGACCTGGCATTGAGTCAGCCGCAGAAACTCACTGACCTGATCGGGCATTGGCAGCGGTATGTCGAGGAGACCGGGGTGATCCTCAGTGCTTCGCCGTTTCAGCCGGATTGAAGCAAGATCAAGAGCCCCTCACCCCAGCCCTCTCCCAGAGGGAGAGGGGGAAAGGGAGCAGATCTTCATGCTTTTCAAACCCGAGTTCGGCACGGAATTTCAGGTCGATGTATCAAGCCTAAACACCTCGATCAGTCCCCTCTCCCCCCGGGAGAGGGCTAGGGTGAGGGGCATCTGTCAGGCCTCCACCACTTCCCCGGACACCACCTCTTCGTCCCTGCGCACAAACCGGTTCGCCCGGCCAAACGTGCCGAAATCATTGAAACGCACGCCCATCTCGCGCATTACCTTATGCGCCACCGGCACCGTCATCTGGCGAATGTAAAACGGCTCCTTCACCACGAAATGATGAATCCCGTGACTGCTGCCGAAATTGAAGCAAAACGCCTGCAACGGCCACAGCCACCACGGGTTCAGCACCTGACATTGCTGCAGCACATTGCCCGGTTCGACGTCGCCGTAGTAATGCATGTTCGAGCTGATGAAATGCAGGCAAAAAGTGCGCAGCACGTTCGGGCCGATGATCACCACGGCGGCGATATCGATCACCTGCATTACCGAAAGCGTGGTGGCCGACCATTCGATTGGCGAGCCCAGCCAATAGGCGATGCCGTTGGCCGCATGAAAGCCGAGAAACACATACCACGCGCCCCAGTGCAGCAGCGCCAGCGGTGCGTAGACCTTCAGCACGCGTTTGCCGATGCTCAGCTTGTGCGCCCAGGTTTTGGCCCGTAGCAGGCGGATGAACGCCGACATGAGGTTGTCGCCCACCATCAACAGGCGCGCAAAACCCCACGGCTCGCCGTTGGTGATCGCACGCTCTTCCATGTCGGCTTCGGTGCCGGACACCTTGTGATGGTTGAGGTGCAGATGACGGCGGATCCACGGGTTGATCGTGCTCGGCCGCGCCAGCCAGACCAGGCCCATCATCAGATTGTGCGGCACGCGCTGCTTGCGGAAATACATGCTGTGGATCAGGTCGTGCTCAAGCTCATGGGTCAACGAGGCGAAAAACCCGTTGAGCAGCAGGCACACCCACCAGGCCATATGGCCGGTGATGTACAGCGCCGCTGATCCAATCATCCCGGCCAGCGCGAACGCCAGAATCCCCACGCCCAGAGCATCCTGATGCTGGAGAATCGGGTAGCGCTCACGCAACTCCACACCTTTGGCCAGCACCACCTGGCGAATACGCGCCGAGCGCTGCGCCGCATTCAGTCGTTCAGGGCTTGCAGAAGTACCGTCCATGCTTCCATCCTCCGGTCTAAGATGTGTGCATCGTGCCTCGCCGGGGCTTGAACCGCGCTAGCCAAGAACGCCAACCTGTTGACCGGACGCGCCAATCAGCATGAAGGAACCAACCTCCCTCGCCAGCTGGACCCGTGCCCTGCGCAAGCAACTCGACGCGCTGGGTCTGGACAGCCTCGCCCTGTGCCAGCAGGCCGGGCTCGACCCGACGCTGATGGACGACCCTAACGCGCGTTATCCGCTGTCCGGCACCACGCGTTTGTGGGCACTCGCGGTTGAGGCCAGCGGCGATCCGGCGCTGGGCTTGCGCGTGTCGCGCTTCGTCAGCCCGACCACGTTCCACGCGCTCGGTTATGCACTGGTGGCCAGCGGCAGTTTGCGCGAGGTGTTCGAGCGCATCGTGCGTTATCACCCGGTGGTCAGCGATGCGCTGGAGCTGGAACTGAGCCGCCGCGAAGACCGCTATCAATTCCGCCTGAAAATCCCCTCAGGCAACCCGGCTCCGGCCTTCGAAGCCATCGACGCCTTCGCGGCGATCTACGTGCGCACCTGCCGCAATCGTCTCGGCCGTGACTATGCACCGCTGGCGGTGTATTTGCGCCGCCCGGAACCGCACGACGCCCAGCAATGGCACAAAGTCCTCCGCGCGCCAGTGTATTTTTCCGCCGCCGAAGACCGCCTGGAGTTCGCCCTCAGCGACTTCGACAGCCACCTCGATGACGCCAACCCGGAACTGGCCGAACACAACGAAGCCGTACTCAAACGCACCCTCGCCCAGCTCAAACCGCTGACCTGGGAACGCAAAGTGCGCGATGCCATTGAAGAACAATTGCCCGAAGGCGAACCGAGCGCCGAACGCATCGCCCAGGCCTTGCACCTGAGCCTGCGCAGCCTGCAACGGCATCTTGCCGACGAAGGCTGTCGCTTCGACACCCTGCTCAACGAAAGCCGTGAAAACCTCGCGCTGTTGCACCTGCGCGATCCACAGTGTTCGTTGAGTGAAGTCAGCTATCTGCTGGGCTTCGCCGACACCAGCAGCTTCAGCCGCGCGTTCAAGCGCTGGACGGGGATGACGCCGGGGCAGTTTCGGGATCAGTTGCGCTGAGTTTTAACTGTTGCGCAGGCTGCGCGCCAGACCGGCCGACCATTGTTCGATCATTGCAGCGCCCACCTCTGCGAAGGCAGGATGATTTGCGCTGTACTCCGCCATTTCGCCCAGCGCTTGCTGTACACCCTGCGCGACCATTTGCAGTAACTGGTTGCAACGCGCTTCACTTAGATTGCAGGCCGTACGACCAAACCTGGTAAGCATTTTATGCTTGGGCCACGCCTTCGAACCGCCCAACAGCAGTGCCATACTATCGCTCTTGATGTACACCGACGTGGTGATGATGTCGTACGCCGGAGCCAGCCTGACCAATGCGCGCTCGCCACAATCCTCATAGAGCACACCAAAGTTTTTCAGGTGGGCATCGCCGTTTTTCAATGCCGCCGATAAAGCGACAATCTTGAAGAAAGCTTCCAGTGCGTGCTTGAGTAATGAGGGCGAAACAAACGCCTTGATCTGCCGTGCGACTCCTTCGTAAGAGCCATCGTATTTGGCCTTCGACGGCCAGCCGTTGAGCGCGCAAAAGTCTTCGAAACCGAGGTATCCGGTGTCGCTCAAGTCAAAACGCTCGAGGACGAGAAATTTGCCATGCTCGCTGAGTTCGAAATGCGGCACGTCGAGGCCACAAAGTTGCGCAGCGCGCAGGCAGAAATATTCGTTGGTTGCCAGCTCGGGATACTCTTCGGCACGGAAGGCTTTGACCAGATGAGTCGAGCCTCGGTGCGTCAGTCGGTCTATTGCAGCGGCACTGTCACGCACCAATACTTTGGGCTGCACGCCTGAAACCCCGGAATACTGCCCGTAAGTCTGCAAAAGATCCTCGAACAAACCTTGCGCACCGTCATGAACCAACAACTCAGCGAGCGAGGTTTCAGGTGGACGATCAGTTGTCGATGCGCTCGCGATCGAAAGACGCCCGAGTTGATGCGGGCCGACGATACTTAGTAAAGCGAAGTCATCGAAGCCGCGCACGGCTTTGCTGAAACGCCGGACCAACTCATCGCGCAACGCACCTTCAGGAAGATTCATCTCGAATATCGGATGAATGCCGCGTTCACAACCATAACTTTCCAGGCGTGTCGGCATGGTCAGCGAAACGGCATTTTCATCAATCGCATCGTCCCGATAGCTGAACACGCTGTCGACATCTGCGTCCCCGCGCCCCAATCTTCCAACCTCATGGCCGCCGACGCAGACCTGCAAGCGGTCCAATGCCTCAGCCATGGAAGTTCACCTTGCGCAGCGTGTCGAGTGTCGGCCGTCGAGAGGCGCGGGGGATTGCGGCCAATTCGTAGCCGAATCCGTTAAGAATCGCTTCGACTTTACGCAGACCGATTTCCGAGATTGTGTTGTTTTCAATCCCCGAGATTGTTGCGCGGCTCATGCCGTATTGCTGCGCCAAAGCTTGCTGGGACAGCTTTTCAGCCTTACGCAAGCTTCTGATCAACTCGCCAATTTTTTCCATCACCGCCCCAAATGCATTGTTTACAATGCAAATCCACCAAAAAAATTTAATTGCATCATCAACAATGCAATTAAATGAGCTTAGCGTAGATCGTCAGCCATCGCTTACGTCTTAACACCGCTCCTCAAACCCCAACTCAAACACCGTCCCCGCCACATCACTACTCACCCGCACCTGCCCGCCATGCAACTGCATGATCGACTGCACTATCGCCAGCCCCAACCCGCCCGAATCGCCCGGTTCGGCTCGCGAAGGGTCGACGCGATAAAAGCGATCGAACAGTTTGCCCAGATGCTCAGGCGGGATGATCGGGCCGTGGTTGTGTACTTGCAGCCAGCACATACCCGGTTCATCGCGGCGGCGAAGGCTGATCAGGGTGCCGGGGTCCGCGTGACGCACGGCGTTGGCCAACAGGTTGCCGAGGGCGCGTTGCAGCAGTTGCTGGTCGGCGGGCAATTCGCCGTGCATGCGGTTTTGCAGTTGGAGGTCGCGGTCATCGGCCAGGGCTTCGAAGTAATCGCAGAGCTCGTCGCCGACGCTGCGCAAGTCCAGTGTTTGCAGGTTGAGCGCGCGTTCGGCCTGTTCGGCGCGGGCGAGAAACATCAGGTTCTCGGCCATGCGCTTGAGCCGTTCGAACTCTTCCATGTTCGAGGCCAGCACGTCCTGATATTCCGCCGTGCTGCGCGGATGGTTCAGGGCCTGGCCGTTGCTGGCCAGCAAGGTGTGCAACGGCGTGCGGATTTCGTGGGCGAGGTCGGCAGAGAACTGCGACAGACGCTGCACACTGTCGTCCAGCCGCGCCAGCATGGCGTTGAGCGCGTGCACCGGCTCGCGCAATTCGGTCGGCGTGCCCTCGGTCGGCAGGCGTCGATCGAGGCTGCGCAGATCGATGTTGCGCACCGCTTCGCTCAACTGATGCAACGGTTGCAGCCCCCGACGCAGCAACAACAGGCCCAGCGCAAAGGCGAGCAATGCGCCGAGGCCGACAGCCAGATACAGGCGCAGGCGATAACTGCCGAGCATCTGCTCGCGCTCGCTGAGCACCTTGCCGGCGATCACCGTCAGGGTTTCACCGTTGGGGCCTTGGGCCTGGCCGGACAGCAAGGCCAATTCGGCGCCGTCGCTGGCCTGCCAGGTGAGTACGTCGCGGCGTTGCGGCAGTTGTTCTCGCGCTAATGCATTGAGCGCTGGCAATTCGCGCTGACGCGGGTTGATCGCGATCACGCTGGAGCCGTCGGCGCGGCGCACCAGCAGCAGGCTGTCGAGATTGCCGAGCATGTTCTGGTACAGCCGCGGCCGTGCCTGCAAAGCGTCAAGACTGTCGCTGTCAGCGAGCAAGGCGCGCACTTGTTCCAGGCGTCCAAGCAAGGCCATGTCGTCACGGAAAGCCAATTCGGAGGCCAGCGAGCGGTAGAGAAAAAGGCCGATTGCGCTGAGTACCAGCGCGCAGACCACGGCGAAGGCCAGCGCCAGACGCCAGGCGATCGATCTACTCCACATCGTCCGGCGCTTCCAGCTGATAACCGACGCCGCGCACGGTGTGGATAAGTTTCGGCATGTACGGGTCGTCGACCTTGGCGCGCAAGCGTCGGACTGCGACTTCGACCATGTTGGTGTCGCTGTCGAAATTCAGGTTCCACACCTGCGAAGCGATCAGCGTGCGCGACAGCACTTCGCCCTGGCGGCTGGCGAGCAACTGCAGCAAGGCAAACTCTTTGTTGGTCAGAGCAATGCGTTGGCCGCCGCGACTGACCCGGCGGCGCAACACGTCGATCTCCAGATCAGCGATGTTGTACGACTTGGCTTCGCGCATCGGCCCGCGTCGCAGCAGCGTGCGCACCCGCGCGAGCAATTCGGCGAAGGCGAAGGGTTTGAGCAGGTAATCATCGGCACCCAGCTCCAGCCCACGGACGCGGTCTTCGATGGCGTCCTTGGCGGTGAGAAACAGCACCGGTGTGGCGCCGCGCTGGCGGATCAGTTGCAGCAATTGCCAGCCGTTGAGACCGGGCAGCATCACGTCGAGGATGATCAGGTCATATGCCTGCTGCTCGATAAAATAGCGGCCGTCGAGACCATTGAGCGCCACATCTACGGCAAAACCCGACTCGCCCAGGCCCTTGGCGAGGAAATTGGCGGTTTTGGCTTCATCTTCTACGACCAGCAAACGCATGGCACACCTCGATTGTTCAGGCACACAGGCTAGGCGTGTTCGGCGTCGTTGCCCATTACAAACTTGTAATCCGCCTGACGGGGTTCTGACGAAGTGCGCCGGTTAAGGTGCAGACATCCCCATTCGGAGCCTGCCCATGACCGTCAAATACCTTGTCGCCAGCCTGTTCCTCGGCCTCAGCGGCGCCGCGAGCGCCACACCGGAACTGCCGCGCCACGCCGACCTCGATCTGAAAACCGCACGCTGGCTGGCCGACAAGGCGATGAGCAGCTGCACCGGCACGGTGTCGGTGCTCGACCGTGGCGGCAACCTGTTGGTGACGCTGCGTGGTGACGGCGTCGGCCCGCATAACACCGCCGCCAGTCAGCGCAAGGCCTACACCGCGCTGTCGACCAAGACCCCGACGCGGCTGTTCGCCGAGCGCGCCCGCAGCAACCCGGAAACCGCCAACCTCAACACCCTCGACGAATTGCTCTTGCTCGGCGGCGGCATTCCGCTGTTCGCCGGCAGCGAACTGGTCGGCGCCATGGGCGTGGCCGGTTCCGGCGGCGGTGAGCAAGACGAAAACTGCGCCCTCGCCGCCGCCGACAAAGCCGGCCTGACCATCACCCGTTCCCACTAAGGAGATCCACCATGACCACCCTGCGCATGACCCTCGCCGCCCTCGGCCTGAGCGCTGTTTCCAGCCTGGCGCTGGCCGCCGGCAACCCGCTGAGCGTGCACGTGCTCAACCTGGAAAACGGCCTGCCATCACCGGGCATCAACGTCACCCTGGAAAAACACGTCGGCGAAAACTGGCAGCCACTGGCCCAAGGCACCACCAACGAGCAAGGGCGGATCGCCGAACTGTTCCCGGCCAAACAGCCATTCGAGGCCGGTGAATACCGCGTGGTGTTCAAGACCGGCGAGTACTACCAGAAGATCAAGCACGAGACGTTCTTCCCGGAAATTCCGGTGATCTTCCAGGTCAAGCAGACCGATCAGCACTACCACATCCCGCTGCTGCTGAGCCCGTACGGTTTCTCGACCTATCGCGGTTCGTAATCCAAGCGTAGATCCCCTGTAGGAGTGAGCCTGCTCGCGATAGCAATCTGTCAGTTGATTCATGTGTGACTGACATACCGCTATCGCGAGCAGGCTCACTCCTACAATGGTTCGGTGTGAAATCTCAAATCGTGGCCAAGACACGCAATCGCGCGCTATCGAGGATTTCGATCTCGCCGTAAGCCAGACCAATAATCCCCTGCCCCTGCAAGTCCTTGAGGATCTGATTGGTAGTCTGCCGCGACAGCGACAGCATCGCTGCCAACTGCTCCTGCGGCAGTTGCAGCGTCCGGCGTGGTGCGTCGAGTTCGCCGTAGCCTTCGGCGATCATCAACAAGCGATGAGCCAAGCGCGCCGGGGCCGGCAGCAGGCTCAGTTGTTCAAGATTGATGAAGGCCAGGCGCAATTTGTGGCTCATCAGCAGCGCCAGATGCCGCCAATACTGCGGCTGGTCGTCGAGCAGTTTGAGCAGCGCCGCCTGCGGAATATTCAGCAAGGTGCATGCCCCGACGGCATAGGCATCATGGGTGCGTGGCTGACCGTCAAACAGGCAGATTTCGCCGAACCAGTGCGGCGCCTCCACCAGACTCAACAACGCCTCCTTGCCCTGCTCGCTGACTGCGCCGATGCGCACCGCGCCATCGAGCACCGCGTACAGACCGCACGGCGCATCGCCGCGCTGGAACAGCCGCTGCCCCGCGATCAGCCGCCGCTCTCGGGCCAACGCCAGCAGACTATCCTGAAAGGACAGCGGCAGATGACTGAACCACTGGCCGTTGAGCAACCGTGCACGAATTTGCATAACCACTCCTGGAGTGTCGCCTGCCCGACAGAGCGAGCGCCGATCCCGAGGGATGATGCATTCAACCCCACTGGAGGAACAACAATGAAAAGCCTCGTCGACCACCTCAGTCAATACGCCGCCTACCACCGCGACCCGCGCAACATCGTCAGCCACTTTATCGGCATACCGCTGATCGTGGTGGCGGTCGCGGTTCTGCTGTCTCGCCCGGAGTGGTCGCTGGGCGGGTTGTGGGTATCTCCCGCCGTTGTCGTGGCGCTGGCGTCGGCGTGGTTCTACCTGCGTCTGGAGTTGCAGCTCGGCGTGTTGATGACGCTGCTGATGGGCCTGTCGGTGTGGGTCGGACATGCACTGGCGCAGCAAAGCACCCTGGTCTGGCTGAGCAGCGGCCTGGCGATGTTCGTGATCGGCTGGGCGATCCAGTTTGTCGGGCATCACTATGAAGGGCGCAAACCGGCGTTTGTCGATGACATCAGCGGGCTGATTGTCGGGCCATTGTTTGTCGTCGCGGAACTGGCGTTTTTGCTCGGGCTGCGGCAGGAATTGAAACAAGAGATCGAGTTGCGGGCGGGGGTGGTGCGGGTCAATCCGAATCGTGCGGCTGTTTAGACCGCTTTCGCGAGCAGGCTCGCTCCCACAGAAAAACGCATTCCAATTGTGGGAGCGAGCCTGCTCGCGAAGCTTTACGCTTTTAGAGGTTAGCGACTTTCTGCCAGACCTTCGGTTTGAAGAACAACGTTTCACCCTTGGCCAGGCCGATCAGGCTGTCGTGGTCTTTCACCACCTCGGCTTCGATCAGATCAGTCTGCCCTTCGACCTTCAGCGTCACCCGCGTCGTCGCACCCAGTGGGCGGATATCGCGCACTTCAGCGGCATGGTGATCTTCCAGCTCATGCCTGGACAACGACACTTCATGCGGGCGGAACAGCACATGGTTGTCGTCGCTCAGCAGCAAGCGGTTCGAGTCGCCAAGGAAGTGATAGACGAAATCACTGGCCGGGTTTTCGTAGACGTCGCCCGGTGAGCCGATCTGCTCGATCACGCCCTTGTTCATCACCACGATACGGTCGGCGACTTCCATTGCTTCTTCCTGGTCGTGGGTCACGAACACCGAAGTCAGGTTGATGTCTTCGTGCAGCCGCGCCAGCCAGCGCCGCAGTTCCTTGCGCACCTTGGCGTCGAGGGCGCCGAACGGTTCATCGAGGAGCAATACTTTCGGCTCGACCGCCAGGGCACGGGCCAGGGCGATACGCTGACGCTGACCACCGGACAATTGCTCAGGATAACGATCCGACAGCCAGTCCAGTTGCACCATGTTCAGCAGTTCGTGGACCTTGGCCGCGATCTGGCTTTCGCTCGGGCGTTGGTTCTTCGGTTTCATGCGCAGGCCGAACGCGACGTTGTCGAACACCGTCATGTGGCGGAACAACGCGTAATGCTGGAACACGAAACCGACGTTGCGATCCCGCACATCGTGGCCGGAAACGTCTTCGCCGTGAAAGACGATATTGCCCTGATCCGGGGTTTCCAGACCGGCAATAATGCGCAGCAAGGTGGTTTTGCCGCAGCCCGAAGGGCCCAGCAACGCGACCAGCTCACCGCTCTGGATATCGAGGCTGATGTTGTCCAGCGCTTTGAACGCATTGAAATTCTTGCTGACGTTACGCACTTCGATCGACATGAATTAGTCCTCCGCGGCGCTGGCGCGCAGGCGGTTGATACGGTTTTCGCTCCACTGCTTGAGCAGCAGGATGAAGAGCGCGAGGATCAGCAACAGGCTCGCCACGGCGAACGCGGCCACGTGGTTGTATTCGTTGTAGAGGATCTCGACGTGCAGCGGCAAGGTGTTGGTCACCCCGCGAATGTGCCCGGAAACCACCGACACCGCACCGAACTCACCCATGGCTCGCGCAGTACACAGCACCACGCCATAAATCAGACCCCACTTGATGTTGGGTACGGTGACGTGCCAGAACATCTGCCAGCCATTGGCACCGAGCAGGCGCGCGGCCTCCTCTTCCTGGGTGCCTTGCTCCTGCATCAGCGGGATCAGTTCACGAGCCACGAACGGCACGGTGACGAAAATCGTCGCCAGGACAATGCCCGGCAAGGCGAAGACGATCTGGATGTCGTGATCCTGCAGCCACGGCCCGAACAGGCCCTGCGCACCGAACATCAGCACGTAGACCAGACCGGCGATCACCGGCGACACCGAGAACGGCAGGTCGATCAGCGTGACCAGCATGCTCTTGCCACGGAACGAGTATTTGCTCACGCACCACGCCGCACTGACGCCGAACACCAGGTTCAGCGGCACCGAGATCAGCACGGCGATCACCGTCAGTTTCAGCGCCGACAGCGCGTCCGGTTCAAAAATCGCGGTGAAGAACGCGCCAAGGCCATTCTTCAAACCCTGCGATACAACGATGAACAGCGGCAGCAGCAGAAACAGGAAAAAGATCAGCCAGCCAAGACCGATCAGGATTCTGCGCGAGGTCGCACTGCCACGCCGCGCAGCGTTGGCCGAGGACGCGGCCGCAATAGACGATTGGGACATGTTCGCGCCTCCTTATGGGGTTTCGATGCGCCGCTGCAGCAAGTTGATCAGCAGCAACAGGACGAAGGAAACCACCAGCATCAGCACGCCGATGGAGGTGGCGCCGGTGTAATCGTACTGGTCGAGTTTGACCATGATCAGCAGCGGCAGGATTTCGGTTTTCATCGGCATGTTGCCGGCGATGAAAATCACCGAACCGTACTCGCCGACACCACGGGCGAACGCCAGGGCGAAACCGGTCAGCCAGGCCGGCAGCAGCGCCGGCAGCAGAATGTGACGGAACACCTGCAACGGCTTGGCACCGAGGCAGGCGGCCGCTTCTTCGACTTCACGGGGAATATCGGCCAGCACCGGCTGCACCGTGCGCACCACGAACGGCAGGGTCACGAAAGTCAGGGCAAGGGTGATGCCCAGCGGCGTGTAGGCGATCTTGAAGCCGAGGTCAGCGGCGAACTGCCCGACCAGACCGGTCGGCGTGTACAGCGCCGTCAGCGCGATGCCGGCCACAGCGGTGGGCAGGGCGAACGGCAGATCGATCATCGCGTCGATCACCTTGCGCCCGGGGAAGGTGTAGCGCACCAGCACCCAGGCCAGCAACGTACCGATGATGCCGTTGATGATCGCCGCACACAGCGCGGTACCGAAGCTCAGCTTCAACGCCGCCAGCACACGCGGTGCGGAAATGATCGTCCAGAACTGATCCCAGGTCAGCTGGGCGGCATGGACGAACATCGCCGCCAGCGGGATAAGCACAATCAGGCTGAGGTACACCAAGGTGTAACCCAGCGTCAGCCCGAAGCCGGGTATGACGGGGGAGATACGACGCGACATAAAAGTCCCTGGTTGAAAACGCATCAATGTGGGAGCGAGCCGGCTCGCGAAGAGGGAGTATCAGTCAACATCCCTGTCGCTGATAGACCGCCTTCGCGAGCAGGCTCGCTCCCACATGGTTTGTGCCTGAACTTCAGGCTCGTTTCGAGTGAGATTACTGCGCCTGATAAATCTGGTCGAACACGCCACCGTCGTTGAAGAATTTCGGCTGCGCGGATTTCCAGCCGCCGAAGTCCTTGTCGATGGTCACCAGCTCCAGTTTCGGGAACTGCTGGGCATATTTGGCCGCTACGTCCTTGTCACGTGGACGATAGAAGTTTTTCGCGGCGATTTCCTGGCCGGCCGGGCTGTACAGGTGCTTGAGATAGGCTTCGGCGATCTGCGCGTTGCCCTTCTTCTCGGCATTCTTGTCGACCACGGCCACTGGCGGTTCGGCGAGGATCGACAGCGAAGGTACGACGATGTCGAACTTGTCGGCGCCGCCGTCCTCTTTCAGCGCCAGGAACGCTTCGTTTTCCCAGGCCAGCAACACGTCGCCCTGACCGTTGTTGACGAAGGTGATAGTCGAACCACGGGCGCCGGTGTCGAGGATCGGCACGTGCTTGAACAGGGTTTGTACGTATTCCTTGGCCTTGGCTTCATCCCCGCCGTTGGCTTTCAGGCCATAGGCCCACGCCGCGAGGAAGTTCCAGCGTGCACCGCCCGAGGTTTTCGGGTTCGGCGTGATCACCGAGACGTCATTCTTGACCAGATCGCCCCAGTCCTTGATGCCTTTCGGGTTGCCCTTGCGCACCAGGAACACGATGGTCGAGGTGTACGGCGTGCTCGCTTCCGGCAAACGCTTCTGCCAGTCGGCCGGCAGAGTCTTGCCGAGCTTGGCGATTTCATCGATGTCGCCGGCCAGGGCCAGGGTCACCACGTCAGCACGCAGACCGTCGATCACCGCACGACCCTGCTTGCCCGAACCACCATGGGATTGCTGGATTTTCACCGTGTCGCCGGCATGATCCTTCTGCCAGAACTTGATGAATTCGGCGTTGTATTCCTGATACAGCTCGCGCGTCGGGTCATACGACACGTTGAGCAGTTCGTAATCCTTGGCAACGGCGGAACCGGCAAACACGGCACTGGCCAGCGCGGCCAAAGCGTAACGGCGAATCGACGACATGGTGAAAGCTCCTGGAATTCTTGGTGGTGGCTTTTTCTTATGTGTTGCTGGAATCGGGTCCCGTGAAAGATCGCCGCCTTCGCCAGCTCCTGCACACAGCCCCCTGTAGGAGCTGCAGAAGGCTGCGATCTTTTGATCTCAAGCTCAGCCCGGTTGTTTACCGGGTTGCTGCAAACGGAATTTCTCTTTGCGTTCGATCTGTACGACTTGCGCGTTGTGCACAGTGATCTCCACCGCGCCGAACCGCAGATCGCGCAAGGCGCTCTGGATTTCACGCAAGATGGTGCTTTCGTCCTGACCGTCAACGCTGCGAAGGGATGCGCTCATGGTGCTGCTCCTTTGAAGGGATTTTGCCTGGCAGTGGGCGGCACTGCGTTCGGCGTGAGAGCAATATAAGAGAGGCACGGATATTCTTAAAAAGACTATTTAAGAATGTTTATATAACCAGAAATGTTTGTCTGCCCGCACAAGGGGTTGCAGCCTGTAAAAGCAAAAGATCACAGCCTGCATCAGCTCCTGCACCGATCCCCGTAGGAGCTGCCGAAGGCTGCGATCTTTTGATCTTTAACTAATCAGTGGAGCACGCTCCCAATCAATTTCCGCCGCAGAAATTGGTCGCCCAAACCAATACCCCTGCCCCAGATCACACGCCTGCTCAAGCAAAAACGCCGCCTGCTCAACCTCCTCGATCCCCTCGGCATGCACCTGCATTCCCATGCTCCGCGCCAGCGCGATGATCACCCGGACAATTGCCACGTCATCCTCGTCCCAGGGCAACCCGGCAACGAAACCCTGATCGATCTTGAGTTTCTGCACCGGCAGGCGCTTGAGCCGCAGCAGCGAGGAATAGCCGGTGCCGAAATCATCAATGGCCAGGCGCACACCCAGTTCACGCAACCGATGCATTTGCTCCAGCGCCACTTCTGGATCGTCCATTACCGCGCTTTCGGTGACTTCCAGTTCCAGATGGGCCGGATCCAGCCCGGTGTCGTGCAGCACCTGCGCCACCTGCTGGTAAAGCTCACGCCGGGCAAACAGCCGCGACGAGACATTCACCGCGACGAACGACAGCACCACGCCGCTTTGCTGCCATTGGCACATCTGTCGACAAGCCTGCTGCATCACCCAGGCATCGATGTCGGCGATCAGACCGGTGCGCTCGGCAATCGGAATGAATTCTGCCGGCGACACCAGGCCGCGCTGCGGATGCTGCCAGCGCACCAGTGCCTCGACGCCGATCAGACGGCTGCTTTGCAGGTCGTGCACCGGCTGGTAATAGACACACAATTCCTGCTGCTCCAATGCGCGGCGCAGTTCGAAGGCGATTTCGACCCGTTGCTGGGCGTGCGCGGTCAGTTCTTCGGTGTACAGCGCGTAGCCGTTGCGCCCGCTGCTTTTGGCTTTGAACAGCGCGCTGTCGGCGTTGCGCAGCAACTGCTCGGCGCTCAAGGCATCGCTGGGAAACAGGCTGATGCCGATGCTGGCGTTTATAAACAGTTGATTGCCGTCAATCAGCATCGGCTCCTTCAACGCGTCCAGAATCCGTTGTGCCAATGCCGCCGCCTGCGCGGGCTGTGGACAACTTTCCGCGAGCACGGCGAATTCATCACCGCCCAGCCGTGCCAGGGTGATGCCGGGGCCGGACAGCTCCTGCAAACGCGTCGCCACCATTTTGAGCAACCGATCACCGACGTTATGCCCGAGGCTGTCATTGATCATCTTGAAATGGTCCAGATCGAGCAGCAGCAGCGCGCAGCCACGCTTGTGCGTCTGCGCCGACGCCAGCGCCTGCTCGGCGCGATCGCTGAACAGCAGGCGATTGGGCAGATCGGTCAACGGATCGTGATGCGCCAGGTGTTTGAGCTCGGACTCGGAATCCTTGATCGCACTGATGTCGGAGAACACCGCCACATAATGGCTGAGCCGGCCGAAATCATCGTGAATCACCCGGATCGTCTGCCACTGTGGATAAATCTCGCCGCTCTTGCGCCGGTTCCAGATCTCGCCGCTCCATTCACCTTCAGCCTCGAGTGTGGCGAACATCGCCTGATAGAACCCCGGCGGATGGTGGCCGGACTTGAACAGACTGGGCTGCTGGCCGATCACCTCGTCGCGCCGATAACCGGTGATCTCGATGAAAGCGCGGTTGACGTGGACGATCGAGCCTCGATGGTCGGTGACCAGTACACCTTCGCGGGTGCAGTCGAACACGGCGGCCGCCTGACGCAGGCGCTCGCGGTCGGTATGCCGCTGACGCAAGCGCGCGCCGATGCCGAGAAACCGACAAAGACGCGCCCGCGCGAGAAAAATCACCCCGGAGCTGACCGCTGCCAGCAGATAACCGTTGATCAGTTGCCAATGCGCCCGCTCACCGGAGTCATCGAAGAATTTGCTTAATAAATGATCAGAAACCTGCAGCCACACGGCGGCCAGTACCAGGTAGAGCAGCGCTGCACGCAAGGCATCGCGGTAAGTCGCAGACATTCGGTCGTCCATGTCCCTACAAAAAGGTTGGAATTATAGGTCAAGAAACATTCAGCGACTTCTTATCTGAAAGGGCGACTGGTTTTATCTGCGTGCTTAGTGATAATGCAACGGCTGTTTTTATCTTTATCGAGGGCCCTATAGCCTATGTGGTACGAAGGTTTTCTTGGCTTGTCGGCCTGGTCACTGGTCGCGGTCACCCTGCTGATGACCCATGTGACGATTGTTGCCGTCACGGTCTATCTGCACCGTTACTCGGCCCATCGCTCGCTCGAGCTGAATGCGGGTCTGAAGCACTTTTTCCGTTTCTGGCTGTGGCTGACCACGGCGCAGAACACCCGCGAGTGGACCGCCATCCACCGCAAACACCACGCCAAATGCGAAACCGAAGATGACCCGCACAGCCCGGTGATCAAGGGCCTGTCCACAGTGCTGCGCACCGGTGCCGAGCTGTACCGCAGCGAAGCACAGAACCCGGAGACCCTGCGCATCTACGGGAAGAACTGCCCGGAAGACTGGATCGAACGCAACCTGTACAGCCGCTATCCATTACTGGGCGTGGCGATCATGGGCGTGATCGACCTGCTGCTGTTCGGCACCATCGGCATCACCATCTGGGCAATCCAGATGATGTGGATTCCGGTGTGGGCCGCAGGTGTCATCAACGGCCTGGGCCACGCCGTCGGCTATCGCAATTTCGAATGCCGTGATGCGGCGACCAATCTGGTGCCCTGGGGCATCCTGATCGGCGGTGAAGAACTGCACAACAACCATCACACCTATCCCAACTCGGCCAAGCTGTCGGTGAAGAAATGGGAATTCGACCTCGGCTGGGCGTGGATCAAGGTCTTCTGCTTCTTGCGTCTGGCCAAGGTGCAGCGGGTCGCACCCATCGCCCACCGCGTTGAAGGCAAGGGCAGCCTCGACATGGACACTGCCATGGCGATCCTCAACAACCGCTTCCAGATCATGGCTCAGTACCGCAAATTGGTGATTGGTCCGCTGGTCAAGCAGGAGCTGGCCAAGGTCGATCACTCGGTGCGCCACCAGTTCCACCGGGCCAAACGCCTGCTGTCGCGTGAAACCAGCCTGCTGGAAGACCGTCATCACCTGCGCATCCAGACCATGCTGGAACACAGCCAGGCGCTGAAAGTCATTTACGAAAAACGCCTGGCCCTGCAGCAGATCTGGGTCAAAACCAGTTCCAATGGCCACGACATGCTCGCTGCCATCAAGGAATGGATTCACGAGGCCGAGGCCAGTGGCATCCAGTCGTTGCGTGATTTTGCCGATCAGCTGAAAACCTACTCGCTGCGTCCTGCGGCGGTTTGATCCGACACTGGCTGCGATCTTCTGATTCTTAGGATCAAGAGATCGCAGCCTCGTTGCACTCGTCAGCTCCTACAGCTCGCCGCCTGGCGGGACTCGGTAATGGCCGGGAACTTCGCCGAAAATCCTCTATCTCAAAGACACTTCGCCATCCCGGCGGGTTGTACTGTGGCCGTTGTCGACATTGCGGCGCGCCCTTTGAGATCTGTGCCGATGGTCAACAACAACCAGAAAGACACATCCTTCACCCAATGGCCCGAGGCCGCGCAAACGTTGATGGCGCTGATGCACGCGAAAGGCGAAGTCGCGCGCCTGAGCGAACGCGAACAGTTGATCAGTTCGCTGCTGGTCAGCGTCAACGCCGTGCTCTGGGCTTTCAACTGGGAAACACGTCAGGTGCTGTATGTCAGCCCGGCGTACGAACGGATTTTCGGCCGCTCCGCAGCACTGTTGCTGGCTGACTACAACCAGTGGCGTGACAGCATTTATCCCGATGATCTCGAGTACGCCGAACAGAGCCTCGCCGAAGTCCTGCACCGAGGTGCGGTGGAGGATCGCGAGTACCGCATCATCGCCGCCGACGGCCAGGTGCGCTGGATCAGCGACAAATGCTTCATCAATCGGCAGGACGAGCCCGGTCAACCGGTGATCATCGTCGGCATCGCTGAAGACATCACTGACAAGAAAAACATGGAAACCGAGCTGCAACGCTTGGCCACCACCGATGTGCTGACGCAGAGCAGCAACCGCCGCCACTTCTTCGAATGTGCCCACCGCGAGTTCGCCGAGGCCCGGCGCCACGGCACACCGCTGGCCTTCCTGCTGCTGGACATCGATGACTTCAAAGTGATCAACGACAGCTACGGCCATCCCGAAGGCGACAACGTGCTGCAACGGATCGCCGAGTGCGGGCGTGGATCATTGCGTCGTGGCGACCTGTTCGGGCGGATTGGCGGTGAGGAGTTCGCTGCGGTGTTCCCCGGCTGTGCGCCGGAGATAGCCGTGCAAGTGGCGGAGCGACTGCAGCAGGAAATCCAGCGGCTGCGCTTCAACCACGACGGTCAGCCGTTCAGCATCACCGTGAGCCAGGGCCTGACCAATCTCACCGACGAAGACAAGAGCCTCGACAACCTGTTCGCCCGCGCGGATGCCGCGATGTACGAGGCGAAGCGGCAGGGCAAGAACCGGATTATTGCGGCCTGACCCGGTCTCATATTCAACACATCCCCTTGTAGGAGTGAGCCTGCTCGCGATAGCGGAGTGTCAGACGAAACTTTAATAACTGACACTCCGCTATGGGGAGCAGGCTCACTCCTACAGGGTTTATGTAAGCCGGTTATTTGCGCATCCGCATCAACTCCGGCAAGCCGATCTTCAGCAACCGCGCCGTCCTGCTCTTCGCCAGTTCCTCGACGCCTTCATGCTCGGTCAGCCGCGCCATCTGCGCCGCCATGTTCATCACCAGCGCCTCGCGACTGTAAACGCCACCACCGAGCTGGTAGACCGAAGCAATCAACTCGCGCAACTCCAGCGGCAGCCGCCAGCGAGTTCTCAATGCCGAGCCGTAAGAAGCGGCAAACTTCGCCAACGCTTCACCGACCTCTTCCAGCTCGTCCAGCTCGCCGCCGGCCTGTTGCCATTCCTGCAAGCAGCGCAGCAGCGCCAGATCGCCGAGTCGATGCAGCATGCCCGCGCAATAGCAGCGTTCCTGATCCAGATCGAGCAAGCGCGCCAGCGTGCGGGCATATTCCGCCGTATGCAGTGACAGCCCCCAGTAGCGCTCGGCGTAATCTGCCAGGCATGCATTGCTGAGCCGGGCGCTGCGTTTGAGCGCCAGCCCGAGTATCAGGTTCATGCTTTGCCCGGTGCCGAGTCGATGCAGCGCCTGCGCCAGGGTCTGCACTGGCGCGCCATGGTGCTGCGCAGCACTGTTGGCGGCCGCGATCAGCACCGCGGTGATCTGGGGATCGGTGCGAACCTCTTCCTCCAGCAGTTTCAGGTCCAGCCCTTCGGGATTGAGGCTTCGCTTGACCGCCACTTGCACGTCGGTCATCAGCGGCGCGCCATCGGCCTGCTCGCGACGCCGTTCCAGAAACACTGACAGGGTCATGCCCGGCGCCAGTGCCGGCACTTCGCAGACCACGGCTTCGCCGGCGTTAAGCAGCAAACCCTGCAAGCGCTCGGTCAGGCCGTCCATGTTCAACGGTTTGGTCAGGTACGCGGTCGGCGCCAGCGGAATCGCTTCGCGCACGCTGGCGCTGTCGTTGCGGCTGCTCATCAGAATGAACGGCAGTGGCGGATTGCGTTTGCGCTGACGAACGCTGCGCAGCACATGCAGTCCATCGATTCCGGGCAGCTCCCAATCGACGATGGCCAGGTCATACGGCACCTCGCCAAGCAACGACAGCGCTTGCTGGCCGTCGGCGCACAGATCCAGGCGCGCATCGCAGCGCACGTTGAGCAGTACTTGTTTAAGCAGGTCGCGAGACCAGGGATCGGCCTCGGCAATCAACACCCGGGGTACGGCGGGTAAATCAACGGCAGTCATGCGCGCTCTCCTTGCAATGCCTGAACCTTAGCCAATGCCGGACATTCGTTACAGCGCAAACGCGGCCGATGTGTTTCAACGGGCGTAAAAAAACCCGCCGAAGCGGGTTTTTGTCGAGCAGGTCACACCATCGATCAGAGTTCGGAGAAGCACTCTTCGATGATCGCCAGACCCTTGTCCAGTTGCTCGTCCGGCGAGGTCAGCGGGACCAGCACGCGCAGCACGTTACCGTAAGTGCCGCAGGACAGCAGGATCAGGCCCTTGTCACGCGCCTTGGCGACAACTGCCGCTACAGCGGTCGGGTTTGGCTTGTGGCTGTCGCCGTTTTCGAACAGCTCGACCGCGATCATCGCGCCCAGCGCGCGCACTTCACCGATCACCGGGTACTTGGCCTGAATGGCCTTCAGGCCGGTGACCAGACGCTCGCCGACAGCCTTGCAGCGGTCCAGCAGTTGCTCTTCTTCGAACACTTCCATCACGGCAAGCGCAGCGGCGCAAGCGATCGGGCTACCAGCGTAGGTGCCGCCCAGGCCACCCGGGGCGATGGCGTCCATGTACTCGGCCTTGCCGCACACGCCGGCCAGCGGGAAACCGCCAGCGATGGACTTGGCGAAGGTGGTCAGGTCGGCGGCAACGCCCATCTGTTCCATGGCGAAGAAAGTGCCGGTACGGCCAGCGCCGGTCTGCACTTCGTCAGCGATCAGCAGAATGCCGTGCTGGTCGCACAGCGCGCGCAGACGCTTCATGAACTCTTTCGGCGCGACGTAGAAACCACCCTCACCCTGAACAGGTTCGATGATGATCGCGGCGATGTCTTTCGGCTCGGCGTCGTTCTTGAAGATGCGTTCGATGGAGGCGATCGAGTCGTCGATGCTCACACCGTGTAGTTCGTTCGGGTACAGCGCGCGGAAGATGCCGCCTGGCATCAGGCCCATGCCGGCCGAGTACGGCACGACTTTACCGGTCAGGCCCAGGGTCATCATGGTGCGACCGTGGTAAGCGCCGGTGAACGCGATCACGCCAGCGCGGCCGGTGGCGGCACGGGCGATCTTCACGGCGTTTTCCACCGCTTCGGAACCGGTGGTCACCAGCAGGGTTTTCTTGGCGAAATCGCCCGGCACCTTGGCGTTGATTTTTTCGCACAGCTCAAC
This sequence comes from Pseudomonas moraviensis, assembly GCF_900105805.1. NCBI lineage: Bacteria > Pseudomonadati > Pseudomonadota > Gammaproteobacteria > Pseudomonadales > Pseudomonadaceae > Pseudomonas > Pseudomonas moraviensis. The sequence continues at coordinate 5,099,776 of NZ_LT629788.1, read as the reverse complement.
GTACGGCTCGTAGGCCAGCACCTGGAAGCAAGTGTGGGTCAGCTTGTTCAGCTGTTCGGTTACGGCAGCGATGATTTTCGGGTGCACGTGGCCGGTGTTCAGTACAGCAATGCCGCCAGCGAAGTCGATGAACTCACGACCTTCAACGTCGGTCACCGTTGCGTTCTTTGCCGACTCGGCGAAGATCGGGTGAATCTGGCCAACACCACGAGGTACGGCATTGGTGCGGCGGGCCATCAGTTCAGCGTTAGTCTTGCTCATTACAGTCCTCATTCGCCGCTCATCGGGCGGCGTGGTTCAAGGATGAAGCGGGAGGAATCGGCGGTGGCAGCATGCGATGATCGACTGCCACGGCGTTCCCGGCCGCAGAGAAAATTCCGTTTTGAAACGACGCAAAGGACAGCGCTCTCGTGCCCTTTGCGTTTGCAGCGATCCCATTCCCGGCTTAGATGCCCAGGCAGAGGTATTTGATTTCCAGGTAATCTTCGATGCCGTACTTGGAACCTTCACGGCCCAGGCCCGAGGCCTTGATGCCGCCGAACGGCGCGACTTCGTTGGAGATCAGCCCGGTGTTGACGCCGACCATGCCGTATTCCAGCGCTTCGGCGACACGGAACACACGGCCGAGGTCGCGTGCGTAGAAATAAGAGGCGAGACCGAATTCGGTGTCGTTGGACATGGCGATCACTTCCGCTTCGTCTTTGAAGCGGAACAGCGGCGCCAGCGGACCGAAGGTTTCTTCCTTGGCCACGGCCGCGTTTTTCGGCACGTTGGTGAGGATGGTCGGCTCGAAGAAGTTGCCTTCCATCGCCTTGCCGCCGGCCAGTACGGTCGCGCCTTTGCTCACGGCGTCAGCGATGTGTTCCTGAACCTTGGCCACGGCTTTTTCGTCGATCAGCGGGCCGGTGGTGGTGCCGTCTTCCAGACCGTTGCCGATTTTCAGTTTGGCCACAGCCACTTTCAGCTTCTCGGCGAACGCATCGTAGACCGCGTCCTGAATGTACAGACGGTTGGCGCAGACGCAGGTCTGGCCGTTGTTGCGGTATTTGGAAATGATCGCGCCTTCGACGGCCTTATCCAGATCCGCATCGTCGAACACGATGAACGGCGCGTTGCCGCCCAGTTCCAGCGAGACTTTCTTGATGTCCTTGGCGCATTCGGCCATCAACTGGCGACCGATTTCGGTCGAGCCGGTGAAGGACAGTTTGCGCACGATCGGGTTGCTGGTCAGCTCGCTGCCGATGTCGCCGGCGCTGCCGGAGACCACGCTGAACACGCCCGCCGGAATGCCCGCGCGCTGGGCCAGTTCGGCCAGGGCGAACGCGGAGAAAGGGGTTTGCGAAGCAGGCTTGAGCACCATGGTGCAACCGGCGGCCAGCGCCGGGCCGGCCTTGCGAGTGATCATCGCCGCCGGGAAGTTCCACGGGGTGATCGCGGCAGTGACGCCAATCGGTTGCTTGATCACGATCAGGCGCTTGTCCGGCTGGTGGCCCGGAATCACGTCGCCGTAGATGCGCTTGGCTTCCTCGGCGAACCACTCGATGAACGAAGCGGCGTAAACGATTTCGCCCTTGGCTTCGGCCAGCGGCTTGCCCTGCTCGAGGGTCATCAGGCGCGCGAGATCGTCCTGGTTCTCGATCATCAGCTCGAACCAGCGACGCAGCTTGCCGGCACGCTCCTTGGCAGTCAGCGCACGCCAGGCCGGCAGCGCCTTGTCGGCGGCCTCGATGGCACGGCGGGTTTCTGCGGCGCCCATCTTCGGCACGGTGCCGAGGATCTCGCCGGTGGCCGGGTTGTTGACCTTGATCGTCTGACCGTTGTCCGCATCGACCCAAGCGCCATCGATGAAGGCTTGCTGGCGGAACAACTGGGTGTCTTTAAGCTGCATGTCGGCTTTCCTTAACAGCACCGCGGCCTGCGCGGAGCAAATTATGATTGTAGAAAGGCGCCTCGCAAGGCTGCCGTCAGGGAAATCAGTGAGCGGATTGTGGCGCATCGACAGTGCACGACCGGGCGCACCTGCGCTGCAACATCCCGTCAACGAGCGTTTGAAATCTCAAACGGATCGTAGGTTCAAAGGGGGTAAAGGACAATAGGTCGTTCGAAAAAAAGAACAAAAATGCCGCTTTTCAGATCAACGCACCGAAATCCGTGCTGCAGGAAAAACCTTAGATCAACCCCGGCAAAGCGCCAAGCGAGGGTTTTGCAGGACGTTACCGCTTTAAGGAATACCGCGATTTTGTGCCGACACGCACTCTGACAAAACCCGCCAAACCCGGCATGGACGCCCCGAGCCGACCTAGGTATGATGTCGCCCGCTGCACCAGTAGCTCAGCTGGATAGAGTACTGCCCTCCGAAGGCAGGGGTCGTGGGTTCGAATCCCGCCTGGTGCACCATGAATCAAACGAGAAAGCCCCGGACTGTGATGGTCCGGGGCTTTTTTGTGGGCGATGACAAGATCGCTGGAACGCCGTCACTCCGTCGTCCAGTCAAACTCGTCATATTCATCGTCGTCATCTCCCTCCTCCTCCACCTCTTCAAACACCTCGTCTTCATCAACGAGGTCTTCCTCCGGCTGATTCAGCAGAAATTCCTTACGTGTCTCGGTTACTGCACGCCGCATTTGTTCGCCCTTCTCCGGGCAGTTGAGTAGCTGGGCGATGCGGTCGATTTTTGCTGCCACGTTGTCCTCCAGCGCATTGGCAATGGCTCGATAGTGCGCGTTTTCGCGGGGCAATGCCAAATGGCTGGGGAATCAGGGCAGTCAGCCGCCCGTAAGCGGCCGAACCTCAGCGGTGATAACGCCGCACCGCGCTGCTGTTGCGCAGCACATGGCCTTTGATTTTTTCCATCAACTCGGCGCGGGTCAGGCCGGCCGGCAAAGCGTCCGGGGCGAGGTCGAGCGCGTAGATCTGAATGATGTAGTGGTGCGCGCTGTCGCCCACTGGCGGGCATGGGCCCATGTAATGGGTGTTGCCTTTGCTGTTGGTGCCGCCGACGCCTTCGAGCGCGGATTTAGCGCCGACGCCGGCCGCGATCTGGTGGGTGGTGGGTTTGATCCCATAGTGAATCCAGTGATCGACGCCCAGGCCCTTCTGGCCGTCCGGGTCATGCATGACGATGGCGTAGCTCTGGGTTCCGGCCGGGCCGGCGTTCCAGCTCAGCGCTGGCGACTGGTTCTTACCACCGCAGCCAGGCGCGTCGCTGGCGGCGGCCGAGGTGAACAAGCGGTTATCCGACACGCCCGGGATGCTCAGGGTGAAACGCTCCTGGGCCTGCGCCGGGAACTGCACGCAAAGGGTCACGGCGATGGCCGCCAGCCATGGGTTGAGAGAGGTCAATCGGGTCATTCCGGGAGCACCTTGTGCAGTGAGGCCGTCGTCGGCCCGCAAACTATAGCTGTACCGTTCGTGCCTTGGCAGTAGCAAATGGCTGAACCTCCCGCGGCGGCCTCAACTCACAAGAGAAATGCCTGCGAGGAAGCTGAAGATGTCCCTGCACCGAGTCGCCCGTTTCGCCGATGTCCCGCAAGACCGTGGCCTGCAAGTCGAAATCGGCGACTGCAAGATCGTCCTGCTGCGTGCCAACGGAGAGTTGCGAGCGTTTCAGGGCCTGTGTCCACACGCCGGTGCGCCACTGGCCGAGGGTGCGTTGTGTCACGGCAGGTTGATCTGCCCTTGGCACAAAGCCGCGTACCGCGCCGAGGACGGAGGCCTGTGCGAGCCGCCGTCGCTGGACAGTCTCAAGCGCTTTCCGCTGGAGTTGCGCGGCGAGGAGATCTGGGTCGATGACCAGCCCCTGCCCGATCCGCACACCCCGCCGGCCGACGATCCAAGAACGTTCGTGGTGGTCGGCGCCGGCGCCGCAGGCACTGCATGCGCGGCGGCGTTGCGGGAGAAGGGTTTTGGCGGGCGCATCGTTATGGTCGACGGCGAACCGGATGCCGGCTACGACCGCACGGTGTTGAGCAAATTTGTTCTGGCCGGGGAGATGTCGCCGAAAGAGGTCCCGCCCCTGCGCGATGAAGCCTTCTATCAAGCACAACGCATCGAACGCGTACAAAGCGAAGTCAGCGCACTCGACGCTCCAGGTAAAACCCTTCATTTAAGCAATGGCGGAATCCTGCGCTACGACGCCGCGGTACTCGCGACGGGTGGCGCACCCAACCCGCTGAAACTGCCCGGCGCTGAGCTGGCCAACGTCTTCGTCCTGCGTTCGAAAGCCCAGGCTGAACAGATCATCAACGCCGCTCAACCGGGCCAGCGCGCGGTGATCATCGGCGACAGTTTCATCGCCCTAGAATGCGCGTCAGCATTGCGCGAGTACGGCCTCGACGTTACCGTGCTGGCGCGTCATGCGATCCCTTTCGCCAAGCAATTCGGCGAAGCGGTGGGCAAGGCGATTCGCGCGTTGCACGAAGAGCACGGGGTGAAGTTCATCAGCGAGCACGAGGCTACCGAGATCTTTGGCGAAGAGAAGGTCGAGGGCGTGTTGCTCGACAACGGCTTGCGCCTGGCGGCGGATTTGATCCTCGCTGGCGTCGGCGTCCACCCGGCTACCGAGGCCTTCGGCTCACTGTCCAAGGAAGATGATCAGTCTTTGCGCGTCGATGACGGCATGCGTGTCGGCGATGGTTTATGGGCCATCGGCGATATCGCCACGTTTCCGCTGAGCGGCCAGCCAACCCGAATCGAGCACTGGCGTTTGGCCCAGCAACACGCGCGCATTGCCGCCGCCAACATGCTCGGTGGCGAGGAGCATTATCTGGATGTGCCGTTCTTCTGGACGTACCACTTCGGCAAGAACTACGACTATCTTGGTCACGCTGCAGAATGGGACGAGGTCGAGTTCAACGGCGAGCCGGAAAAGCCGCCGTTCATTGGCCTGTTCGCGAAAAACGGCATAGTCGTCGCGGCGGTGGCGTGTGACAAGCAACGCGCGATGGCGCTGCTGGCCGAACGAATGAAACAACCTTTGCGGATGAAGGAGGCGTGGACGCTGATCCAGGCCTGACACCGGTCCTGTAGGAGCTGACGAGTGCAACGAGGCTGCGATCTCTTGATCTTGTTTTTACATAAGCAAAATCAAAAGATCGCAGCCTTCGGCAGCTCCTACAGTGGAGGTCACGTCAGGCGGTTCACCGGCTCGCGATTGTCATCTTCATCGGCATGCAGAAAGATCACCCGCTGTTGCCCCAGCGGCGCGGGCAATGCCTGCTGCTGCACCGGCCAGAAATGCGTTTCCACGTGGCTGATATCGCCGTCCTGATCGTTGTGGATGGTCATCACGCCAGGCGTGCGCAATTTCTGGAAACGCTCATCGCAGAGCTTGAAGCTTTTGCTCAGACCTTCATCACCAATCACCGGCGAGGGCAACCGGCGCTGAGCGAAGCTGCGGCTCTTGCGTTGCTGATAACGTGCCCAACCAATCAGGATCACTGCGTTGACCACCGCCACCCACAGATAAACCTGCAAGGTGCCCAAGGCATCGAACGCCGAGTGCTCGATGCGCGGGCCGCCGGTGGTTTCGATCAATGGCCATAGGCCGCGCACCAACAGGTACAGCAGGCCGACCCAGGCCATCACGGTAAGGATGACGTCGATCACCACCAGAAAGGGCCGTTGGCGAGTGCGGATAATTTTCATTTGATGACTTCCTCCTGCTCGTCGCCCAGCGGTCGGATGCCCCGATCAGGACTGACCCAGCGCGCGCGTTTCTTGTGTTGGCTGAACAACACTTTGGGGAAACTGACCAAGGTGGTCAGCAGACTGACGAGCCAGAACACCAGCGGGTACCAGACCACCCAGAACATGGTCTTGCCCAGACCCGGCTCATAGCGCCGATCGATGACGATGCTGACCGCGAACTGCACCAGACAGACCACCGCCAGCAACAGACCGGTGAAGGCCGGTGGCATCAAGTGATCCACAGCGATTGCATCCGGCATGACCATGAATTTGCCCATGCCCCAGAAAATCACCGACAACAGGAAGGTGAACGCCCAACCGGTGGACAGGCAGTATTCGAACAGCAGCGGCCACAGGTAACGATGGCGATACTGCCAGATGCCGCGAATGTTCTTGAACAACACTTCGGCGCCGCCCTGAGCCCAGCGCAGACGCTGCTTCCAGAGGCCGCCGAGGGTCTCCGGCATGAGGATCCAGCACAGCGCGCGCGGTTCGTAGAAGATGCTCCAGTGATCGAGCTGCAGCTTCCAGCTGATGTCGATGTCTTCGGTGATCATGTCCGGGCTCCAGTAGCCGACCCGGTTCAGCGCGGTACGGCGGAACGCGACGATCACCCCGGAGACGGTGAAGATGCGCCCGAACACCCGTTGCGTGCGTTTGATCAGACCGATGATCGAGGAGAACTCGCCGACCTGCACCCGCCCGATCAACGTCGACCGTGTGCGGATGCGCGGGTTGCCAGTCACGGCGCCGAGACGTGCGTTATCCAGCATCGGCGCGACCAGATAGGCCGCGGTATTGGGCGCCAGCAAGGCGTCGCCATCGATGCACACCAGATACTCGCTGCGCGCAGCAATCGCGCCCATGCGCAGGGCCACAGCCTTGCCCTGGTTTTCCGCCAGATGCAGGACCCGCAAACGAGGATCTTCCTTGGCCAGTGCGTCGAGAACTTCAGCCGTGTTGTCCTTGGAGCCGTCGTTGATCGCGATGACTTCGATGTTCGGGTAATGCTGCGCCAGTGCCGCGTGAATGGTGTCGGCAGCGTTGTCGCCTTCGTTGTAGCAAGGAATCAGGATCGAGATCAGCGGCTCGCCTTCCAGTGGCGGCGGCAGCGTGTCGTCCTGCCATGGCCAGTGGCGCTCCCAGTGCAACCAGAAATACAGGCCGCCGGCGATCCACAACCCGGACATGAACAGCGGGTAGAAGAACACGAACGACATCAGGAACTGGCCGGTCACCAGGAAAATCAGCCCCAGCGGAACGCCAAGAACGATCGCCAGAACAAGCAGGGCTAACAGTCTATCCAGCATGTTATGGATTCCATTTGTTGGAGAGTGCAGGCCTTACGGTTTTCAGGTCCGGCAGGTTGTCGAGGAAGTTGTCCGGGTAGTAACCGAAACTGGTCGCGCCCTGGCGCTTGAGCCGGCCCATCCAGTCCGCCAGTTGCGCGGCATCGATGTCGGCCTGATCCTTCTGGTTCCAGTCACGCGCCTGCAATTCGAACACCGTGCGATTGAGCGCACCGGGACGTTTTTTAACCGTGGCCACCAGGGTTTCCAGCCACGGCCCGGACTCGGCCCGGGTCTGTTTTTCCATCAAAGGCATGGCCATCGGCGCCGTCCAGTCGTAGGTGGCGAGGAAATCGTCGAGATTCTGTGCGAACCACGCTTCGCTCTCGGGATTGAGCATCGGCTCGGCAAAGATGTTGCGCGCGGTCAGCACCTGCGGGCCGCGAATGGCGCGGACCCTGGCGGTCAGTTCGTTGGTGAAGTCGATCAGGTAGCGGCTCTTGAAGCGGGTCCAGCGTTGCATCGCCGCCGGGTCGTCGCGCAGCGCGGCAATCGAGCCGGGCAACCCATGTGCAGCGTAGGCCTTCAAGGCATCCGGGCTGGCATCTTCGAAGTCCGACAGCACTGCGTCGTCATGGTAGAGGACGCCATCGATCGAGGTCAGACTCGCCAGGTCCTCGTAGATTTCACCGATGACTTTCCGCACTTCGGGATTGAACGGTGACAGGCGTTTGTACTGCTTTGGATCGACCGACGTGATGGCGGTCTTCGGGTCCCAGCGGGTCACCCGCGGCAGCTTCGAATCGAGCTCGAAACTCAGCACCGGCATCCATGCATAGACCTTTACATGAGCGCGGGTGCGCAGTTGCCAGGCGACGCGGTCGAACAGGTCGGCGCGCACCGGCAGGTGGCGGTTGGGGAAGTACAGCGAGTGCACCAGACCATCGCCCTTTGGATCGGCAAAAGCTTGCAGAAACACCGTGGTGGGGCCCAGGTCAGAAATGCGCTGCACCAGTTTGCCGAGGTTGATGTCCTGTTGCGCCGGATCCGGGTCGTAGACGTTATCCAGATCGACATGCACCACGCGCATCGCCAACTCTTGCTGTACCGCGACGATGCTGTTGGCAAAATGCTCGCCGTCAGGGTCGGAGGTAACGAGGAAGCGTGGCCCGCTCATCAGGTTGTCGAGGGTGTCGAGGCCGTCGTCCAGGGTCAGGGCCATTTCATAGCCCTCCTCGCCAACCACGCTCAGCGACGTGCCGTCAGCAGCGCCGTACGGCCAGACCCAGACCCGCGGTTTGTAACCGGTAACCCGGCGGATCTTCTCGGAAATATTCTTCACGTCGGCACGAATGCGTGCCTGGAAATCGGCTTCGGACTCGTAGCGCTTGGTCACGGGGTCATAGCGCCGGGTCGCAGCGGCCGGCTGCAAGTTGCCCTGCGGGTTGGCGAGGATGCCTTTGTGGCTGGCGTCGGTATGGGCGGCGATCTCTACCAGCCCCGACCTGGAAATTTCGCGGACCTGCTCCCAGGTCAGAAAGTCCGAACGCTTGCGCGGCGTGCCGGCAAAGTCCACCGGCTGATTCAGCGGTGTGTCGATCCAGGTGCCGACCGGCGCCAGCAAAGCGTGCCAGTTGTAGGCGCGCAACACCGGCAAGACGCGGGTATAGAAGCTGGCATAACCGTCGTCGAAGCTGAGCAGCACCGCTTTCGCCGGCAGCTGCGGGCCACCCTTGCGTGCGGCCATGATCTGGTCGACGGTTACCGGTTTGTAGCCGTTTTCACGCAGCCAGGCGAGTTGCTCGATCATGCGTTCGGTGCGCACTGCCACCACGGCCTGATCGGGATCACGGTCTTCAACGTCGTGATAGGCGATGCCGAGCACATGGTTTTTTGGCCACGGTTGTTCACTGGCCGCGACCGGGCGCTCGGAGGGCGGCGCGAAGGCCGGGGCCTGCTGGGCGCAGGCGCTGATCAGCAGCGCTCCCAGCAAAAGGATGAAACGCGAGATAAAAGGCATCTTCAAACTCTTCTAGAAGCGGAAAGTGAGGTCGACGAGCAGACGCAGATCAGTTTCCCGATCACCGTCGTAAGGCCGGTTGATCACACTGAACATGCCGCCCACATCGAACACGTCGTTCCAGGCGTACCGTTGGCCGTAACCGAGCAACGCCATGCCGCCGGTGCCGTGGTCGCGCTGGCTGTAGGTGCCGGCGCCGGCCTGGAATTGCTGGCTCCAGGAAGTTTCGTAACGGTGGTAGAGGACGTGGTTGACGTTGACCAGCGGCATCACGCTGAAGTCCGACTTGGGGTTGAAGTACGGCACGTCATCGGATTTCGAGTTGTGGCTGGTGCCGACTTCCAGACCAGCATCGACCTGGATGTTCGGCGCGCTGTAGATACCTTCACGTCCGGTCACCAACGCTTCGACGCGGTTGTTGCCATCGCTGAAGTGCGACGGGCTGACCGAGACGCGCCACTCGCGGCTTTCGTTGGCGCGCCAGCGCAGGAATGCGCTGCCGCCATTGGCCTTGATGTCGCTGTTGAGTGCGCGCAGCGGTGTTTCCGCCGAGAGGTATTCGAGGCTGCCGCCGTACTGCCAGTGATCGTTGATGTCGCGGGCGATCGCCAGGCGTGCGCCTTGTTTGTCACCGAAGCCGTAATCGTGATTCGACACTTCGGCTTCGAGGGTCATGTCACGGGTACGCCGTTCCAGGCCGACCCGTTGGAAGCGATGGTGGCCAGTCCCTTCGGCGAAATCACCGGTGGCATAACCGGCGCCGGCGAACACGCGCCAGTCTTCGTTGATCGGCGGGCTGTACAACGTGCTCTGGATGCCGAAATCACGGCTGCCGCTGACCGCACCGGCATCGCCACTGCCGCCACCATTGGCCTTGCCGCCGTAGGCTTCGACGCGCAGTTCGGCCATGTCATGCACTTCGCGCTCGCGGGCCAGTCGCTGCACCTGGCGGTTGTCCGGATAACGCGCGACCACGTCATCGACCAGCGCATCGTTCTGCCGCCACTCCTGCAACTCCATCGCGGTGCGTGCCTGAGCGACCTCCAGGCCCGCGTCGCGCGGTGCCGCGCTCTCGGCTTCCTTGAGCTGGCTTTCCGCGCGGCGCGGCATCTGGCGGGCGAGGTAGAGATCGGCCTGGGCCAGACGCAAGCCGAGATTGCCTGGCGCTTGCTCGATGAGAGTCTGCAAACGCTCTTCGCCGTGGGGCAGGTCGGAACTGTAAGTGCCGGCCTGCGCCGCGAGTTGCTGGGCGTCCATCCACTCATCGTTGGGATTGCCGATCGGCAGACCCTTGAGTTCGACGCGCGGACGCTGGGCTTTCGCCGCGTCTTCGGCGACCTTGCGCGCCTCGTCGGCGCGATCGCTTTCCAGCAGCGAGTAGTACAGCGCAGTGGTGTCTTCGAGACGATCACCGACATCGGCGTCAGGCGCTGAAAGCACCTGGCGATACAGATCGGTGGCGATCTCCGGCTCACGCTGATCGAGATAAGACGCCGCCACCCAACGCAGGGCGTAGGTCGGAATCTGCACGCCCTCGGCCTGCAGCTTTTGATATTCGCTGATGACGTCGGCGGTGCGCGCCCGGGCCTTGAGCGCCCCCATGCGGTCGATGCGCCAGCGCGTCACGTCGTCATGGGCAGTGGCGTCAGGCGTCCAGGTCGCGAGCAGTTTGTCGTAATCGGCCAGCGCGCGGTCAGCGATGACGTAGCGTTCCTGTTCGCTGCGGGTGGCGAGTTCGGCGAGGCGCACACGTTCGGCGGCGAGATCGCCTTCGAGACGGCGCAAGGTCACCGGATCAATCAGACCGGGGCGCTGACTGGCCAGGCGCAGCGCCGGTTCAGGCAGACGGGCCTTTTGCAGCGCGACCACGTACTCGCGGGCGACTTCCGGTTTGTTGCCGGCGCGGATAAACGCCTGATCGTATTCAAAGAGAGCGTCGTACTGCTTGCCGGCGCGGCCGAGGGCATAGCCCAAGGCCAGGCGGCGTGACGGATCCTCGGGTTTGGCGGCGACCAGCGCCTGGGCACGGGTGACGGCCTGATCGGGCTTGCCGGAATCGGCCTGGGTCAGCGCCAGACCCAATTGCAGGTCGGCGTTGTCCGGCTCCAGCGCCAGCGCCTGGTTATAGACCTGGGCGGCCTGGTCCCAGCGCTTGAGGTTGCGATAGGCACGCGCAGCGGCGGTCAGCGCCTGAACCGGCAGGACGCGGTCGCGGCCCTGGGTTTCATAGACCTTGACCACTTCGGCATCGAGCCCGGCCCAACTGGCGATTTGCAGGTGATCACTGATCTGGCCGTCGCTGGCCTGGCCCGGCGGCACCTGACGCAACACCGTCAACGCGGGCGTGTAGTGCCCGGCGCGAGCATCGCGGACCATTTCATCATAGGGTGTGTCGGCCAACGCCAGCAGCGGCCAGAGCAACTGGCTGCAGAGGGCGAATCGGAACAAAGGGCGCAAACCACGATGTACTACAGGACCATCAATACGCGGCATTCGTCAGCATCCTTACATGGCCAGCCGGGTCGCAATGCCCTCCTTGCCCATTCGTAACGGTGGCCGAGAAGACAGCCTTCGGCCAAGCTTGGTGAGGCAGTCTGCACGCAAGCGAGAGCGAATTTTCACATCGCAATAATTGTTCAGAATCGGCTCTTCTGTACAAAACTCGTACAGCAAAACGCCCGGCGCCTGTTCACACAGGGGCCGGGCGTCCGGGTGGCGCGCGGTGGATTTATTGCACTTGGGTGACGCCGGCGAACTTGCTCATCAGGAAGCCGATGAACTGTTCGACGGTCATTTTCTGGCCGTTGAATTCGACCTGATTGGCCGCGTAATGCAGCTTTGTCACCACGTTGGTGCCGTCGACGACGGCCAATTGCGAGCCGACCGCCATGCCGGCGAACATGTCCGCCGCTTCCCTGGACTGATCGACGATGGCTTTGGCGTCAGTCTGGCCATCGAGTTGCGCCTGCACGCTGAGCAGATCGACCAGCATCGGCTTGGACACTTGAATGTTCAGGTCGAGCAGCGCAATCAGCTGCTTGCCCAGTTGATCCGGTGGCAGGTCCATCGATTGCGGTTTGGTCAGGTCGATCACCAGATTGGCGCGGCTTTCACCGTTGGCGGTGTTGAACGAAAGGTTCTCCAGCGCCAGTTGCGGGCCGGCGGCCAGCAGCTTCTGCAGGTCGGCTTTGACCTGGGCGTTTTCCGCTTCGGTCAGGTTCAGCTCCGGTGCCGGCAGGCCCTGTGCGGCGGCTTCGGCGGCGGCTTTTTCGTACGGCTGCAATTTGGTCTGGTAGATCTGCATCAGCGACATGGTCGAAGGAATGTCGAGGTTCTTCAGGCTCATGGCCATGGCTGCCGAACCGACTTTCTTGTCGTTGAGCGTCACTTCGCCGATTTTGTAATCGGCACGGCCCGAGGCGTTGCTGCCGCTTTCTTCGGTGCGGTTCTTCATTTCGAAGTTCTTCACCCCCAGCACCATCGGTTTGGCGCCGAAGGTGGTTTTGCTGCTGGTCACTTCCAGGGTGTTTTCCCCGGTGTAGTAACCGTAGCTGCTCTTGGCGAGGTTGCTGGCCAGGGTCAGGCCGTTGAGCTCGATCTGCACCGGCGCCTGGTCTTCAGACACGGTGACCAGTTTCAGATTGTCCATGTAGCCGTCGGCCTTGACCTTCTGCGCCTGGGCGCTGGCGGCGATGTCCATACTCAGACCGGAAAACTTCAGGCTCGACTGCTCATCCAGGGCGGTTTCGAACGGCACCAGGTTGAGGGTGCTGGTGGTCGATTCGTCGTAGCCGATGTTGGTCACGCCCTTGAGCGGCGCGGCGCCGTTGGTGGCGGCGAACCATTTTTCTGTGGACGGGCTTTTTTCCAGTTCATAGTTGCTGGTGGCCATGACCGGCAGCCACTTCAGCGAAACCAGACGGGAGAACGGCAACGGGCCGTGTTCGATATGGTCGACGAACAGCAGCTCGACCGGCGCATCACCGAACATCTCGCCTTCGCCCTTGAGGCGATAGTGCGCGGTGCTGGTGAAGGTGTGGCGTTCCAGCGACACCAGCTCCAGCGACGCCGTGCCGTTGGAGCCGGCCATGGCGGTCTGCAGCTCCTTGTTGGCGTTGGTCACGGCGTTGTTCAGTACGCCTTCGATCTTGGTCCCGGTGTACCAGGCCCCGCCTGCGCTGATCGCGCCGATGGCAACAACGATTCCGAGGAGCACGCCTGCTGATTTATTCATGAATGACCTGATCGATTTCCGTGGCTGTGAATGAAGTCGTCTTCCTTGAACCCGGGATCGGGTCGCGGCTCGACTGTGCGCAATAAGCGGTGGAGATTAGCACCGGGCGCGGGGGACGGCCCACTGTTTAGAGGTTAAAGAGTGTCTGTGGGGGGAATGGACCGCTGACAGGGTTGAAGAGTTTCAGTGTCTGGAAGGACGCTATCGCGAGCAGGCTCACTCCTACAGGGGGAACGCATTCCAAATGTAGGAGTGAGCCTGCTCGCGATAGCGCCGGAGGATTCACAACAAATCAGGAATATTGGACTTCAATTTCATCCAGCTGATGATCGAAGCTCTTCAGCCGCGCGGTCCAGGTGTACACCAGCACTTCGAAGTCTCGATCGATCACCGCCCCGCCTGGCGCCTCCATCCGTACATCGCAGAAATCCAGCTGATAGCGTTCGCGGGCCATGGCCGTGGCGACATCTGACAGCTCGCGAGCATTGTTCAGCCAGTGCCAGCCTTCATCGGCGATCTGCTTGTCGAGTTCCAGGCATTGCTTCTTCAGAGCTTCGAGGCTTTTTTCCAGCGGCGTGCCGGTGAGTTCGCCCATGACTTCGGCGAAGGTTCGCCCGGGCTGCCAGTAACTGCCCCAGAAGTAGCGGTCGAACACGGTTTCGACCCGGCGCAGGGCGACTTTGGTGTCCCAGATCAGCACGAGCATCTTGCCGCGCTCGAGCTGACGCTTCTTGACCCGCTGCAGCTGAATCGAGGTCCAGGCGACGACGACGATCGCCATCACCGCGATCAGCGCAACGGCGCTGTCGAGAAAAACCATTGCCGTGTCAATCTGGTGGGCCAGCATGATCCCGTAGAAATATGTGGCCGAGAGCAGCACCAGTGCGACCAGAGCGCACCAGAAGCCGAGAGCGTAAGGGTTTTTCATTATTGGTTTCCCCTGGGCCAGCACGAGCAATGTGCATTGCAGGAGCGCTTGGCATGGGGCGCCCCTCCAACACATCAAAGCATAGCAACGGCCTCAGGGTTTGCTGGCGCCCGAGGTGTTCGTTCGTCCGCTTTCCCAGCCACCGCCCAGGGCGAGGAACAAATCGATCTGGCTCATCGCGACCTGGGTGTTCGCGGCGGCCAGTTGCGCGGTGACATCGGTGTAGGTGCGGGTCGCTTGCAGGTCGGCGAGGAACGACTCGCGGCCGGCCTGGAAGAAGCGGTGCGTCTGCTCGGCGGCGAGCTTCGCCGACTGCTCGGCTTCGGCCAGTGCATCGCGGCGCTGCAACAACGCGCTGTACTGGGCCAGACCGGTCTGGGTCTCGCGGATGGCGTTGAGCACCACACCGTCGAAATGCGCCAGCGCGCCCTGAGTGTTGGCCTCGGCCTCACGAATGCGCGCACGGGCGCCGTTGGTCGGCACCTTCCAGCTCAGCGACGGGCCGAAACCCCAGCGGTTGGTCGAAGGGTCACCCAGATCGTCGATGAGACCGACGGTGCCAATGGTCGCGCCGATGCTGATGTCCGGGTACAGCTCACCGGTGGCGATACCGATGCCCGCCGTTGCCGCCGCGAGACGGCGTTCAGCCTGACGAATATCCGGTCGACGCTTGAGCAGCGCAGCACCGTCCCCCACCGGCAGTCGTTGAGCGATCTTCGGCAACTCGGCGCAACTGGCCGTGCCCGCCGGCAATTGCTCGACCGGTTTGGCCAGCAGCATCGACAAACGGAACAGCCCGGCCTGACGCGCCGCTTCATAACGCGGCAAATCGGCGCGCAGGGATTTGAATTGGGTTTGCGAGCGGGTGACCTGGGTTTCGTCGCCACGCCCGGCGTCACGCAGACGCTGGATCAGTGAAGTGCTCTGCGATTGCAGATCGAGAGAATGCTCGGCGATTTCCCGCTCTTCATTGGCGGCGCAGACCTGGGTGTAAGCGCGAACCACGTCCGCCACCAGCGTGATGCGAGCGGTATCGGCAGCGGCCTGGGTCGCATCGGCATTGGCTTTGGCCGCTTCGATGCCGCGCTGCAGGGTGCCCCACAAGTCGAACTGATACGAAGCGCTGATGCCGATGTCGCCGACGTTATCCACCGGCACTTTCTCCGGCAGCAGGAACGCCTGACCGGATTCCTGCAGACGCTGGGCGCCCATTTTCACGCCGCCACTCCAACCGCCAGCGGCCTCGGCCTCATCCACCTGAGCGCGCGCCCGCGACAGGTTCGCCGCCGCTACACGCAGGTCGGTGTTGGACGCCATGGCCTGCTGCACCAGTTGATCGAGGCGCGGGTCTTTATACAGTCGCCACCAGTCGGCCGGCACCGGCGCCGAAACCACCGGTTTGCCAGCGATTGCCAGCTCGCCCTGAATATCCTTGCGCTGCGCTGCCGCGTCGGCAGGCACCTGATAATCCGGGCCGACCATCTGGCAGGCCGAGAGCATCACACCCAACCCGGCGATCAACCAGGCCTTGCTCATGGCTGCGGCTCCCGGGGTTGATCGTCGATGATCGACACAGTGGCGGTACGCCCGGCAATCATGCGGAAGTCGGCCGGCACATCATCGAAGGCGATGCGCACCGGAATCCGCTGCGCCAGGCGCACCCAACTGAACGCCGGGTTGACGTTCGGCAGCAGGTTGCTGCCACTGGTGCGATCACGGTCTTCGATGCCGGCGACGATGCTTTCGACATGCCCGCGCAACCGTGCGCGGTCGCCGATCACGCGGATATCCACCGACTGCCCGACGTGAATGCCGTCGAGTTTGGTTTCTTCAAAATAGCCGTCGATGTGGAAGGAATTGCTGTCGACCACCGACAATACCGGGCGCCCGGCGGTGACGAACTCCTGCGGACGCGGCGCGCGGTCGTTGACGTAACCGTCGACCGGGCTGCGGATCACCGAGCGATCGAGGTTGAGCTGCGCACTGTCGACCGCCACCAACGCTTCGGCCAGCGCCGATTGCGCACGGGCCACCCGCGACTGGCTCTCTTCCAGTTGCTCGGCCGGCACCAGGTTGCCGAGGCCACGGTTACGCTTGGCTTCACGCTGCGCCTGGGCGAGGGTTTCCTGGCGATCAGCGACGGCGGCCTTGGCCTGGCGCAGGGCCAGTTTGAAGCGGTCCTGATCGATACTGAACAGCACCTGGCCACGCTTGATCAACTGGTTGTCCTTCACTTCGACTTGCTGGATCAACCCGGACACGTCCGGGGCGATCTGGATGATGTCGGCACGAATGTGGCCGTCGCGGGTCCACGGCGCGAACATGTAATACATCACCATGCGCCAGACGAGGACAACGGCAAAAGTCACGATCAGCAGGGTCAGGACCACGCGACCTATAGTCAGAAACGGTTTTTTCATGTCATCAGGTATCGACTGAGTGAGTCCACGCCGTACAGCAGCACGGCGTAGAGCGCCACGTTGAACAATGCCCGGTGCCAGACCAGACGGTAAAAGTGCAGGCGCTGCAGCACGCCATGCACCAACAGAAACAACACATAGGTAATGCCCATCAGCACCAGCAGGGTCGGCAGGAAAATGCCGCTGATATCCAGATCACCAATCATAGGGGCGCTCCATCGGGCAGCGGTTCTTCGGGCTCGGCGCTGGAGACGAATTCGACGCCGGGCAGCAAGGCCAGACGCAAACCACTCAAGGCGTGCAACAGGTGCAGACGGGTTTCATCGTCGCCCTCACCGTTCAGCGCACGGCGGGTGCGATCAAGGGTCATCAGCAGACCGCTCGGCGCCGGCAGGCGTTCGTCGGCTTTGAGGCAGGCGCGGAAATACTCGCCGACCTCACTCACCACCTGTCGCAACAGGGCATTTGGCACGCCAGTGACGCGCGGGGTGTATGCAAGCAAATCGAGCATATTCAGACCGACGCGCACTTCGCGCATGGCAATGCCGGTGTCCTGGCCGGTCAGGGCCAGACGCGGCAGGTGCTGCATCAGCCGATCAAGCAACTGCACGCCCAGTTGCCGATGCTCGGCGAGGCTGGCCGGTTCGGTCATGCTGACGATGTCTTTCCAACTGAATCGAGTCAGGCGCTTGGCCGCCAGCTCGGCACCGAACGGCCGCGCCACCAGCGTCCAGATAAAAGCGAACAACAGCCCCAGTGGCCCGGCGAGGTTGGAGTTGGCGAAGGCAAAAAAGTCCGCGTCGTAGGCACCCTGAATGCTGATGAACGACGAGGTATTGACCAGCGTCAGCAGCATGCCGAGGTAGAAACGCGGCTGCACTGTCAGG
This sequence comes from Pseudomonas moraviensis, assembly GCF_900105805.1. Classification (NCBI taxonomy): domain Bacteria; kingdom Pseudomonadati; phylum Pseudomonadota; class Gammaproteobacteria; order Pseudomonadales; family Pseudomonadaceae; genus Pseudomonas; species Pseudomonas moraviensis. The sequence continues at coordinate 5,082,310 of NZ_LT629788.1, read as the reverse complement.
GTGCCGATGCAAATGAACGGCACGGCAAACGCCAGCACCAGCATGGGGAAATCATGCAGGTTGGGCAGAATCAGAAACAGGTAAAGACTGGCGAACAGCACCGACATCCCGGTCCAGAAAAAGAATCGGTAAATCTGCGGGGCCGGGTCGTCCATCGAGGCGAAGAAGCTGCACGCCACCGCCGCCAGAATCACCGCACTGCCGCCATCCGGCCAGCCGAGCAGAATCCACAACACCGAAGCGACGATGATCGCCAGAATGGTCGAGGCCACCGAGTACAGCATCAGCCCGCGATCGATGAACGGCGTCAACCGGCCGAGGCGCCAGTGCCGGTACACGGCGCGCCAGCTGTCCTGGCGCTCGCACAGGATCGCATCCTGCAGGCTGCGGCAGTCCTGCCACAGATCGATGAATTCACCGAGGCGGTAGATCGCATTGGAGAACAGCAACTGTTTGCGCTCCTCCAGCGCTTCGGCACTCGGTTGCAACCCGTCGAGCTGATCGCGCAGTGCTTGCCAGCGCGCGAGATCGGCATCCGCATGGCTCAGCCATTCACGGGTGGCTGCGAGCAACGGCTGGAATTTTTCCACCAGCTCAGGGGTGCGCCGTTCCAAGGCGTATAGCGAATCCTCAAGCGCATCGATCACCGGCAGCAGGTGAATCATCCGTCCGCGCAGCTCCTTGGTGTTGCGCACGGTCTGTGGCCGCGCGCCTTCGTGGGGCAACTGGCCGATCATCAATTCAAGGCTGTTGAAATTGGCGACCATGGCCATGCGCAGCGCGGTGACTTCTTCCGGCTGCACATCGCGACTGAGAAACTTCAGGCTGTAGCTCGTCGCATCGGCGAACCACTTGCTTACCGCATCGTTGAACACCGGCGCCAGCCGGCGCGGCCAGAACATCGCACCGACCACCGCAGCAACGGCGATGCCAAGGAAAATCTCTTCGGTACGCGCCTCGGCCACATCCCACACCGCCAGCGGATTATCCACCACCGGCAGGGCAATCAACGGCAAGGTGTAGCCGGCCAGCATCAGTGCGTAGCTGTTGGCCGTGCGCAAATGCAGGGACATGAACAGCAGAATGCCGGTCCACAAGGCAATGACCACCACCAGCACGTAGGGGCTTTGCACGAACATCGGCACGAACAGCACTGCCGCCGCCGCACCGAGAAAAGTACCCGCTGCCCGGTATAGAGCCTTGGAACTGGTCGGGCCGAGAAACGGGCTGGAGACGATGTACACCGTGGCCATCGCCCAATACGGACGCGGCATTTGCATGAGCAAGGCGATGTACAGCGCAATCATCGACGCGGCAAAAGTACGTACCCCGTAAAACCAGTCACGGGCCGGCGGCATGCCAGTGAAAAAACCGTTCAAGAATTGACCACCACAGGCGAACTCGCCGCCTCAAAAGCCCTGAGTACCCGAAGCGTAGCTTCCAGATCGCTGCGCTCGATGCCTTCCAGCACTTCGTGGCGCAAGCGCACCAGCTCGGCCTCCACCGCCTGCACCAGCTCGCGACCGGTGTCGGTCAGGCTCAGGCACTTGGCGCGACGATCCTGGGCATCCTCAGTGCGGCAGACGTAACCGGCATGGCACAGCTGATCGAGCAAGCGCACCAGCGACGGACTCTCCATCCCCGCCGCTTGGGCGACTTGCACCTGGCGCACGCCCTCGCCCAAACGCCCGATCATCAACAAGGGCACGGCGCAGGCTTCGGAAATTCCGTAATTGACCAGCGTGGTCTGGCAGATCTTCCGCCAATGCCGGGCGGCCACCACCATGGCGCTGCTGATGTTCATCTGGAGACTGTCGAGGGAATCGGACACGGGATAACGGACACTGTTAGTTTGCTAACTATCAATATCGCATTGGTGGGGAATTTCAGTCAAGTTTTGAAACAAATCTCTCCACGCTTGGCCGAGGCGTCCACAAGTTGGATTCGCAATTTTTCGTAGAAAAAATCTAATGCGAGTGACAGAACGAAATTTTTTTTACAGTAAGGAGGTTTTTTTTACATCTGAGCCTTTTCGCGCAATTTTTTTTACATGCTGCGCCTCATGCCAGACGATACATCAAACTGATCCCACACTTTGATGGCCCAGCCCGGTCACTCAAGAATCTCATCGACAAACATCGGCCACTTGAATAAAGCGGGGGCTCGTTCAACGGTTCTTGGCAGCATCGTAAACGCTGCTGCGTTCGCGCTTGCCAACCGCTAGCACGGAAACCACGACTCGTTCGTCGATGACTTGGTAAACCAATCGATATCCCGAGGCTTTGAGTTTGATTTTGTAGCAGTCGGGCATGCTGTGGAGGGCGTCAGCCGGGATTCTGGGAAGCTTCAGCCTCTCACCCAGCTTCTTTTTGAACTGCTCCCGCAACGTATGACCCAGCTTGTTCCACTCTTTGTGCGCAGACGGCAGAAACTCAAGCTTATAAGTCATCCAGGCTTACCGAAATGGGCGTTTCGTGAAGGCGCGAACGAACGATGTCAGCCAGCTCAAGATCATCAAGCCGCTCCATCATCGCTTCGTAAACTTCGGCCGGCACCATATAACCCATGACGCGATTGTGGTTGAGGACAGCGACGGCCCCCCCATGTGCACCGTTCAACACGGCAGTAGGATTTTTCTTTAGTTCAGAGACACTGACAGCCATATCGGCAAGAACACTTTGCATAATAAGGACCTCAAATTAGGACGTGATTTTGGTCTATTTATGCTTTCTTCCGCAATATCAAATTCAACTGATCCACCACCTCCGCCCAATCCGCATCATCCAGAATCTCCTCGCGCAGAAACTGCGCCTGACTTTCCGTCCAGAAAAACGCGTCGGCCAGATGCAAATCCGGCTTGAGCGGGGAATGGCTGGCGATGAACTGATCGATGCTGATCGCGTCGTGAGGGAGGCCGAGTTGTTTGAACAGGGCCGGTAGGCTGTGCTGCGGATTTTCCATGATGCAACTCCTCTGGAACTCAGGTCCGGTGTCACGCCGTTTGCTGCAGTGGAGTTGATCATAGCTGTCGCTGTGGGTTCACGGCCTGGCGACGTCCGGCGAGCCTGCGGCCAGCTGCGCTGCCGGATAGACCGACTGCCATCCGCCGCCCAGCGCCTTGTACAAGCCGACCATTGCCAGGGAAACGCCGGTTGAGCTTTCCACCCATTGTTCCTGCGTGGCGAGCAAGGCGCTCTGCACGGTGAGGACGTTGACGAAATCGACCACACCCTCGACGTACTGCTGCTGCGCGGTGCGCAGGGCGATCTGGTTCTGGCGCACGGCTTCGGCGAGGCTATCGCGACGGCGCTGGCTGGCGTTGTACGCGGTCAGTTGATCGTCAATTTCATGCCAGGCGCGCAGAACGGTCTGCTGGTAGGCGATGGCCGCTTCCTGTTGTTGGGCTTCGCGCAGCTGCAGCATGCCGCGCAAACGTCCGCCGTCGAACAGCGGCAAGCTGAATTGCGGGCCGATACCAAAGGCGCGCGAGCCCCATGAACCGAAATCGCTGAGTTGCAGGGCCTGCGATCCGAGGTTGCCGGACAGGGTGATGCGGGGATAGAAATCGCCCTGGGCCACGCCGATGTTGGCGGTGGCGGCGTGCAGACGCGCTTCGGCCTGGCGGATATCCGGGCGGCGTTCGGCCAATTCAGACGGCAGGCCGATGGCGACTTGCAGAGGCGACTGCGGCACTGCCGCGTCTGTGGATAACGTTTGAGCGAGGGCTTGCGGCGGTTCGCCCATCAACAGACTGATCGCGTTGATCAGTTGCGCCTGACGCTGCTCGAGCGCTGGCAGTCGTGCTTCGATGGCGGCGACTTGCGCGGCGGCCTCGGCGACGTCGAGATCGGTCGCCACGCCATCGGCCAAACGCAGCTGCGAAAGTTTCAGGCTGTGCCGGGCGACGTCGAGGTTCTGCTCGGTGACGGCACGGGTGTTCTGCACCCCGCGCAGCTGAATGTAGTTTTGCGCGGTGTCGGCCAGTACGGTCAGCAGCACACCGCGACGATCGTTTTCCGCCACTTCGAGGTTGGCATCCGCGGCCTCGGTTTCACGACGTACGCGGCCCCAGAAATCCAGCTCCCATGAAGCCGAGAAACCGGCGTCCCACAGGTTGAAGGCCGAATCACCGTTATTCCCCGATGGATCGTTCAGACCCTTGCCGCTGTTGCGTTTGCGTGCGTAGCTGCCGGTGGCGGCGCTGTTCGGATAACGCTCGGCGGTGATCACCTGGCGCGCGGCGCGACTTTGTTGCAGGCGGCTGCTGGCCAGTTTGAGGTCGAGGTTGCTGTTGAGCGCGCGCTGAGTGAGCGCGGAGAGCTGCGGGTCCTGGAAGGTTTCCCACCAGCGTTCGTTCAGCGGTTCGTTGACGGCCTGGCTTGGGGCGGACTGGGCGGGTTTGGCCCAGTCGGCGGGTTGAGTGGCTGCGGGTTTCTGGAAGTCCGGGCCGACGGTACAAGCGCCGAGGCTGACTGCAAGCAAGGTACTCAGGGTGAGTTGCTGCCACTGGCGTTTTCGCGAGGAGGCTCGCTCCCACAGGGGGAACGCATTACAAAATGTGGGAGCGAGCCTGCTCGCGAAGGCGACAGCCGATTCAACACCGATCATCGCTGCGTCACCTCACGCTTGGATACTTTTGAGCTGGCGGTATCAATACTCGCCTCGACCGACATCCCCACCCGCAAGCGCTCGGCCAATGGCTGGCCCGGCTCCAGCATGATCTTCACCGGAATCCGCTGCACCACTTTGGTGAAATTGCCCGTCGCGTTATCCGGTTTCACCGCCGCAAAAGTCACGCCCGTTGCCGGCGCGATGCTCTCAACGCGACCGCTCAGCGCTTCGCCGCCCAGGCTGTCGACCCGTACCTGCACATCCTGCCCCGGCTGCACGTCGGTCAATTGGGTTTCCTGAAAATTGGCAACCACATACGCCTGCTGCAACGGCACCACCGCCAGCAGTTTGCTGCCCGGCGTGACGTAGGCGCCGACACGCACTGCACGTTCGCCGATCATGCCGTCCTGCGGCGCGGTGATGCGCGTGTACGACAGGTTGAAACTGGCGATTTCCAGCGCCGCCTGCGCGTGTTTCAGAGTGCCTTCGGCAGCGTTGCGCTGGGCAGTGAGGATTTCGACCTGCTTGCGTTCGGCCGCCAGCTTCGCCGTCGCGGTGTCCAGGCGCGCCGAAGCCTGATCGATGCGCGTGCGTGCCTGTTGCGCGTTCTGCACGGTGCCGGCGCCGACCCCGGCGAGGTGGTTGTAGCGGTTCAGTTCCTGCTGCGCGAAAGCCATTTGCGCTTTGGCCGAGACCACTGCAGCCTGTGCCTGAGCAATCAGCGAAGCCTGCCGCTCCAGAGTCGCGTTGGCGTTCTGCAACTGCGCCCGCGCGACCAGGGTTTGCGCATCCGCCGCTTCCGCTGCGGCGCGCAAATCGCGGTCATCGATCAACGCCAGCAACTGCCCGGCCTTGACCTGTTGGTTGTCTTCAACCAGCACCTGTTTGATGAAGCCGGCCACGCGCGGCACCACCAGCGTGTAGTCGGCGGAGACGAACGCGTCGTTGGTGGTTTGCTCGGTGCGGTTTCCGAACAGTCCTGGCATCGCCAGGTACACCAGCACGCCCACCGCCAATGCGGCAGCCACGGCTACCGCGAGTTTTTGCTTGGATTGAGTCATAAAAAAACCTTCAGTTTCAGTGCAGCGATCAGGTCGGCGCGCGCGGTGGATAAATCCGCGTCGGCAGCCAGAAAATCAGCAGGATCAACGCCACGGCGACTCCAGCCATGCACACGTAGAGGTCGGACGAAGTCAGCACCACCGCCTGCTCGTGCAGGCGGTGAGCGAGGCCCGGATCGCTGTGATCGGCCAGCGGCGAATTGCCGAGGCTGTCGACCAACATGGTCGAATGGAAATGCAGGCGCGAGGTGGTCAGCGCTTCGATTACGCCGGTAGCAACCACTGCCGCCAGCCCCTTGACGGTGTTGAACCACGCTGACGCGAAAGGCCCTTCCATCGGCGAGATACTGCCGGTCGACAACATCAGCAGCGGCAACACCGCCATCGGCTGGCCGAAAATCTGCAGCCATTGCAGGACGTAGAAATCGTCGCGGATCCACTGCGACGTCAGGTGCGAACCGCCCAGGCAGGACAGCGCGAGCATGCCAAGACCAATGCCAAGCACCCAACGGCAGTCGACCCAGCGTAAATTGCACAGCGCCGCCACCAGCGGCAGCGCGATCAACTGCGGCAACGCGGCGATGAGCATGATCGGCGCGGTTTGCGCCGGACGATAACCCTGCACCTGCGCCAGATAACTCGACGGAATCAGCACCACCGCCAACAGCACGATCAGCACGCCGGCGAGGGTGATCAACGCGAACATCAGGTTGCGGATGCCGAGCATCTGCAGCTTGAAAAACGGAATCGGCTGCGACCATTCATTGATCAGAAAAGCCACCAGCAGCAGCGAACCGGCACCGAGCAAGGCGCAGATCAAACTTGATTCGAACCAGTCCAGCCGATTGCCCTGCAACAGGCCGATGACCAACATGCAGATCGCCGGAAAGCCCAGCAGCAAGCCTTTCCAGTTGAATGACTTGAGCCGCTCCAGCCGCAGCGGATCCTGCGGCAAGCCGTAGGCCACGGCAGCCATGGCGATCAGGCACGGCACGATGATCTGCCAGAAGGTCCATTGCCAGCCGACGTGTTCGGTCCACAGGCCGGCCAGCGGCGTGCCGAGCCCCGGACCGAACGTCGCGGTCAAGGCGTAGCCGGCCAGCCCGTAGAGTTTGATGTTGGCGGGGAGAAAGCGCAGCGCGACGGTCATCAGCATCGGCGGCAGCGCGCCGCCGGCCAGGCCCTGAAGGATGCGCATCAACAACAGACTTTCGTAATTCGGGGCGAACGGGCACAGCACGCCAAGCAGGGTAAACAGGCCGATGGCGCAGAGGGTGAAACGGCGCAGCGAGAAGGTCACCGAGCACCACGGCGCAAAGGCCATGGCCGCGACCGACGTGGCGGTGTAACTGGCGACCAGCCAGGTGCCTTCGTCGTAACCGATGTGCAGCGCGCCGCGAATATCGGCGAGTGCGACTTTGGTGACCATCTCGTTGAGGCCCGAGACCAGCACGGCCAACAGCACGCCGACCAGACCAATGATGATCCGCGCCCCGAACACCGGTGGCGCAGCCGCCGTCGCCGGGCTGGCCGCGGCAAGGGGCGCCGTGACCGTCAGGGATGTCATGAATGAAAACTCCGCGGGTGAAATACCGGAGCATTTTAGTGGGGCTTGATGCTGACGAAAATTGACTTATTGGCAGGTTATAAGTGCATCAGACACAACGATTATCCCCTGTAGGAGTGAGCCTGCTCGCGATGGCGGCGCACCAGTCGCCATGTTTGGAGACTGACACAACGCTATCGCGAGCAGGCTCACTCCTACAGGGGATTTGTGCGCAATTCGAGATTATGGCTGTGCGGCCAGCCACGTTTCATCGCAGCAGGTCTTGAGGGTTTCGCGCAGCCAGCGGTGGGCCGGGTCCTTGTCGAAGCGCGGGTGCCAGGCCTGGGTCAGCATCAGCATCGGCAGCGGAATCGGCAGGTCGAACGAGCGCAGTTTCAGCCCCAGCCGCCGTACGCTGAGCAGGGCCTCTTTGGGCACCGGCAGGATCAGGTCGGAGTCAGGCAAGGCAAACATCGCCGCATGAAAACTCGGCGCGATGACCGCCACCCGGCGCTCCAGCCCCAGCGCGTTCAGCGCCGTATCAATCGGGCCGCGAGCAATGCCCCGGCGCGACATGCTGATGTGGGAAAACCCGGCGTAGCGTTCGGCAGTGATTTCGCCATCGAGCAACGGATGGTTCTCGCGCACCAGGCCGACGAAATGGGTGGAGAACAGGTTCTGCACTTTCACTTCCGGCGTGAGCGGACGGGTATTGCTGACGCTCAGATCGATGCGCCCTTCGCGCAGCGCCTCATCGTCGCCGTCACCTTCCGGGACGAAGCGCAATTCGCAATGCGGGGCGAGCTGGTCGAGGGTGTCGAACAGCTTGCCGCCGTAGACGCCGACGAAGAAATCATTGGCACGGATGCTGAAACGCCGGCGCAAGGTGCCCAGCTCGACGCTGTCGGCGGAGCGGAACAGCAGCGCCGCCTGCTCGACCACGTCGCGTACCTGTTCGCGCAGCTCAAGAGCTTTGGGTGTCGGCACCAGACCGCGCCCGGCGCGGACCAGAATCGGATCGCCGATGGCTTCGCGAATCCGCGTCAGCGTGCGGCTCATGGCCGCCGGGCTGAGGTTCATCCGCCGCGCCGCGCCGACCACACTGCCCTCGTCGAGCAAGGCATCGAGGGCGACCAGAAGGTTCATGTCCGGGAGTTGCATGCTGAGCACTCTTGGCTGATCTGGATTGATCTGTGCGCAATGCTAGCAAACATACTCAAGAGTGGCGGAGCCTTTGAAAAAGCTATCGCGAGCAGGCTCACTCCTACAGGGGCACGCATTTCAAATGTAGGAGTGAGCCTGCTCGCGATTGGGCCAGCCGGCATACCATTGTTAACGTTGCATACCCCAACGCTTGACGGTCACACGCTCGAGGGTATCGAACACCAGGTTTTCCACCAGCAAGCCAATCAGGATCACCACCGCCAATCCGGCAAACACCTTGTCGGTGTACAGCTCATTGCGATTCTGAAAGATGTACCAGCCCAGCCCGCCCTTGCCACTGGTCGCGCCAAACACCAGTTCGGCGGCAATCAACGTGCGCCAGGCGAACGCCCAGCCAATTTTCAGACCCGCGAGAATCGACGGCAGCGCCGCCGGGATCAGGATGAACAAGACCAGGCGCAAGCCCTTCAAACCATAATTGCGCCCGGCCATGCGCAGCGTCTCGGAGACGCCGAGAAATCCGGCATAAGTGTTCAGCGCCAACGCCCACAACACCGAATGCACCAGCACGAAGATCAGGCTGTTCTGCCCCAACCCGAACCACAACAACGCCAGCGGCAGCAGGGCAATCGCCGGCAACGGGTTGAACATCGAGGTCATCGTACTGAGCAGATCACGCCCCAACTGGGTCGAGACCGCCAATGTCGTCAGGGCGAACGCGAGAACGATGCCGATCAGGTAGCCCTTGATCAGCACCACCAAAGATATCCACACCTTGGCCAGCAGCTCGCCACTGAGCACACCGTCAAACAAGGCCTGTGCGGTTTGCAGAAAGCTCGGCAGCATCAGGTCGTTGTTCTGAATCCGCGCGACCACTTCCCAGATAATCGCCAGCACGATCAGGATCAGGCTTTTGCGCAGCCAGCCCTGTTGCCACAGGCGCGTGCCGAGCGGCAATTCGCGCTCGACCGGCACTGCGGTCAGCGGCTCGAGCACGGTTTCGAATTCTTCACGCACGGATGATGAATGGCTCATCGGGTAGTCCTCCTGGCCGCTCAATAGGCGATGCGAATGTCGTTGAAGTCATGCTCACGTTCGGTCTCCGGCGCCTGGCCTTCATCGAACAGCAGACGATGAATGCGCCGCGCCGATTCCTGAAACGCCACGCCACCGAGGCTGTGCAGATCGTATTGATGGCTGTGCACTTCGGCGCGCACCCGCCCCGGATGCGGCGACAGCAACAGGATGCGATTGCCCACCACCAACGCCTCTTCGATCGAGTGGGTGACGAACAACAGGGTGAAGCGCACCTCTTCCCAGAGCAGCAGCAATTCCTCCTGCATCTTGCGGCGGGTCAGCGCATCGAGTGCAGCGAAGGGTTCATCCATCAAAAGGATTTTCGGCTGCATGGCCAACGCCCGGGCGATCGCCACCCGCGCTTTCATGCCGCCGGACAAGGTGTGCGGATAGGCGTCGGCGAACGCCGCCAGGCCGACCTTTTCCAGATAGTGCAGCGCGCGTTCTTCCGCGTCCTTCTTGTTCAAGGTGCGCGAGGCCAGCAACGGGAACATCACGTTCTGCTTCACGGTTTTCCACGGCGGCAACTGGTCGAATTCCTGAAACACCACAATGCGATCCGGCCCCGGTGCATCGACGCGCTGACCTTGCAGGCGGATCTCGCCTTCGCAGGGCTGGATGAACCCGGCGACCGCTTTGAGCAGGGTGGATTTGCCACAGCCGGACGGGCCGAGCAGGACGAAACGATCCGCCGGATCGACGGCGAAACTGACCTGGTGAGTGGCGCGCACCACGCGTTGCGGCGTGCGGTATTCGAGGCTGACGTGATCGACGGCCAACAACGCTTCGCTGTGGGCGATCGGGTTGCTGGCCGCGTGGCCTGGCAAAGGGGCGTTCATGGTCGATCTCCGGCAAATCAGAAAGGCGCGTCGCCCTGAATGGTCGTGCGATACAGCTTGCGGCGCAGATGCGCAGGACAGCCGGCGGCGAGGTGGATCAGCGAACGGTTGTCCCAGAACACCAGATCGTGGGGTTCCCACTGATGGCGGTAGATGTTTTGCGGCAGCACGCTGTGGGCGAAGAGTTCGGCAAGCAGCTGGCGACTTTCGTCTTCCGGGAGGCCGACGATGCGCGTGGTGAAGCCTTCGCTGACGAACAGGGCCTTGCGACCGTTTTCCGGGTGGGTGCGCACTACCGGGTGCACTACTTCTGCGACCTGGGCCAGTTGTTCCGGGGTCAGGGTCGGGCGCCAGTTGCCTTCGAATTTGGTTTCGCTGTAGCGCGCGGTGTAGGAATGCGCGGCGGAACGCCCTTCGACCGCGTTGCGCAACGCAGCGGGCAGGTTGTCCCAGGCTTTGTGCATGTCGGCAAACAGCGTGTCGCCGCCCTCGGAGGGCAGCTCTTGGGCGTGCAGCATCGAGCCGAGACTTGGCAGCTCTTTATAGGAAAGATCGGAATGCCAGAACTTGCCGGCGTCACCGAGACCGATGTTCTGGCCGTTCTCGATGATGTTGGAAACGATGAGAATTTCCGGGTGATTGGCCAGCAGGAACTGCTTGAGCACATGGATCTGCAACACGCCGAAGCGACGGCTGAAATCGATTTGCTGTTGCGGGGTGATCTGCTGATCGCGAAAGACCACGACGTGGTGATCCAGGTGCGCGCGGTGAATGCGCGCGAAGTCCTGATCATTGACCGGTCGGCTGAGGTCGAGGCCAACGATCTCGGCGCCGACGGCACCGCTGAATGGACGAATTTCGAAAACTTGTGGCGCGGCAGTTGCGGCGCTTTCGGTGGCAGTAGCGGCGGACATCAATCATCTCCCACGCACGGCGCGCTCACGGACGCGCACGTCGATCAGACACTCACGCTGGATTGCGTGTCGGTTCAGGTCGTGCGGCGCGGCGATTGGTCGGCAGGTACGCAGGTGGGTGACTTTATAGCTATAAGAATTTGAAATTAAATACCGTTAATGAATAACGATATGACGAAGGGTAAGGGCGTGGAGTGACGATTTTTGTCACTTCCCGACAGAGATGCGGCGCTTGGGCTAGCGCTATCGCGAGCAGGCTCACTCCTACAGGGATCGCATTCCATCTGAAGAAATGCAATCAACTGTAGGAGTGAGCCTGCTCGCGATGAGGCCAGCAAGGCCACCGAAGATCTAGCGCTCGTGCAACGCTTCAGCCCGCGCCCGAATGATCGGCTTCAGCAAATAGCTCAACACCGATTTCTTGCCCGTGATGATATCCACCGAAGCAACCATCCCCGGAATGATCAACAGCGGTTTGTCGTCCGTGCCCAGATGACTGCGCTCGGTGCGCACCTTGATCACGTAATAGGTGGTTTTCTTGTCTTCGTCGGTGATGGTGTCGGCGCCAATCTGCTCGAGTTGTGCCTTCAGCCCGCCGTAAATGGTGTAGTCATAGGCGGTGAATTTGACGATCGCTTCCTGCCCCGGATGCAGGAACGCGATGTCCTGCGGACGGATCTTGGCTTCGACCAGCAGGGTGTCATCCAGCGGCACGATTTCGACCATGTCGCTGCCCGGCTGGATCACGCCGCCGATGGTGTTGACCAGCAACTTGTTGACGATACCGCGCACCGGCGAGGTGACCAGCGTACGGCTGACGCGGTCCTCCAGCGCCTTGCCGGTGGCCTGGGCCTTGTTCAGATCGGTGCGCGCTTCGTTGAGCTGGGTCAGCGCTTCGCTGCGGAATTTGCCGCGGGTTTCGTCGATCTTGCGCTGCACTTCTTTGATCGCCGATTCCGCGCGCGGGATGGCCAGCGTGGTCGCGTCGAGCTGGCCACGGGTCTCCACTTCGGCACGCTTGAGGCGCAGCACTTCTACCGGCGAGACCGCGCCCTGCGCCACCAGCGGCTCGGACATATTGATTTCCTGACGCTGCAAGCCGAGCTGCTGACGGTACTGCGCTTGCTTGGAGCTGAACTCCCGCAGCTCCTGCTGACGCTGGATCAGCTGCTCCTGCAGGCCGCCGATTTCATCGTGCAGTTGCTGACGCCGGCTGATGTACAGCGACTCTTCGCTTTTCGCCTGGCCCGGCACCGCTTTGAGCACGTCTTCGGGGAAATTCAGCGGACGATCATCGACTTCCGCGCTCAGACGCTCGACCCGCAGCAGCATCGACAGGCGATCGGCCTCGGTTTCGCCGACGTTAGAGGCAAACCGCGTGTCGTCGAGACGAATCAGCGGCGCGCCGGCCTCGACAATCTGGCCTTCCTTGACGAACAGCTCGGAGACGATTCCCCCCTCCAGGTTCTGGATTTTCTGGATTTTCGACGAGGGAATTGCCTTGCCGTCGCCCTTGGTCACTTCGTCGATCACCGCGAAGTTGGCCCAGAGCATCAGGAATACAAAGAAACCGATAATCGCCCAGATGGTCAGGCGCACGACGCGCGGGGCGTCTTCGATCAGCGCTTTGTTGACCTCGGGCAGCGGCTGGCCCTGCAGCGAGGCAGAGCCCTTGAAGTAGCGACGGATCGACTCCTTGACACCGGACTTAAGCAACACTGATCTGCCCCTTCTTCAACGCTTCCATCACGGCGGCTTTCGGGCCGTCGGCGAGAATCTGTCCGCGATCGATCACCAGCAGGCGATCGACCAGCGACAACAGCGATGCCCGGTGCGTGACCAGCACCACGGTCTTGTTTTCGACCACCGCCGCGAGGCGTTGCTTGAGGCGTTCTTCGCCGGTGTTGTCCATCGCACTGGTCGGCTCATCCATGAGCAGAATCGGCGGATTGAGCAACAGCGCACGGGCCAGGGCGACGTTCTGCCGCTGGCCGCCAGAGAGGTTCTGTCCGCGTTCGCCGACTTGCAGCTCATAGCCCTGCGGGTGCAGACGAGCGAATTCGTGGACGCCGGCCAGTTCGGCCGCCTGCAGGACAAGCTCGTCTTCGACGTAACGCGCGCCGGACACCAGATTGTCGCGCAGGGTGCCGGACAGCAGTTGAATGTCCTGTGGCACGTAACCGATGTTGTAGCGCAGTTCGCTGACGTCGATCTGGCGGATGTCCACCCCGTCAACCAGCAACGCACCGTCGTCCGGTTGGTACAGACCGACCAGCAATTTGGCCAGCGAGCTTTTGCCCGAGCCGCTGCGGCCGATGATGCCGATCTTCTCGCCGGGACGGATCACCAGGTTGATGTTCTTCAGCGCCGGGTTCTGTTGATCCGGGTAGGTGAAGCTGAGCTGACGGCATTCGATCGCACCCTGCAGAACCTTGCGGCTCAGCGGGCGCTCTTCGAAATTGCGCTCCTGCGGCAGCTCCATCATCTGGTCGACGGAGGTCATGGTCACCCGCGCCTGCTGATAGCGCGTGAGCAGACCGGACAGCGACGCCAGTGGGCTCAGCGCGCGGCCACTGAGCATATAGCAGGCAATCAGCCCGCCCATGCTCAGGTTACCGGCGATGATCTGGTACACGCCGAATACGATCATGATCACCCCGGCCAGTTGCTGGATCAGCAAGGTGATGTTCATCGCCAGACCGGAGAGCATTTTCACTCGCAGCTCGAGACGACTGAGGGTGCCGATGGTCTGCTCCCACTGATACTGGCGCTCGCTTTCGGCGTTGTTGACCTTGACCGCGTCCAGACCCGCGAGTGTCTCGATCAGGCTCGACTGACGCTCGGCGCCCAGCGCCATGGTGCGCTCCATGGTCGCGATCAGCGGCTTCTGCAAGGCGTAGCCGATCAGCAGCGCAATCGGGAATGCCAGCACCGGAATCCATACCAGATGCCCGCCGAGAATGGCGATGACGATGAAAATCAGGATGGTGAACGGCAGATCGATCAGGCTGGTCAGGGTCAGCGAGGCGAGGAAGTCGCGCAGGCTCTGAAATTCATGAATGTTCTGCGCAAAGCTGCCGACCCGCGCCGGGCGGTATTTCATCGCCATGCCGACGATGCGCTCGAACAGCGTGGCGGAGATGATCAGGTCGGTTTTCTTCCCGGCCAGATCCAGGCACAGACTGCGCAGGCTCTTGAGGATCAGATCGAAGATGTAAGCGCCGGTGATGCCCAGCGCCAGCACCCACAGGGTCGCTTCGGCCTGGTTCGGCACCACGCGGTCGTAGACGTTCATCACGAACAGCGGCGCGGCCATGGCGATGATGTTGATCAGGAAACTCGCGGCGATCGCATCGGCGTAGAGCCAGCGCGAACGCTTGAGGGTATCGCGAAACCACGAGCGTGCCCGCGGGATCAGCGTGCCGTGGTTGACGTCGAATTTGTGCTGCGGCTGGGCGAAGAACACTTTGCCGGTGTAATCGTCGGTCAGCAGTTCGCGGCTGACCACCGATTCGCCGCCATCGCTTTCGCTGAGCAGCACCCGCGCATCGTTTTCGCCCTGCCAGCCGAGCAGGACGGCACTGCGGCCATCCTTGAGCAGCAACAGCGCGGGCATGGCGATCGCCGGAATCTCTTCGAGCTTGCGCTGCAGCACCCGCCCCTGCAGGCCGGCGCGAGCCGCTGCGCGGGGCAGCAACTCGACACTCAAACGTTGTTTGGGCAGCGGCAGGCCGGTGGTCAGCATCGCTGCGCTGGCAGGCTTCTGGTGCAGCATGCACAGGGCGAGCAGACCATCCAGCAACGGATCGTCATGCAACGCGCGTGGATCATGGCTGAGTTGAACTCGACTGACTTCTGATTCCACGCTCGACACTCTTTAGCAGTTGAAAGGGATAACTCAGTTCATCCCAGGCAGCTGGACCTTGGGCTTCACGTCGTTCTGCACAACGGATGCCAACGGCGCGACCACTCCCTGGCTTTTGAGCAATTGGCCCATGGTCGCCTTGATTCGGTACTGAGTAAATAACTGAATGTTCTTGATTTCTGCCAGACGCCGCGAGGCGGTGAACAACTCGTTTTCGCTGTCGAGCAAGTCCAGCAGGGTGCGCTCGCCGAGGCTGAATTGACGCTGGTAGGCGGTACGCACCGAAGTGCTGTGGTCGACGTACTGCTGGGCAATCGGCACCTGGGCGTTGGCGTTGTTCAGCGCATTCCAGGCCAGGCCAAGCTCTTCGTTCAACTGGCGCAGGGCGTTGTTGCGGATGTCCAGCGCCTGGTTGGCCAGGTACGACTTGGATTCCAGATCAGCTTTGTTGCTGCCGCCGGAATACAGGTTGAAGCGCATGCGCAGCATGGCCTGCCATTCGTTGTTGTGGCCGTTCTGGCCGTCGAGATCGTTATCCGCGGTGCGCCCCAGTTCGGCGTCGAAGCGCGGGTAGAAGGTCGATTTCGCGGTGGCGAACTGCTTTTCGGCAGCGGCGATGTCCGACTCGGCGGAGCGCAGGATCGGGCTGTTTTCCAGCATCTGCGCGCGGGCTTCGTTGAGGTTGGCCGGCATCATCGCCATGAACGGCGCCGGCCGCTCGAGCTGGTCTGGCATCTGGCCGACGGCGCTGAGGAAGTTGGTTTCCGCATCGGCCAGGTTGGTCTGTTCGGTGATCAGGTTGTTGCGGGCCTGGGCCATGCGTGCTTCGGCCTGATCGAGGTCGGCACCGCTGCCGACGCCGCGCTGGGTGCGCAACTGGATCTGGTCGTAGATGCGCTGGTGGCTCTTGAGGTTTTCCTCGGCCAGACGGACGAATTCACGGCGGGTCAACACGTCCAGATACACCTGGGCGACGGTCAGCGCGGTGCGCTCGGAAGTGCCGAGCAGGGAGTAAGCACGGGAGCTGACGTTGGCTTGTTGACGCGCGACTTCGTTGGACGTCGCAAAACCGTCAAAAACCATTTGCGAGAGACGTAAACTTGACTCGCTGCGGTTCAAAGTCTCCCAATGATTGCCGCCACCGTTCGCTCGGGTCGTCACGCTGTCAGTACCTTCACGGCCATAACCGCCCAGCAGATCGACCTTGGGCAGGTATCCTCCTTTCGCCGCCTTTAATTGATAATCCGCCGCCAATCGACTGTTGACCCCCGCCTGAATCTCCGGATGGACATCCAGCGCCTGTTGCATGGCTTCTGGTAAGGATTGTGCTTGTACAAAGGAGGCGGCGAGAGCGAAGGGAGCAGCAAGGAGCAAAAGCGAACGCATGGTTGGAATTTTCCCGGAACTTCTTGTCTTGAATCACAGCAAAAACGTGGCGCTGCGTCGGATGAAGGCAACCCGAATGACCGTATGTCGGAAAGTTCAAAAGAGGAACTGGATGACACGCTGAAGGACAGGTCGCCGCGGAAATATCAATGTGACATTAGTGGGGCGATTGTTTAGGATGGCTCCCAGAAGGTCAATAGTTTGGCATAAAGTTAATCGCGATAATTTATAGCCAGATTATTGACGGAAATACAGCGTCAATAAGTTATCCATTTATAGAAAGTACGTCCAGACTGAAGTGGCGCCGACGCCCGTCAGGTCCATGGAAGTCAACTGAATGTGACACCCGGAGAGTCTTCAATGAGCAGTGTTGTTGCCGTCGTCAAAAGCATTGTCGGTCAGGTTTTCGTGGTGTCCCCAGAGGGCGTGCGTCGCGTACTCGTTGAAGGCGATCGCCTGTATGTCGGCGATCAGATCGATACCGGTCTGTCCGGCGCAGTGTCGCTGGAACTAACCGATGGCCGCACGCTCGATCTGGGCCGCGACACCCAGTGGAGCGCCAGCGCGCCTGACTCCAGCACTGACCTGGCCGAAGCCACCGCGCAGGCGGCACCTTCTGTTGAAGAACTGCAGCAAGCCATCGCCGCCGGTGTCGACCCGACCACTGCGCTTGAATCCACCGCGGCCGGCCCGACCGCCGCGGGCACCGGTGGTGCTGCCGGTGGCGGCCACAGCTTCGTCATGCTCGACGCCACTGCTGGCCGCGTCGATCCGACCATTGGCTTCCCAACGGCGGGCATCAACGCTGCCGGGCAAGTCGCGCAGGACATCACGGGCGGCCTGACCACCGACACCACCACCAATGCGCTGCGCGATTCGACCCTGAGCCTCAGCGCCACGCCGACCATCACCGAAGCCGGCGGCGTGCTGGTGTACACCGCGACCCTGACCCAGGCACCGCTGACCGACCTGACCATCACCTTGTCCAATGGTGCGGTGATCGTCATTCCGGCCGGCGCCACCACCGGCACTGTCAACGTGCCGATGGCACCGAACGACACGGTCTATAACGACCCGACCCAGATCGACGTGACCGTCACCGGCACCAGCGGCGGCAACGGCATCACCGTAACCCCGCCGACCATCCCGGCGACCACGCAAGTCACCGACACCGTCGACACCACCACCGTGACCTTGACGGCCGGCTCTAACGTCACCGAAGGCGGGCAGATCACTTACACCGCGACATTGACCAACCCGGCGCAGACGCCGGTTACCGTCACCCTGTCGAACGGTTCGACTATCACCATCGGCGCTGGCCAGACTACCGGCACCGTCAACGTGCCGACCCCGCCTAACGACGTCTATAACAACGGCAGTACCGTTACGACGACGATCACCGGGGCTACCGGTGGCAACTTCGAAAACCTGGTGCCGAACCCGACGCCAGCCGTGACCACGATCACCGACTCGGTAGACAACACCGGCCTGACCCTGACCGCGACCAACAACATCGTTGAAGGCGGCCAGATCACTTACACCGCGACCCTGACCAATCCGGCGCAGACGCCGGTAACCGTCACTCTGTCCAACGGTTCGACCATCACCATTGCGGCAGGCGAAACCGTCGGCACCGTCAACGTGCCGACTGCGGCCAATGACGTCTATAACAACGGCAGCACTGTCAGCACCACGATCACCAGTGCAACCGGTGGCAATTTCGAAAATCTGGTGCCGAACCCGACGCCAGCAGTCACTACGATTACCGACTCAGTCGACAACACCGGCCTGACCCTGACCGCGACCAACAACATCGTTGAAGGCGGCCAGATCACTTACACCGCGACCCTGACCAATCCGGCGCAGACGCCGGTAACCGTCACTCTGTCGAACGGTTCGACCATCACCATTGCGGCAGGCGAGACTGTCGGCACCGTCAACGTGCCGACTGCGGCCAATGACGTCTACAACAATGGCAGCACTGTCAGCACCACCATCACCGGGGCTACCGGCGGCAACTTCGAAAACCTGGTGCCGAACCCGACGCCAGCCGTGACCACGATCACCGACTCGGTCGACAACACCGGCCTGACTCTGACCGCGACCAACAACATCGTTGAAGGCGGCCAGATCACTTACACCGCGACATTGACCAACCCGGCTCAAACGCCGGTAACCGTCACTCTGTCCAACGGTTCGACTATTACCATTGCGGCAGGCGAGACTGTCGGCACCGTCAACGTGCCGACTGCGGCCAATGACGTCTACAACAATGGCAGCACTGTCAGCACTACGATTACTGGCGCTACCGGCGGCAACTTCGAAAACCTGGTGCCGAACCCGACGCCAGCCGTGACCACGATCACCGATTCGGTCGACAACACCGGCCTGACCCTGACCGCGACCAACAACATCGTTGAAGGCGGCCAGATCACTTACACCGCGACCCTGACCAACCCGGCGCAAACCCCGGTAACCGTCACTCTGTCGAACGGCTCGACCATCACCATTGCAGCAGGCGAGACTGTCGGCACCGTCAACGTTCCGACAGCGGCCAATGACGTCTACAACAATGGCAGCACTGTCAGCACCACGATCACCAGTGCAACCGGTGGCAACTTCGAAAATCTGGTGCCGAACCCGACGCCAACCGTCACTACGATCACCGATTCGGTCGACAACACCGGCCTGACCCTGACCGCGACCAACAACATCGTCGAAGGCGGCCAGATCACTTACACCGCGACCCTGACCAACCCGGCGCAAACCCCGGTGACCGTCACTCTGTCGAACGGCTCGACCATCACCATTGCAGCAGGCGAGACTGTCGGCACCGTCAACGTGCCGACAGCGGCCAATGACGTCTACAACAATGGCAGCACTGTCAGCACCACGATCACCAGTGCAACCGGTGGCAACTTCGAAAATCTGGTGCCGAACCCGACGCCAGCCGTCACTACGATCACCGATTCGGTCGACAACACCGGCCTGACCCTGACCGCGACCAACAACATCGTCGAAGGCGGCCAGATCACTTACACGGCGACCCTGACCAACCCGGCGCAAACCCCGGTAACCGTCACCCTGTCGAACGGTTCGACCATCACCATTGCGGCCGGCGAAACCGTCGGCACCGTCAACGTGCCGACTGCGGCCAATGACGTCTACAACAATGGCAGCACTGTCAGCACCACCATCACCGGGGCTACCGGTGGCAATTTCGAAAATCTGGTGCCGAACCCGACGCCAGCAGTCACTACGATTACCGACTCAGTCGACAACACCGGCCTGACCCTGACCGCGACCAACAACATCGTTGAAGGCGGCCAGATCACTTACACCGCGACCCTGACCAATCCGGCGCAGACGCCGGTAACCGTCACTCTGTCGAACGGTTCGACCATCACCATTGCGGCAGGCGAGACTGTCGGCACCGTCAACGTGCCGACAGCGGCCAATGACGTCTACACCAATGGCAGCACTGTCAGCACCACGATCACTGGTGCAACCGGTGGCAACTTTGAGAATCTGGTGCCAAGCACCACGCCAGCCGTCACTACGATCACCGATTCGGTCGACAACACCGGCCTGACCCTGACCGCGACCAACAACATCGTTGAAGGCGGCCAGATCACTTACACCGCGACCCTGACCAACCCGGCGCAAACCCCGGTTACCGTCACCCTGTCGAACGGCTCGACCATCACCATTGCGGCTGGCGAGACTGTCGGCACCGTCAACGTGCCGACTGCGGCCAATGACGTCTACAACAATGGCAGCACTGTCAGCACTACGATCACTGGTGCAACCGGTGGCAACTTCGAGAATCTGGTGCCAAGCAATACGCCAGCGGTCACCACCATCACCGACTCGGTCGATGACACTGGCCTGAGCCTCAGCGCCACCGGCACTGTGGCCGAAGGTGGGCAGATCACCTACACCGCCACGCTGACGAATCCGGCTGGCACTCCGGTAACCGTGACCCTGAGCAACGGCTCGGTGATCACCATCGATGCCGGCAAAACCACCGGCACCGTCACCGTTCCAGCGCCTGCCGATGACGTCTACAAAGACGCCGGCCAGGTCGAAGTCAGCATCAAGGACGCCACCGGCGGCAACTTCGAGAATCTGGTGCCGAACACCACCCCGGCGGTGACCGAAATCACCGACACCGTCGATACCTCGACGGTGAAACTGACCGCTGACACCTCGGTTGCCGAAGGCGGAACCGTCACTTACACCGCCAGCGTCGGCGCGCCCGTCACCGGCTCGCCTGTCGTCGTGACGTTGGCGAACGGCCAGAACATCACCATCGCCGTCGGCCAGACCACTGGTTCCATCACCTACACTGCACCGAACGATGCCTTGACCGGCAACGCTCCGCTGACCAACTCGATCACTGGCGTCACCGGCGGTAACTTCGAAAATCTGGTTGCAGATAACACCCCAGTCTCGACCACCGTTACGGATGTTGCCGATACCACCAACCTGTCGCTGAGTGCGACAAACTCGGTGGCCGAGGGTGGCCAGATCACTTACACCGCGACCTTGACCAATGCTGCTGGCTCGCCAGTGACCGTGACCTTGTCCAACGGTGCCGTGATCACTATCAAGCCTGGCGAAACCAGCGGCACTGCGACCGTTCCTGCACCGTCCGATGACGTCTACAAAGACGCCGGTTCCGTCCAGGCGACGATCACCAGCGCCACTGGTGGCAATTTCGAGAACCTGGTGCCAAGCACTGCTCCAGCCGTGACGACAGTCACCGACACCATCGACACTTCGACCGTCAAACTGACGGCTGATACTTCGGTGGCCGAAGGCGGAATCGTCACTTACACCGCGACCGTCGGCGCGCCAGTCACTGGCTCGCCTGTCGTCGTGACTCTGGCCAACGGTCAGAACATCACCATCGCTGTCGGCCAGACCACCGGCAGCGTTACCGCCCCCGTATCGAATGACGTCCAGATCGGTCACGCACCGCTGACCAACTCGATCACTAATGTCAGCGGTGGTAACTACGAAAATCTGGTGGCCGACAAGACCCCGGTCAGCACCACCGTGACGGACACCGTCGACACCACCAGCGTCGCGCTGACTGCCACCGGTAACGTCAACGAAGGCGGGCAGATCACCTACACCGCAACCTTGAGCAACCCTGCCGGCACGCCTGTGACCGTGAATCTGAGCAACGGCTCGGTCATCACCATTGAAGCGGGCAAGACCACCGGCACCGTGACCGTTCCGGCACCTGCCGATGACGTCTACAAAGACGCCGGTAAAGTCGAAGTGACCATCAAGGACGCCACCGGTGGCAATTTCGAAAACCTGGTGCCGAATCCGACGCCAGCGGTGACCAACGTTGCCGACACCGTCAACACCACGCACCTGACCCTCAGTGCCGAGAGCTATGTGCTCGAAGGCGCTTCGATCACTTACACCGCAACGCTGACCAACGCCGCGCAGACCCCGGTCACCGTCAACCTGAGCAATGGCCAGACCATCACCATTGAAGCAGGCAAGACCAGCGGTTCGGTGACGATTGCCGCACCGAGCGATGACGTCTACAAGGACGTCAGCAAGCTCACCGTGACCATGACCGATGCCAGCGGCGGCAACTTCGAAAAGCTCGACGTCAGCAAGACTCCGGTCAGCACCACAGTCAACGATACCGTCGACACAACCGCGCTGACTCTGACTGCCAGCGATACCGTCAGCGAAGGCGGCCAGATCACCTATACCGCGACCCTGAGCAACCCGGCCGGCACCGCCATGACCGTGACCCTGGCCAACGGCGCAGTGATCAATATCGCAGCCGGCGCCACCAGCGGTTCGGTGAATTTCCCGGCACCCGCCAACACCCCATACATCGATGGCAGCAACGTGCGGACGGCAATCGCCAGCCACAGCGGCGGCAATTTCGAGCGCGTCGAGGCCGATCGTTCGGCAGTGGTGACCAAAGTCACCGACGCCGTCGACACCACTGATATCAGCCTGAGCGCTACCGGCAGCGTCGCCGAGGGCGGCTCGATCGTCTACACCGCTACCCTGAGCAATCCGGCCGGCTCCGCCATGACCGTGACCCTGAGCAACGGCGCGGTGATCAGCATTGCCAAAGGCGCGAGCACCGGCAGCGCAACCGTCGCCGCGCCCGCCGATGATGTCTACAAGGACGCCGGCAAGATCGATGCGAGCATCACCAAGACCAGCGGTGGCAACTTTGAAAACCTGGTGGTCGACAAGACCCCGGCAGTCACCAACGTTACTGACACCATCGACAACAGCACTGTTTCGCTGACCGCCAGCGCCAGCGCGGTCGAAGGCGGCGCGGTCGTCTACACCGCTTCGGTGACCGCACCGGTCACCGGTTCGCCGGTAGTCGTCACCCTGTCCAACGGCCAGACCATCACCATTCCGGTCGGCGCCAGCAGCGCCAGCGTCAACTTCACCGCGCCGAACGATGCACAGGCCGGCGGCAACACCTTGAGCGTGAAAATCGATGGCGCCAGCGGTGGCAATTACGAAAATCTCGTGGCCGACCAGACCCCGGCGGTAACCTCGGTGACTGACGTCGCCGACACCACCAGCCTGGCGTTGTCCGCGACCGGCTCTGTGGCCGAGGGCGGTTCGATTGTCTACACCGCGACCCTGAGCAACCCGGCCGGCACGCCGGTTACCGTGAGTCTGAGCAACGGCGCGGTGATCACCATCGAGGCCGGCAAAACCAGCGGCACCGTCACCGTTCCGGCACCTGCCGATGACGTCTACAAAGACGCCGGCAAAGTTGAAGTCACGATCAAGGACGCCACCGGCGGCAACTTCGAAAACCTGGTGCCAAGCACCACGCCAGCGGTCACCGACGTCACCGACACCGTCGATACCTCGACGGTCAAACTGACCGCCACCGAGACAGCGGCCGAGGGCGGCACCGTCACCTACACTGCCACGGTTGGCGCTCCGGTCACCGGTTCGCCTGTGGTCGTGACCCTGGCCAACGGTCAGAACATCACCATCGAAGTCGGCAAGACCAGCGGCAGCGTGAGCACCACCGCGCCGAACGACGTCCTCGCCGGGCACGCGCCACTGACCAACTCGATCACCAATGTCAGCGGCGGCAACTTCGAAAACCTCGTCGCCGACCAGACCCCGGTCAGCACCACCGTGACCGACACCGTCGACACCACCAGTCTGTCGCTCAGCGCCACCGGCGCGGTGAACGAAGGCGGCCAGATCACCTACACCGCAACCCTGAGCAACGCCGCCGGCACACCGGTGACCGTGACCTTGAGCAATGGCGCGACGATCACCATCGAGGCCGGCAAAACCAGCGGCACCGTGACTGTCGATGCGCCGAAAGACGACGTCTACAAAGACGCCGGTTCTGTGCAGGCAACGATCACCAGCGCCACTGGTGGCAACTTCGAAAGCCTGGTTCCAAGCACCACGCCAGCCGTCACTCAAGTCACCGACACCATCGACACTTCGACGGTCAAATTGACCGCTGACACTTCTGTAGCAGAAGGCGGCACCGTCACTTACACCGCAACCGTCGGCGCACCAGTTACTGGTTCGCCTGTGGTCGTGACCCTAGCCAATGGTCAGAACATCACCATCGCTGTAGGCCAGACTTCCGGCACTGCGACCTTCACCGCACCGAACGATGCGCTGACCGGCAACGCTCCGCTGACCAATTCGATTACAGCCGTAACCGGCGGTAATTTCGAAAATCTCGTGGCGGACAAGACTCCAGTCTCGACTGCAGTTACCGATGTTGCCGACACCACCAACCTGTCGCTGAGCGCGACCGGTTCTGTGGCTGAGGGCGGCCAGATTACGTACACCGCGACCTTGACCAACGCAGCAGGCTCGCCTGTGACCGTGACCTTGTCGAACGGCGCTGTCATCACCATCAAAGCAGGCGAAACCAGCGGCACTGCGACCGTTCCGGCACCGTCCGATGACGTCTACAAAGACGCCGGTTCTGTGCAGGCAACGATCACCAGCGCCACTGGTGGCAACTTCGAAAGCCTGGTTCCAAGCACCACGCCAGCCGTCACTCAAGTCACCGACACCATCGACACTTCGACGGTCAAATTGACCGCTGACACTTCTGTAGCAGAAGGCGGCACCGTCACTTACACCGCAACCGTCGGCGCACCAGTTACTGGTTCGCCTGTGGTCGTGACCCTAGCCAATGGTCAGAACATCACCATCGCTGTAGGCCAGACTTCCGGCACTGCGACCTTCACCGCACCGAACGATGCGCTGACCGGCAACGCTCCGCTGACCAACTCGATCACTGGCGTAAGCGGCGGTAATTTCGAGAATCTGGTGGTGGACAAAACCCCGGTTTCGACTTCCGTCACAGACGTTGCCGACACTACAAATCTGTCGCTGAGCGCGACCGGTTCTGTGGCTGAGGGCGGTCAGATTACGTACACCGCGACCTTGACCAACGCCGCAGGCTCGCCTGTGACCGTGACCTTGTCGAACGGCGCTGTCATCACCATCAAAGCAGGCGAAACCAGCGGCACTGCGACCGTTCCGGCACCGTCCGATGACGTCTACAAAGACGCCGGTTCTGTGCAGGCAACGATCACCAGCGCCACCGGTGGCAACTTCGAGAACCTTGTTCCGAGCACTACGCCAGCGATCACTCAAGTCACCGACACCATCGACACCTCGACCGTCAAACTGACGGCTGATACTTCGGTGGCCGAAGGCGGCACTGTGACTTACACCGCAACAGTTGGCGCTCCAGTTACTGGCTCGCCTGTGGTCGTGACCCTAGCGAATGGTCAGAACATCACCATCGCTGTAGGCCAGACTTCCGGCATTGCGACCTTTACCGCACCGAACGATGCGCTGACCGGCAACGCTCCGCTGACCAACTCGATCACTGGCGTAAGCGGCGGTAATTTCGAAAATCTGGTAGCGGACAAAACCCCGGTTTCGACCTCCGTCACAGACGTTGCCGACACTACCAATCTGTCGCTGAGCGCGACCGGTTCTGTGGCTGAGGGCGGTCAGATTACGTACACCGCGACCTTGACCAACGCCGCAGGCTCGCCTGTGACCGTGACCTTGTCGAACGGCGCGGTGATTACCATCAAGGCAGGCGAAACCACTGGCACTGCGACTGTTCCGGCACCGTCCGATGACGTCTACAAAGACGCCGGCTCCGTGCAGGCAACGATCACCGGCGCTACCGGCGGCAATTTCGAGAACCTTGTTCCGAGCACCACGCCAGCGATCACTCAAGTCACTGACACCATCGATACTTCGACGGTCAAATTGACCGCCGATACCTCGGTTGCTGAAGGCGGCACCGTGACTTACACCGCCACGGTCGGTGCGCCAGTAACCGGTTCGCCTGTCGTCGTGACTCTGGCGAATGGTCAGACCATCACCATCGGCGTCGGTCAGACTACTGGCACTGCAACCGCTGTTGCTTCGAACGATGCGCTGACCGGCCACGCGCCGATCACCAATGCGATCACCAACGTCAGCGGTGGCAATTTCGAAAATCTGGTGGCCGACAAGACTCCGGTCAGCACCACCGTGACGGACACCGTCGACACCACCAACCTGTCGCTGTCGGCGACTGGCTCGGTAGCAGAAGGTGGTCAGATCACTTACACCGCGACACTGACCAACGCCGCTGGCTCGCCAGTGACCGTGACCTTGTCGAACGGCGCAGTGATCACCATCAAAGCAGGCGAAACCACCGGCAATGTGACCGTCCCAGCACCGTCCGATGACGTCTACAAAGACGCCGGCTCGGTGCAGGCCACGATCAAAACCGCAACCGGTGGCAGCTTCGAAAACCTGGTACCGAGCACTGCTCCAGCCGTGACGACAGTCACCGACACCATCGATACTTCGACGGTCAAATTGACCGCCGATACCTCGGTTGCTGAAGGCGGCACCGTGACTTACACCGCCACGGTCGGTGCGCCAGTAACCGGTTCGCCTGTCGTCGTGACTCTGGCCAACGGTCAGACCATCACCATCGGCGTCGGTCAGACTACTGGCACTGCAACCGCTGTTGCTTCGAACGATGCACTGTCCGGCCACGCGCCGATCACTAATGCGATCACCAACGTCAGCGGTGGCAATTTCGAAAATCTGGTGGCCGACAAGACTCCGGTCAGCACCACGGTAACCGACACCGTCGACACCACGAATCTGTCTCTGAGCGCGACAGGTTCGGTGGCCGAGGGTGGCTCGATTGTTTACACCGCTACATTGACCAACGCCGCAGGCTCGCCAGTGACCGTGACCTTGTCGAACGGCGCTGTCATCACCATCAAAGCAGGCGAAACCAGCGGCACTGCGACCGTTCCGGCACCGTCCGATGACGTCTACAAAGACGCCGGCTCCGTGCAGGCAACGATCACCAGCGCCACCGGTGGCAACTTCGAGAACCTTGTTCCGAGCACTGCTCCAGCCGTGACGACAGTCACCGACACCATCGACACTTCGACGGTCAAATTGACCGCCGATACCTCGGTAGCTGAAGGCGGCACCGTGACTTACACCGCCACGGTCGGTGCGCCAGTAACCGGTTCGCCAGTGGTCGTGACCCTTGCCAACGGCCAGACCATCACCATCGGCGTCGGTCAAACTACCGGCACTGCAACCGCTGTTGCTTCTAACGACGCGCTGACCGGCCACGCGCCGATCACTAATGCGATCACCAACGTCAGCGGCGGCAACTTCGAAAACCTGGTCGCGGACAAGACTCCGGTCAGCACCACCGTGACCGATACCGTCGACACCACCAATCTGTCGCTGTCGGCGACTGGCTCGGTAGCAGAAGGTGGTCAGATCACTTACACCGCGACACTGACCAACGCCGCTGGCTCGCCAGTGACCGTGACCCTGTCGAACGGCGCAGTGATCACCATCAAGGCTGGTGAAACCAGCGGCAATGTGACCGTTCCAGCTCCGTCCGACGACGTCTACAAAGACGCCGGCTCGGTGCAGGCCACGATCAAAACCGCCACCGGTGGCAGCTTCGAAAACCTGGTACCGAGCAGCACGCCAGCAGTGACCAGCGTCACTGACACGATCGACACCACCACCGTAAAACTGAGCGCAACCGCTGCAACGGCCGAAGGCGGCAACGTCGTCTACACCGCAACCGTCGGCGCACCTGTCACCGGTTCGCCTGTCGTCGTGACGTTGGCCAACGGTCAGAGCATCACCATCGCGGTCGGCCAGACCACCGGCACCGTGACCGCTGTCGCTCCAAACGATGCGCTGACCGGTCAAGCTCCGCTGACCAACTCGATTACCGGCGTGACCGGTGGCAACTTCGAAAATCTGGTCGCCGATAAAACGCCTGTCAGCACCACCGTGACCGACACCGTCGACACCACCAACCTGTCGCTGTCTGCGACTGGCTCGGTGGCCGAAGGTGGCCAGATCACTTACACCGCTACGCTCACCAACCCGGCGGGCTCGCCGGTCACCGTGACCCTGAGCAACGGCGCGGTCATCACCATCAAAGCAGGCGAAACCATCGGCACCGTGAACGTCCCAGCACCGTCCGATGACGTCTACAAAGACGCCGGCTCGGTGCAGGCCACGATCAAAACCGCCACCGGTGGCAGCTTCGAAAACCTGGTACCGAGCAGCACGCCAGCAGTGACCAGCGTCACTGACACGATCGACACCACCACCGTAAAACTGAGCGCAACCGCTGCAACGGCCGAAGGCGGCAACGTCGTCTACACCGCAACCGTCGGCGCACCTGTCACCGGTTCGCCTGTCGTCGTGACGTTGGCCAACGGTCAGAGCATCACCATCGCGGTCGGCCAGACCACCGGCACCGTGACCGCTGTCGCTCCAAACGATGCGCTGACCGGTCAAGCTCCGCTGACCAACTCGATTACCGGCGTGACCGGTGGCAACTTCGAAAATCTGGTCGCCGATAAAACGCCTGTCAGCACCACCGTGACCGACACCGTCGACACCACCAACCTGTCGCTGTCTGCGACTGGCTCGGTGGCCGAAGGTGGCCAGATCACTTACACCGCTACGCTCACCAACCCGGCGGGCTCGCCGGTCACCGTGACCCTGAGCAACGGCGCGGTCATCACCATCAAAGCAGGCGAAACCATCGGCACCGTGAACGTCCCAGCACCGTCCGATGACGTCTACAAAGACGCCGGCTCGGTGCAGGCCACGATCAAAACCGCCACCGGTGGCAGCTTCGAAAACCTGGTACCGAGCAGCACGCCAGCAGTGACCAGCGTCACCGACACTGTCGACACCACTACCGTCAGCATCAGTGGCAGCAGCTCGGTGACCGAGGGCCAGACCGCCAGCTACACCGTCAGCCTCAATCACCCGGCGCAGACCGAAGTGACCCTGAAAATCGTTTACAGCGGCACCGCTGCCGACGGTTCGGACTTCACCGGTGTGTACACCGTGAAGATCCCGGCGGGCGCCAGCAGCGCGCAGTTCAACGTCGCCACCCTCGATGACAAGATCACCGAAGGCACCGAGAACTTCGTCGTCAAGATCGATTCGGCTACCGGCGGCAACTTCGAGAACCTCGCGGTCAGCAGCACCAATGGCAGCGTCAGTACTTCGATCATCGACAACGATGCGCCACCGGTGCTCGATCTGGACGCCAACAACTCCAGCGGCGCGACCGGTGCCGATTACAAAGTGACGTTCACCGAGAACACCCCGGGCGCCGGCGTGTCGATCGCTGATACCGACATCAGCATCACCGACCCGGACAGCACGATGCTCACCGGCGCCACCGTGGTGCTGACCAACCGTCAGGACGGCGATGCACTGAATCTGGGCAACAGCGTCAACGGCATCACCATCAATGCCAACAGCACCAACGGCACGGTGACCCTCACGCTGTCGGGTAACGCGACGCTGGCCGACTACATGCAGGTCATCAAGAACATCAGCTTCACCAACAGCAGCGAAAATCCGAGCACCGTGCCTCGGATCATCACCGTGACGGTGACCGATGGCGGCAACTACTCGAACACCGCGACCACCACGGTCAACGTGGTGGCGGTCAACGATGCACCGGTCGCTGCGCCGAGCAATGTCACCGGCAGCGAAGACACGCCGCTGGTCCTCGGCTGGTCGACCTTTGGCGTCAGCGATGTCGACAGCCCTGCAACCAGCCTCGGGATCAAGATCACTCAGCTGCCGGGCGAGGGCAAACTGCAGTATCTGGAAGGCTCGACCTGGAAAGACGTTGCCAACAATCAGACCTTCAGCAAGGCCGACATCGACGCTGGCAAGTTGCGCTTCCTGCCGGATGCCAACGAGTCGGGCACCAACGGTTACGGCGGCACCGGTCTGGGCAACAATCAGGCGGACTACGCACAGATCAAGTTCCAGCCTACCGATGGCCAGGCGCTGGGCAATACCGGCACGGTGAAGATCGACATCACGCCAGTGACGGATGCGCCGACCGTGGCCGTGGCCGACAACAGCGTGAAATCCACTGGCCTGATCAAAGAAGTCTGGACCGGCCTCTCGGGTCTGGGCACTGACGGCAGCGGCGCGAACTCGACCACCCTGAAAAGCGTGATCGACGCGGCCGGCAAACCGAACTCCAGCGGCAACGTCACCAATGTGCAGTCCGACGGCAGCGTCGCCGCCGGTACGGCGTCGAAGACCTCTGGCCTGATCTACCTGGAAGCCGGCAAGACCTACAGCTTCAGCGGCGTCGCCGATGACAGCCTGCTGATCACCATCGGCGGCAAGAACGTGGCTTCGGGTACCTGGGGCGCGGGCGGTGCGATCAATGGTTCGTTCACCCCGACCACCAGCGGCTACTACACCCTCGACATCTACCACCACAACCAGAGCGGCCCGGGCAGCTACGACGTCAACCTGTCGGTCAACGGCAGCACACCGATCGACCTGAGCAACGCTGGCGTGCCGATCTACACCGGTGTGCAGGACCTGATCAACTCGGGCGTGACGGTGTCCGATCTGCACGGCACCAACGGCGAAGGTTACTACGACGGCTACAAGCTCAACACCGGCGCCGAGGGCACCACGGTGAAGCTGTCGGCGATCAGCACCGCGCTGACCGACACCGACGGCTCGGAAACCCTGAGCGTGAAGATCAGCGGTGCACCGGTCGGTTCGGTGCTCAGCGATGGCGCAGGGCATACCTTCACCGTTACCGCGAGCAATGGCGAAGCCAATGTCACTGGCTGGAACCTCGGCTCTCTGACCGTGACTCCGCCGACCTACTACAACGGTCAATTCAACCTGACCGTGACTTCGACGTCGACCGAACAGGTCGGCGGCTCGGCGAGCAGCACCGCGACCATTCCGGTCACCGTAGTGCCTGCGGTGTACAACGCAGTCACCGCCACCTCGGGTGACGACACCGTCACCGGCACCGACGCCAACGACATCATCGTCGCTGACATCGGCGGCCTGACCGTGGTCCCTGGCACCAACTACAACATCGCGTTCATGGTCGACAGCTCGGGCAGCATGAGCACGTCGTCGCTGAACGCTGCGAAAGACTCGCTGACTTCGGTGTTCAACAGCCTCAAGCAGAGCCTGGGCGGCAGCAACTCCGGCACGGTAAACATCTTCCTGGTGGACTTCGATACCCAGGTCAACAAGTCGGTGTCGGTGAACCTCAACGACCCGAATGCGCTGGCGCAACTCAAAGCCGTGCTGGACTCGATGGGCTCCGGCGGCGGCACCAACTACGAAGACGTGTTCAAGACCACGGCCAACTGGTTCCAGAGTGCCGATGCCGTGGCCAACACCGGGGCGAAGAACCTCACGTACTTCATCACCGACGGCCAGCCGACCTACTACCAGACCGGCGAGCAAGCCAATCCGACGCTGTACGGCAACGTGAAGCTCGATGACGTGGTGAAAACCAGCAACTACAAGCCGGGCGACACCTTCAGCACCTACATCGACAACACCCATGCGTTGACGATCAACAGTGCCGGCACCGTGACTCTGCAGACCTACAGCTCATGGTGGGGCTGGAGCAGCAGCAACCTGGGCACCATCCACGCTCAGGGCGACGGCACTTACGAGCTGTCGAACCTGGCCGGTACCGGCAACAGCACCAACTCGTCGACGACCAGCAACTCGGCCAGCGGCTTCGCCTTGCTCAGCGGGCTGTCGAACGTCGAAGCGATCGGTCTGAACAGCGGCGTCACCCTGGATGACCTGAAACCGTACGATTCGGATAAAACGCCGCAGACCAACATTGATCCGAAAGACCTGGCCAACTCGATCATCGGTCATACCGAAGCCACGATGCCGGGTAACGACACCGTCAACGGCGGCGAAGGCAATGACATCCTGTTCGGCGATCTGGTCAGCTTCAACGGCATTGCCGGCGAGGGTTACCAGGCGATGCAGGCGTTCGTCGCCAGGGAAACCGGCGTCGAGGTCAGCAAAGTCAGCACCAGCAACGTGCACCAGTACATCACCGAACACTACCAGGCATTCGATGTGTCCGGCGCACATGACGGCAACGACACGCTGCTCGGTGGCGCAGGCAATGACATCCTGTTCGGCTCGGGCGGCAACGACCTGCTCGACGGCGGCAAAGGCAATGACATCCTGCTCGGTGGCAGCGGCAAAGACACGCTGATCGGTGGTCAGGGCAACGACATCCTCATCGGCGGTTCCGGTGGTGACACCTTCGTCTGGAAATCGGGCGACACCGGTAACGATGTGATCAAGGATTTCAAAGCCAGCGAAGGCGACCGCATCGACCTGCGCGACCTGTTGCAGGGCGAGACCGGCAGCACGATCGACAACTTCCTGAAAATCACCACGGTCGATGGCACGTCGTCGCTGCAAGTCAGCTCGGCGGGTAAATTCAACTCGGGCGATGCCTCTGCGGCGACGCCGGACGTGACGATCAAACTGGAAGGCAACAATTGGGCGAGCGCCAACCTGCACAACCTGATTGCCGGCAGCGACCCGACCATCAAGGTCGATCACAACAACAGCTGAGGCTGAAACAAAAACGGCCGCCTCCGCTGAGGCGGCCGTCGCGTTTGCGGGCAATGCAGCGGTGACGATTGCATCGTCGCCCCGCATACTGGCGCGCAGTTGGCTATGCTGCTGACAGCATGACGCTGTTCATTTGTGAGGGATGCTCAATGTTCTACGTGCAACGCGATGCGCAAGGCCAGTTGATTCGCGTGGAAGCTGCGGCGTACGCCGAGGCCACGGAAACGCTGCCCGCCGACAACCATGAGATTCAGGCGTGGTACGCCAACGAAGCCGTGGAAAACAGCCTCAGACAGCTCAAGCAGAGCGACTTTGAAATGATTCGGGTGCTCGACGACCTGATTCAGGTGCTGACCCAGAAAGGCGTGATCCGCGTCACCGACCTGCCGGCGGCGGCCCAGGCCAAACTGATGGACCGCACCCAGGCGCGTGAAGCGCTGGGCGGGTTGAGCCAGTTGATCGATGAGGATGAGGGCGGGTTGATCTGATCCAGCCCAGATCAACAGCTTACCCTCACCCCAGCCCTCTCCCGGAGGGAGAGGGAGCCGATCGAGGTGTCTGGCGCTATCCATCGACCTGAGAGATCGAGTCGATCTTGGATTCAGTGGAGCTCTTGCACGTCGGCGTATCTCGTAAATATCCCACGGTCAGTCCCCTCTCCCTCTGAAGAGGGAGCCGATCGAGGTGTCTGGCGCTATCCATCGACCTGAGAGATCGAGTCGATCTTGGATTCAGTGGAGTTCTTGCACGTCGGCGTATCTCGTAAATATCCCACGGTCAGTCCCCTCTCCCTCTGGGAGAGGGTTAGGGTGAGGGCGCTTCCTGGCTCACCGCCATGGCTTCGGCTCACCGAGCAACTGCCCCTGCACGCCATACAGGCCCATCTCGCGAATCACCGACAACTCCCCTTCGGTCTCGACCCGTTCGGCAATCAACGGCAGATCGATGCTGTGCGCCGCGCGCTGGATCGCTTCGATGAACAGACGCTTGTCGCTTTCCTGATCGATCGCCCGAATGTAGCTGCCATCGATCTTCAGATACGCCAGACCTAAACGCGCCAGGTTGCCAATCATGCTGAAGCGTCCGCCAAAACGTTGCAGGCTCAGCGAGAAACCCAGCTCGCGCAGGCGTCGGGTCAACTGCTCCAGCACCGCCTGTTCAGGCAATTGCTCCTCACCGATTTCCAGAGTCAGACGCGCGCCGAGGTTGGAGTGTGCGCGCAGAATCTCGAACACTTTGTTCAACGCCTGCGGATCGGCCAGCGTCGCCGAGGACAGGTTCAGCGCCAGCGAATCCTCGTGCGCCTTCATCTGCTCGAGCACGCGTTCGAGCATCAGCCGATCGAGCCGTGCGGTCCAGCCGAAACGCTCCAGCCACGGCAGGAAGCGCCCGGCGGGAATGGTCTGGCCCTGCTCGTCGAGCAAGCGCGACAGCACTTTGTAATGCAGCACCAGTTGCGTGTCCTGCGCGGCGACCACCGGCTGGAAGTACAACTCGAAACGCTGCTGACTCAGGGCCTGATCCAGCAGTCGATGCCAGGCGTGGTGATCGTCGCCGACCTCCGCTACCAGACTCTGATCGATGCACGCCCAATTCTGCTCGCCCTGGCCTTCGGCCTGCGCCAATGCCTGATCGCCCAGGGTCAGCACTGCTTGCGGCGAATCACCATGGGCGAACGGCGCCAGCCCGATCGAAGCCACCGCCGGCACATCGGTCGCGCCGGTGGCATGCAGGCTGCTCAGTGCATTGTCGAGATTTTGCGCCAGCTGCAGCGCTTCCTCACGCACCAGCCCCGGCGCCAGCACGGCGAACTCACCGCCGCGAATTCGCGTTACCAAGTCTTGAGTCTGTGGATATCTTGCGCACTCGCGGGTCAGTTGCTCACCGACGGCTTTGAGCAACTGGTCGGTGCGCTGGCCGCCGAGACGCTGGTTGAGCCCGGCCAGATCCTTGACCCGCAACAGCAGCAGATAACCGGAACTGGCCTGCTCCGGGTTGCTAACCCGGTTGTTCAGTTGCATCTCGAAATAGCGGCGGTTGGCCAGGCCTGTGAGGTTGTCCTGATAGGACTCTGTGCGCAGTTTTTCGCTGCGCTCGGCCTGCTCCTGAAACAGCGTCTTGAGCTTCTCGACCATCTGATTCATCGCCTGCACCACCCTGCGCAATTCAGGCGTGCGCGGCAGATCCGGCAGGCTGAGAAACTCGCGGCGGGCGATGGCATGGGACTGCTGGACCATGTAATCAAGCGGCTTCAACTGCCGACGCAGCAGCAGCGCGCCGAGCACCGCGCTCAGCGCACCGCAGATCAACAACCAGCCGAGGCTGCCCAGTGCGCTCTGCCACAGCTTGGCCACGGCGAACATCGGATGGCTGACCACCTCGACCCGCGCCGCCTGCTCCCAGCCGCGGCTGACCAGCGCATCGCCACCGGCCGGTTCCAGACCGATCAGTCTGACGAACCAGTCCGGCACGTTGCTCACCGCCGGAGTGCCGCTGCGCTCGACGATGGTCTGCTCGGTCTTCACGTCGACGACGCGAATGCTCGCGTAATAGCCGCTGTCGAAAATCGAACTGACCAGCAGCTCGACCATCGCCGGGTCGTCGATATTCGGCGTCAGCGACAACGCCAGCGCCGTCGCGGCGTCCTGCGCGTGGGAGCGCAACTGATTGACGTACTGGGTGCGCGAGCTCTCCAGGCTGACCATGAAGCTGCCGGTGAAGGCCACGACCAGGAACAGACAGATAGCGATCAACAGCTGTTTGAACAAAGACATCTGAGCGCGTGCTCCTAGTTAGTCGTCTCGACCGGAAAACCTTCGGCCTGCATTTTTTTCAGCACATCCTGCCAGCGCGACAGGCGTTTGGTGTCGCCGACCTTTTTATTGCCCTTGGCGCCCGGCAGATACAGACCTTCGGCATTGAAAGAGTAGACCGGCAGCAAATCGGTCCGCTGCGACGCCGGCTGGATCGGATCGATCAGACTGTCGAGCACCAGCGGCATGGCGTCGGGGGTCGCATAGTACGTCAACACCATGTGCGCGCGGTTCTGCCGCAGCGCCTTGACGTAGGTGATGCGCAGCTTGTCACTGGAAACCCCGAGATGGCGCAGGCTGAAATACTTGGCGATCGCGTAGTCTTCGCAGTCGCCAGCGCCCTTCCACAGCGCTTCGATCGGGGTTTCCCAATAATCCACCTCGCGCCAGAGATCGATGTCCTCGACGTAGCGCACCTGCTTGTTGAAGAACAGGTTCACCACCTTGAGCTTGTCCATCTCACTGACCTGCTTCTGCGTCGCCAGCAGATTCTGCCAGGCGTCGATGCGCTGCTGCCCGGCACCCAGTGGCCCATAAAGAGCAGTGGCCTTGCGGCTGATCGCGGAAAAATCCCAATCGGCGTGCAGACCGCCCAGCATGACGCCGGCCAGCAGCAATGCGCAGCCAAGCCAGCGCAAGGTCCGAGGGATCGCGAAACGTACCGCCACAGCAGGTTTCCAGAGGACAGAAAGGAAGCGTTTGATGGTGAAGCTTAGCCCGGCAAAAAACAATGGCACCGTGAGATCATCGAAAGACGCGCTAGACTTGAGATGGCAGCGTTATGTTTTACAAGGTTTGACAACCTGTAGAGCAATCACTAGTGTCATTTGGATCCAAATATTACGACCTACAGGGTGTGTTGTCGTGACTCAGAAGCCCAAACCGCTGCACAGCATCAAAGTCGAAGGACCGATTCCTGCGCATCTGGCCCGGTCGGTAATTGAAGAAACCCTGCGCTCGGCCATTCTAGATGGCCGTCTACCCTGTGGCACAGCGTTGCGCCAACAGGATCTGGCCGACCTGTTCGGGGTCAGCCGTATGCCGGTGCGCGAGGCCTTGCGCCAACTGGAAGCGCAAGAGCTGCTCAGCGTCACCACGCACAAAGGCGCCGTGGTTGCGCCGCTGATCCAGGGCGATGCCACCGAAACCTACGAGTTGCGCATTCTGCTCGAATCCGAGGCATTACGGCAGTCGATTCCGTTGCTGACTGACGCCGAGCATCAACTCGCCGCCGGCTATATCGACGAACTGGAAGCCCAGCACGACTACAACGAAATCGGCCGCCTCAACCGTCTGTTCCACATGGCCCTGTACAGCAAGGCGCCCAATCAGCGCCTGCTGCGCCTGGTGGAGGACGGCCTCAACGAGGAAGAACGTTTCCTGCGTTTCAACCTGGAAGCCATGGGCCTGGGCAAGCTGTCTCAGGACGACCACCGCGCCATGCTTCACGCCGTGATCGAGCGAGACATCCCGCGTTCACTCGAACTGCTGGAGCAGCACCTCAACCGTGGCGTTGAGGTCATCACCCGCTACCTGGCGACCCCCGCCGCGCAGAAGCGCCATACCGCACGCTGACATCTCGCCCGCCGAATAATCCCCTTACAAATCTTCGCGACCGCTCTGCTGCCAGCTCTGGCAGCGGATCGGCGCGTGCGCGGCTGCCCGCCGCGCCCGGACCAGCGCTTTGTCGCTCTATGCCAATGACCAATCGGTAATAGCCGTGACGGCAATTTACCCGCACTCTTCCAGCGCCAACCCTATAGAACGGGGACACGCCGCCCTGACGGCACAGTCTCCGCAACAGGAACCTACGGAAGGAGCCTTGTCACGGGAAACAGGAAGTCATGGCGCCGGTCCCGGCCAACTTTCGCCCCCATCAATTCAATCAATCTCCTTAGTTAAAAGTTGCTTCGAGTGAGGCATTCACTCTTTTTATCTATTTTGGCCCCAATTAGCCGAAAGGAGCAACTTCGCCCAAATAAAACTTGCTCTGAAAGTTTTATCGGCAACTTTCATACTTGAAAAACAACCAACTTAAAATAATTGAAAATAAACTTGTTAATTGCTTTTGCCCTGTATTAGCTTTCTCTCGCCAGGTTTGAACTTTGTCGTTCACCGCGGCATACCTCACGTACCAAACGCAGCAACCGTGGCCCCGCAACGGCGTCAGAGCGCGATCTTGAAAGTATCTGGATAACTTCCATCCAACTTTCTCCATCGCTTACAGCAACTGAAAAGAACTGTGCACCTCATATCACTGATAAAGGACATCATGATGCCCACTAAGCAGCAACTCGCCCTGAAGAAAGCCGAACTGAGTATTCACCCGATCTTCTCCGAGATTACTTCGTTATCGGTACTACGCCGTTTCATGGAAACCCATGTATTTGCCGTATGGGACTTCATGTCGCTGACCAAGCGCCTGCAACAGGAACTGACTTGCACACGCTTGCCCTGGCTGCCGCCGCGCGATCCCCACGCGGCACGGTTGATCAACGAGATTGTGCTGGGGGAGGAATCGGACGATCGCCTCGATGCCGGCCATTACAGCCACTTCGAGTTGTACCTGGATGCGATGCGCGAAATCGGCGCGAGCACCACAGCAGTGGAGCGCTTCGTCGCGTTGCAGCAGGAAGGCGTGAGTTATGACGTTGCGTTGCAAAGCGTCGATGTCGAGCCGGCGGCGGCGCAGTTTGTCCGCGACACTTTGCAGATTGCCCTGCAAGCGCCGGGACACAGCGTCGCCGCCGCATTCCTGCATGGTCGCGAGAGCGTTATCCCGACCATGTTCCAGCGCATCCTCGATGACTGGGGCATCGGCATCGAACAGGCGCCGACTTTCCGGTATTACCTGCAACGGCACATCGAAGTCGATTCCGAAGACCACGGCCCCGCCGCCGAGCAGTTGCTGGAACGTCTGGTCGATGGCGATCCGCAGCGCGCAGCTGAAGTCTATGCCAGCGCCATCGCCGCCGTGGAAAGCCGCATCGCCCTGTGGGACGGGCTGCGCCTGAGCATGGGCGCAGAAGTTGTCGAGGTGGCCCAATGAACGCCGCCGACTATCAATCCTTCGCCGAGGCCTGGGAAACCCGCGCGACTATTCGTACCCGTCCGCGACGGGTGCTCGAAGACGATCAGCGCCTGATCTACCCGCTTAGCCGCCAGCCGCTGGTGCTCAGCGAAACCTTCCTGCGTGAATGCCCGCAACAGCGTGATTTCGCGCTGGTGCAGACGTTGTACAAATTCATCAATGACGTAGTGATTTTCGAAACCGAAATCGTCGACAAGACCGCCCGCAGCATTGCCAAAAATCGCTTCGCCGTGGCGTTTCCGTTCGCCTGTCGCTACGACGCGATGACCGTGGTGGTCGATGAGGATTACCACGCGCTGGTAGCCATGGATTTCATGCAGCAAACGGTGGCGCTGACCGGTATCGAACCGATTCAGTTGCCCGATGAAATCGAACTGAGCCGGGCGATTCCCGCCGCCGTGGCACTGGCGCCGGAGCACCTGCGCAGCGCGGTGGAATTGATTTGCGTGGCGATCGCCGAAAACACCGTGACCGGCGACGTCGCCGCGTTCGCCCGCGACGATTCGGTCAAGCCGTCGATCAAGGGCCTGATGGCCGACCATTTGCTCGACGAGGGTCGCCATTCCAGTTTCTGGGCGCGGATGGTGCGCATCTATTGGCACACCGCCAGCGACGCGGACCGCGAAACCATCGCGCAGATTCTGCCGGTATTCATCGGCCATTACCTGACCAATGACATCCAGAAGTCCTTCGACCTGCGCCTGATCGATGCACTGCCGATCAGCGAAATCACCCGGCGTTCACTGCGTGAGGAAATCGCTGGATTGGCCTTCCCGATCAACCGCCACCACCCGTTGGTGGGCAACATCGTCAAGTTTTTCCACAACAGCTCGCTGCTCGACACACCGTGTGTGCAGCACGCCCTGCGCGACTATCTGGTTTGAGGAGGCCGACATGAAACGTCTCGACATTTTGCTCACCGGCGCCAGCCAGGCCATGACCGATCTGGCCCGGGAACTCGAACAGCATGGCCATGCAGTGACGCGCAGCGGCGCGACACCCGCGGCGGTGGATCTGATCATCGACGATGGCTTTATCGGCGCCGGCGACTTCTGCGCGATCCCGCATCTGCACCTGCGCCTGGGTGTCGCTGCACAAGTTGACGGCGGCCTGCCGACCCTCGACTTGCTGTGCTTCCTCGGCTCGTCGCTGATCAGCCGTGTGCCGAT
Source organism: Pseudomonas moraviensis (assembly GCF_900105805.1). NCBI lineage: Bacteria > Pseudomonadati > Pseudomonadota > Gammaproteobacteria > Pseudomonadales > Pseudomonadaceae > Pseudomonas > Pseudomonas moraviensis. The sequence continues at coordinate 5,042,775 of NZ_LT629788.1, read as the reverse complement.
CGGCGATGAGCCGTCCGGCAATGGTCAGTCCTTACGCCAGCGAGCGCTCGTCCATGTGGTCGACGAAGTGGCGTTGCTGGTCAGCCGTTTTTCCCGCGATGCCGATTATTTTCGCCATGCCCCTGCGCTGAGCGCGCCGGATTTCGAACGGCTGGAAGATCTGCTGTTTCTCGACAAACTGGCGTACGTCCACCGCCTCAACAATACGGCGAACCCTGCACTGCTGCAGCAAGCGCAGACCCCACTGATCGAGCGTCTGCAACAGAGCCTGATCGAGCATGCAGAACGGCCGGCGCTGTACCTCGGCGGACAGACCATCAGCTATCGTCAGTTGCACGCCCACAGCCGCGCGATTCAACAGCGACTGCTGCCGTTGCTCGAGCAACATCCGCAGCCGTGGGTGGTCGGAGTCTGCCAAGGCAAGAACCCGGCGTTGTTCGCTTCGATCCTGGCGATTCTCGGCAGCGGCGCGGTGTACTTGCCGCTGGAGCCGAGTCATCCGCTGCAGCGCCAGCAATACATCCTGGAAAACGCCGGCGCTGTGTTGTTGCTCCACGATGGGCGGCAGACGCTCAGCGAATCGATAACAGGGCTGGATGTCAGTGGCATCGAGGCGACCGACGCCGATCTCGATCGGCCGCTGATGCTGCACCCGCCCGAGCTCGATGCGCCGTGCATGGCGCTCTACACCTCGGGCACCACCGGGCATCCGAAAGGCGTGCTGCTCAGCCAGGCCAATCTCGCTCACTTCACTGCGTGGTACGCCGACCATGTGCGATTGCGCGCCGAGAGTCGGGTATTGCAGTTCTCGTCGCTGAGCTTTGATTCGTCGCTGATCGACATCTTTCCGAGCCTGCTCGTCGGCGCGGAGCTGGTGGTGCCGGACGACACCCAGCGTCGCGATCCTTTGCAACTGGTTGCGCTGATTCGCCGTCGGCAACTGACCCACGCCTTCCTGCCGCCGGCGCTGTTGAGCATCCTGCCGCTGCAACCACTCGAAGGCCTGCAGGTGATGACCGGCGGCGATGTCTGCGAGCCGTTCGTCATTGAACAACTGACCCGGCAAGGTACCCTGCACAACCTGTACGGCCCGACCGAAGCCACCGTGCTGATCACCGCACGCCAGCTGAAACCGGGCGACAGCAACCGCACGCTGGGAGCGCCGATCGCCAACAGTCAGGTGCTGATTCTCGACGACGATCTGCAACCGGTGCCCAATCAAACCGTCGGTGAACTGTTCATTGTCGGCCCGGGTGTCTGCCTCGGTTACCTGAACAACCCGCAGCAGACCGCCGAGCGCTATCTGACCCTGTCACTGCCCGGCGGCGAGACCTTGCGCGCCTACCGCAGCGGCGACATGGCCAAGTGGGGCGAGCACGGTATCGAGCTGTGCGGGCGGCGCGACAATCAGGTGAAAATCCGTGGCTTCCGCGTCGAGCCGGAAGAGATCGAACGCTGCCTGCGCGAGAGTCGCTTGTATCGGCAGATTGCCGTGGTCATCGACAGTCAACGGCGCATTCTGGCGTTCCTCGCCCAGCCGCAGACCGAGGCTGCCCGGGACGAACTGAAAGCCCATGCCCGGCAGTTTCTGCCGGACTACATGCAACCCGTGGCATGGACCGAACTGCCGCAGATGCCGTTCGCCAGCAACGGTAAGGTCGATCGCAGGGCGCTGTTGGGATTGCCGGTGAGCGTTCAGGACAGCGCTGCGAAATGCCTGCCGGCGAACGCCGACGAAGCGCTGTTGCTGGAGATCTGGGCCGAGTTGCTGGAACTGCCGACCAGCGACATTTCCACCGACGAAAGCTTCTTCAATCTCGGCGGCCACTCGATTCTGCTGTCGCGGATGTTGCTGCGCTTGCGCGAGGAATTCGGCCGAAGCATTTCGATCAATCGCTTCATCGAACTGCCGACGATCAGCAAACTGGCGACGCTGGTGCGCGGCACCGACGACAGCGCGGCACTCAGCGCTCAGGCCATGGCCGACGCCGAGCGCACGCTGGATATCGAACCGCTGCCGATCAGCCGCATGGGCGATGTGCACAAGGTCATCGTCACCGGCGCCAACAGTTTTGTCGGTGTGCACATCGTCGAAGCGCTGCTCGGTTGGGGCGCCAGCGAGGTCGCCTGTCTGGTGCGCGACGGCGCCGGGCAAACGGCAACACAACGCTTCGCTCAGGCCCTGCGCGAAAACCGTCTGGAGCATCTCGATCTGAGCCGTGTGCGGGTTTATGCAGCGGATATGAGTCGCCCGCAGTTGGGCCTGGGCGATGACGATTATCAGCGCCTGGACCGCGAGTTCGGCGCGCTGGTGCACAACGCCGCCAACGTCAACCACGTACTCGATTACGAGTCGCTGGCAGCGGACAACGTCGAGCCGATCTTTGCCTTGCTGAGGCTGTGCGAAGGGCGGAGCAAAAAGGTCTTCAATTTCGTCTCGACCCTGTCGGCCTCCAGCACCGTGGATGACGCCGGTCGAGTGCTCGAGTTGCCCGCCGCCGCGACGCCACCGATCTACATTCGCAACGGCTACAACCTGTCGAAGTGGGTCGGCGAACGCATCCTTGAACGAGCGCGCGAGCGCGGTGTGCGGGTCAATCTGTATCGTCCGGGCAATATCAGTTTCAACAGCCTGAGCGGCGTTTGTCAGCCGCACAAAAACCGCTTGATGCTGATGCTCAAAGGCTCGATCCAGCTCGGTCAGGTGCCGGCCTTTGCGCTGAATTTCGACCTGATGCCGGTGGACTTTCTCGCCCGCTTCATCGCCTTCCATGCCAGCCGTTATTCAGCGGAGCGCGCAGTGTTCAATCTGCACAACCCCGAGCCGCTGAGCTGGGATACCTACGTCGCTTCGTTCCGCGAAACCGGCAGCGAGTTCTCGCTGGTCAGCGTTGCCGATTGGCAGCAGCAACTGAACCGGGTCGACGCCGACAACGCGCTGTTCGGCGTGCTCGGTTTCTACCTCAACGGTTTCGAAGAAGACATCGGCGATATCTCGCTGATCGGCCACGCCAACGCCGAGGCCGGCGTGCAGCAGATGGGCGCGCACTACCCGCAGAAATCCCCGGCGCTGTTGCGTCGCGGCTGCGACTACCTGAAAGAAATCAACTTTCTCTGACTCATCAACAAGGAGCAACACCATGAGCAATCTGCAACCCGACACCCTGATCAAAAATCCGCAAGGCTGCCATGTTGTGTCGTCGGTGGAAGTGCCGGCGGACGCGGCAGAAGTCTGGGCCGTAGTGGGCGATTTCGCCGGCTTCGATCGATTCATTCCGGCGCTGTCGCACACCGAAATGACCGGCGAAGGCGTGTCTTCGCTGCGCAAGAAAATCTTCAAGGACGGCAACATCGTGGTCGAACAACTCAACGCCCGCGATGAACAGGCACGGCGCATGACCTGGACGACGATTTACAACACTCTGGGGGTGGCGAATCTGTGGGCGGCGATGCAGGTGGAATCGCTGAGCGAAGGGAAGTCGCGAGCGACCTGGACGATCATCGCCGAGCCGGCTGCGGGTGGGGATGAAGCATTGCCGGGATTCAAGGATTTCGTGCAGGGGTTTGCCGATGATGCGATGGGCAATGTCTTGAAGCTGTTTGTTTAAGGCTTCGGATTTGCGGTGGATGTCACACCGCTTTCGCGAGCAGGCTCGCTCTCACATTTCGATTGCATTCCTTCTATAGGAATGCGGTCACCCTGTGGGAGCGAGCCTGCTCGCGAAGAACGATAACGCGGTCAGATCTTGAAGCTGTCGACCAACTGCTTCAACCGGTTCGCCTGTTGCGACAACGCATCACAATCCTTCAACGTTTCGTTGAGGTTGGCCACGCTCTGCTGATTCAACAGGTTGATCTGGTTGACGTCGACGTTGAGGGTTTCCACCACCGCAGTCTGCTCTTCGGTTGCAGCTGCCACCGACTGGTTCATGCCGTCGATTTCGCCGATGCGCTGGGTCACGCTGACCAGGCGCAAACCGGCCTGATTCGCCACTTCCACGCTCTGCTCGCTGGACGCCTGACTGGCGTTCATCGTGCTCACCGCTTCACGCGAACCTACCTGCAGCGAGGTGATCATCTTGTGGATCTCTTCTGCCGACTCCTGGGTGCGATGCGCAAGGTTGCGCACCTCATCGGCGACCACGGCAAAACCGCGTCCGGCTTCACCGGCTCGCGCGGCTTCGATGGCCGCGTTGAGCGCCAGCAGGTTGGTCTGCTGCGAGATGCCTTTGATCACATCGAGAATGTGGCCGATGTTGTCGGTGCTGGCGTTCAAGGTCTCGATCTGCGTGCACGACAGGCTGATCTTCTGCGACAACTCGGTCATCGCCTGAATCGTCTGCTCAACCACCTGACGCCCGTCATCGGCTTGCTCGCTGGCGCCACTGGCGTGCTGCGACGCATCCGCCGCGTTGCGGGCGATTTCCTGAGTGGCCGCGCCCAATTCGTTGATCGCGGCAGCGACGCTGTTGGTGCGTGCACTTTGCTCGTCGGAACCGATGATCGAAGCGTTGGACGATGCCATCACCCGTTGCGACAGATCATGGACATGGCGGGTGGCGGAAGACACTTCGGAAATCGACGCGTGAATCCGTTCAACGAACTGGTTGAAAGCGCTACCCAACTCACCGAATTCGTCTTTGCTTTCAACCACCAGACGCCGGGTCAGATCGCCCTCGCCTTGAGCGATATCTTTCATCGCACGGCCCATGGTGATCAGCGGACGCATCAACACGTTGATCAACAGGCTCAGCAGCAACGCAATCGCCGCGACTGCGACAAACATGGCGATCAGCGCCGAGGTGCGGAATTGGCTGAGTGCGGCGTAGGCCTTGTCGCGATCGATCGACAGACCGATGTACCACTGCGCATTCGGCAGATCGCTGACCGGGGTGAACGACAGAATGCGTTCCTGGCCGTTGAGCACAACGTTCTGGTTGCCCTTCTCGATGCGCACGTTGGTGTTCGGGTAGATGTCCTTGAGGTTTTTCATCACCTGATCTTTGTCCGGGCTGACGATCACCTGGCCGTCACCGCTGACCAGAAACGCATGGCCGAGGCCACCGAAATCCACCGAATTGATGATCTTCACCAGCGTTTCCAGACTCAGGTCACCGCCGACCACACCGAGCAGTTCGCCGTCCTTCTTCACCGGCATGGCGATGGTCACCACCAGGCCACCGACTGCCGCCATGTAGGGCGGCGTCAGCATGGTTTTGTCAGCGACCACTGCCTGCTTGTACCAGGGGCGCTGACGCGGATCGTAACCGTCCGGCATCTTCGCATCGGGACGTTGGGTGAAGACACCGTTGGCCTGCCCGACGTAGGTGAACTGGAAGTTCGACGTGAAGGCTGGTTGATCGACCAGTCCGGGGAAGTCGGCATTCTTGCCTTGATGAGCCACGTTCTGCGCGAGGTTTTCCAGCACCAGAATGCGCCCGCTCATCCAGTTCTGCACGCTGCTGGCGGTCAGGTCACCGGCCTGCTGCACGGAGGACTGCAGATTCTGGCGAATGGTGTTTCGCTGCAAGTAATCGTTGTAGAGCGTGAACAAGGCGAACGCCAGGACGACGACGCCCGACGCGGCCAGGAGGATTTTATGGCTGAACTTGAGATTCATTTCAGAGGACTTCTTATGCCAAAAGTGGGTATGCGTTCCGGATGCAACATTCCATGTACAGCGCAGGCAGCATTCTTCTGGCCGCTCTACTTTGGTGCACGCATTTCTCACCAGTCTGTCGGCCAGTCGGCGATAAATCTTAGGGTCGAGTAGGAAATGGATGAGATTCGTGACTGATTCCCGCCGAACGGCGTGCCAGAGCGGCTGAGGTGAAATTTTTCTCACTGTCCTCAGGACGACAGTTGCAAAATCGGTAACCCTTGATGACAATGCGACTAATTATCATTTGTGACGTTCGGGCTGGCGTGGTCATGTCTTCACCTGAGTTGGTCGTACAGGCGCTTTACGGTAGTCATCACGGCTGGCTGAACGCTTGGCTGCGCGCGCGTCTGGGCAATGCGGCGGATGCCGCGGATCTGGCTCAGGACACTTTCCTGCGTCTGCTCCAGCGCACCGAGCGCCTCGAATTGAAAGCGCCCCGAGCCTTTTTGCGGACCATTGCCCGCGGTCTGGTGATCGACCATTGGCGCCGCGAGGAAATCGAGCGCGCTTATCTGGAAACCATTGCTCATCTGCCTGAAGGCGAAGCACCCGACACGGAATCCCGAGCATTGGTGCTTGAACTGCTGGAGAGCATTGCGCGCATGCTTGAAGGACTGAAGCCGAAAGTGCGTCAGGCGTTTCTGCTGGCGCAGTGTGAAGGTCTAACCCACAAACAGATCGCCGAGCAGCTGGGGGTGTCGGTTCGCTCGGTGGAACGCTACGTCGCCGATGCGTTGTTTCACTGCTATGTGTTGCGGTACGAGCGCTGATGCCTGTGGATAACCTCTCGCTCGGTCGCCGCGTTGAACCTCGGCAACAGGTGGTTAAACAAGCGATTCACTGGCTGCTGCGGCTGCGCAACAACCACGGCAATTCCCGGTTGACTCGCCAATGCGAGCAGTGGCGCGCCGAGCACCATGAGCATGAAATCGCCTGGCAACGGATGCAATCACTGCACGCCGAATTGAGTTCCAGCCTGCGTGCCGTGCCCGGCGCGCAGGTCGCGTTCAACACCCTGGAAAACAGTGCGCAGGAGCTGGGCCGACGCCAGGCTTTGAAGTTGCTGTCCGGTGCGCTGTTGATGGGATCTGCCGCGTGGCTGGCCAAGGACAGCGCCGCCTGGCAGCAATGGAGCGCCGACTACGCCACGGCGACCGGCGAACGGCGCGGCTTCCAGTTGCCCGACGGCACGCGGATCGAGCTCAACACCGCCAGCGCCGTGGATCTGGATTACACCGCCCGGCAGCGCCTGATCAAACTGACCCGCGGCGAAATCATTATTACCTGCGGCGGCTCTGACGAAGGCGCGGCGACGGATCGACCGCTGCGCGTACAGAATCGCCACGGGAGTTATGAGCCGTTCGCTGCGCGTTTCATTTTGCGTCAGGAAGATCAGTGCACGCGGCTCAGCGTTACCCGTGGCCGAGTGGTGGTTCGCGCTGGCGGTCATTCGCTCGAAGCCCTCGCCGGGCAGAGCTTTCTGGTCGATCAAGGCGGTTTGCGCGCGGCACCGAAGCTGGATATGGATGCGGGCGCCTGGCTCGATGGCTTGATTGTCACGCGCAATATGCGGCTGGGCGACTTTATTGCTGAAGTCGCCCGTTACCGCCCGGGGTTTCTGAGTTGCGCGGCGGATATTGCTGAGCTGCGCTTGTCCGGTGTGTTCCGTCTGGAGGACACCGACAGGCTGCTGGCGGTCCTGCCGCAGACGCTGCCGGTGCAACTGCGCTACCGCACCCGTTGGTGGGTGACCCTCGAGCGCGCGGTGTGAAATTTTTTTGGCGGGTTTTTTCAGACAGTCCGGCTTAGTCAGTAAGCACTTCAACTCAGCCCTCGCGACTGCCTACGGAAATCCATGATGACTGTCCGCGCTACTTGTAAGAACCCTCTGAATTTCACTGCAGAATCGACACTGCTGCGCCATGCGGTGCGGGCAGCCCTGCTGTCCACCGCGCTGGGTGTCAGCGTATTACCAAGCCTGAGTCTGGCCGCCAACCCTGCCGGCACCGAGGTCAGCCACCGCTACAACATTGCTGCCGGGCCACTGGGCGAGGCGTTGAATCAGTTTGCCCGGCAGGCCGGCATCACCTTGTCGATGACGCCGCAACAGACCCAGGGTCAGCAATCCCCGGGCGTGCAGGGCGAATATTCGACCGATCAGGCCTTGAGTCATTTGCTCGGCGGCTCGGGACTGGAAGCCGTCAGCCAGGACGGCAGCAGCTACATCCTGCGCCCGCTCGCCGAAAGCGAAGCACTGGCCTTGCCGACTACCGACATCAAAGGTTTTGCTCTCGGCAATGCGCTGGGCAGCATGGCCGGCTACAACGCCACGCACAGCCAGATCGCCACCAAGACCAGTACCGCGTTGCTGGAAACCTCGCAGAGCGTATCCGTGGTCACGCGCGAGCAAATGGATGACCAGGGCTCGCAAACCGTCTCGCAAGCGATGCGCTACACCCCGGGCGTGCTGACCAACCCATACGGCGCCACGCATCGGTATGACTACGTGGCGATGCGCGGTTTCAACGACGGCTCGGTGGACAACATCTACCTCGACGGCCTCAAGTCGATGGGCGACAGCGGCACCTACAGCACCATGCAGGTCGATCCGTATTTCCTCGAACGCGTGGATATTCTCAAAGGCCCGTCGTCCGTGCTGTACGGCCGCAGCTCACCCGGCGGTCTGGTCGCACTCACCAGCAAAAAACCGTTGTACGAGGCATACCACCAGGTGCAGGCCACCGTTGGGACACAAGGCCAGCGTGGGGTTGGTTTTGACTTCAGTGGCCCGGTCGATGACGACAAGCGCATTGCTTATCGTCTGACCGGATTGAGCGATCAGTCCGACACGCAATTCGACCACAACAAGGAAAAACGCTTCGCTCTCGCCCCGACGTTGAGCATCGATTTCACTGAAGATACCTCGCTGACCCTGCAGGCCTATCTACAGCATGATCCGGACGGCGGCTACCACGGCGGCGTTCCGGCGGACGGCACGATCCATCAGCGAAATGGCGGCCGTATCTCGCCGCGCTTCTTCGAGGGCGAGCCGGGGATCGATGGTTATTCCCGTGACCAGCAGTCGTTCGGCTACCAGTTCGAACACCGATTCAACGACGTCTTCACCGCCCGGCAGAACTTCCGCTATCTCGACTCCAAAGTGAATATGGATCAGGTCTACGCCTATGGCTGGACCACCCCGACCAGCAACGAACTGAACCGCTATTACACCGGCGGTGATGAGCGCCTGCATGCGTTCATCGTCGACAACATGCTGCAGGCGGAATTCTTTACCGGCGCGACCAAGCATACGGTGCTGATGGGCGCGGATTATCAGCGGCGTAAAACGGTGGTCGACTGGACCAGCGGTGGACTGGCACCGATCAATGCGTTCAATCCGGTGTACGGCAACTCGGCGATCGAGATGTACGGCGAGACCAGCTATCTGCGTCGCCTCGAACAGACCGGTGTGTATCTGCAAGACCTGATCGAGATGGACAAATGGCGCTTCTCGCTGGGTCTGCGTCAGGACTGGGTGGAGACCTCCGATGAAAACCGCATTGCTGAAGCGGGACGTCCTGTTGGTACAGAGATCAATGATCGACGCACGAAACTCACTGGCCGCGCCGGCGCGTTATACCTGTTCGATAACGGTCTGGCGCCCTACATCAGCTACTCCGAGTCGTTCAATCCGAACTCCTATGCAGACAGCGCCGGCAACCCACTGGCCCCCACCGATGGCACGCAGTGGGAAGTCGGATTGAAGTATCAGCCACCAGGCACCGACAACTTGTTCACCGCCTCGCTGTTCCGCATCGATCAGGAAAACCTCGCGACCAAACTGCCCCAGGAGAACTTCTATCGCGCGGTCGGCGCTGTGCGCTCGCAAGGTCTGGAGCTCGAAGCGCACATGCAACTGACCGACAACTTGAAAGTACTCGGCAGTTACACCTTCACTGACATCGAGTATTCCAAATCGATGATCAGCACTTTGAGTACACCGACCGACGTAATCGAGAACAAGGGCAACTCACCCACTCAAGCGCCGCGACACATGGCCTCGCTGTGGGCTGACTACAGATTCGACAGTGCCGCACTTGATGGTCTGCGCCTGGGTGGTGGTGTGCGCTACGTCGGCTCCAGCTGGGCCGATGCCGAGAACACCATGAAGGTGCCCTCCTATACGTTGTTCGACGCGTCGATTGGTTATGACCTGGGCAAGATTGGTTTGAAGGGTGTTGATGTTCGGCTCAATGCGAACAACCTGACCAACGAATCCTATGTCGCGTCCTGCGCCAGTCTGAACTTCTGCTACATGGGCGAAGAACGCAACGTAGCGGCGACCGTCAGCTATCAGTTCTAAAGCATTGTCCTGCGTATAAAAAAGCCAGCGCCTGATCTCAGGGGCTGGCTTTGTCGTTTCTTCGGGGTGTCTTGCATGCGTGCGTTTCTGGTTTTGTTGCATCGTTACATTGGCTTGGCCATTGCGGTGTTTCTATTGTTGGCCGGGCTGACCGGCAGTGTGCTGGCGTTCAATCACGAACTGGATGAATGGCTGAATCCGCAGTTCTTTGAGGCGACGTCAGTCGGTGAGCGCTTGTCGCCGGGCGCGTTGGTGGATGCGGTGCAGACTGCACATCCGAAACTGCAGGTCTGGTACATGGAGTATCCCCATGAGGCGGGGCATACGGCGCTGCTGGCGGCAGTTCCACGCAACGATCCTGCGACGGGCCAGCCGTTCGATGAACGCAATCAAGTGTTCTATCTGGACCCGGTCAGCGCGGAGCAAAAAGGCGCGCGCTATTGGGGTGAATGCTGTTTTCAGCGGGAGAACCTGATCCCGTTCATTCTGGAGTTTCACTACAACCTGACATTGCCGGGTAACTGGGGATTGCTGTTGATGGGCCTGGTGGCCATCGCGTGGGTGATCGACTGTTTTGTCGCATTGTGGCTGACCTTCCCGCGTGGCAAGCCATTCTGGAAGAAATGGGCTACTGCGTGGAAGGTGAAAAGCGGGCATGCCTACCGCTTGAACTTCGACCTGCACCGCGCCGGAGGATTATGGCTATGGCTGCTGCTGTTGCCGATCGCCGTCAGCAGCGTCGCGATGAACTTGCCTAGTCAGGTGTTCAAGCCTGCTGTTTCGCTATTTTCGCCGATAGAGCCGAGCGTTTATGAAGCCAGAGGGCAAATGCCAGTCGATGAACTGGGGACGACACAGTTGAGCTATCAACAGGTGTACGAAAGGGCATTGCAGGAGGGGAAGCGATTAGGACTGACGGCGGCAATCGGCGAGTTGTATTACAGCTTTGAGTACAACTTCTACGGCGCCGGATTTGGGCAGCACGATACGGACGCACACGGTAAATCCTGGTTGTTCTTTCACGGTACCGATGGCCGATTATTAGGACAGGAAATAGCAGGACAGGGCACGCTTGGGGAGCAGTTCTTCCGACTCCAGTTGCCGATACATGGGGGACGGATCATCGGGGTGACAGGGCAGATAATGATCGCAGTATTGGGTGTGTTGATTGCGGGGTTGTCAGGGACGGGGGTTTATATCTGGTGGCGCAAGTGGCAGGCAAGACGCAGCAGCAAGGCCCGTAAAACAGCCTGATCTTTGTACACGCTTAAATGACAAAACCCCTGTCTGCGTTAGCAGACAGGGGTTTCGGAATTCAATCTTGACGATGACCTACTCTCACATGGGGAAACCCCACACTACCATCGGCGATACATCGTTTCACTGCTGAGTTCGGGATGGGATCAGGTGGTTCCAATGTTCTATGGTCGTCAAGAAATTCTTTATCTGGCCCGTCAACACGGTAACAAGCCAGCAAAAACAGGAACTTCTACTAAAACAAAACCCCAACTGCTTTCGCAATTGGGGTTTCGGAATTTAATCTTGACGATGACCTACTCTCACATGGGGAAACCCCACACTACCATCGGCGATGCATCGTTTCACTGCTGAGTTCGGGATGGGATCAGGTGGTTCCAACGCTCTATGGTCGTCAAGAAATTCGGGTACTGAGTCGTGACCAGATGGCCTCGCTTCAGCAAATTGGGTATGTGACAGCTGTCGGTGTTTGTGCGCTTCGAACTTTCGGTTCGTTTCGTCTTCACACACCGCAATCTGGTGCCTTCTCAGGTCAGCAAATTGCTTGGGTGTTATATGGTCAAGCCTCACGGGCAATTAGTATTGGTTAGCTCAACGCCTCACAGCGCTTACACACCCAACCTATCAACGTCGTAGTCTTCGACGGCCCTTCAGGGAACTCAAGGTTCCAGTGAGATCTCATCTTGAGGCAAGTTTCCCGCTTAGATGCTTTCAGCGGTTATCTTTCCCGAACATAGCTACCCGGCAATGCCACTGGCGTGACAACCGGAACACCAGAGGTTCGTCCACTCCGGTCCTCTCGTACTAGGAGCAGCCCCTCTCAAATCTCAAACGTCCACGGCAGATAGGGACCGAACTGTCTCACGACGTTCTAAACCCAGCTCGCGTACCACTTTAAATGGCGAACAGCCATACCCTTGGGACCGGCTTCAGCCCCAGGATGTGATGAGCCGACATCGAGGTGCCAAACACCGCCGTCGATATGAACTCTTGGGCGGTATCAGCCTGTTATCCCCGGAGTACCTTTTATCCGTTGAGCGATGGCCCTTCCATACAGAACCACCGGATCACTAAGACCTACTTTCGTACCTGCTCGACGTGTCTGTCTCGCAGTCAAGCGCGCTTTTGCCTTTATACTCTACGACCGATTTCCGACCGGTCTGAGCGCACCTTCGTACTCCTCCGTTACTCTTTAGGAGGAGACCGCCCCAGTCAAACTACCCACCATACACTGTCCTCGATCCGGATAACGGACCTGAGTTAGAACCTCAAAGTTGCCAGGGTGGTATTTCAAGGATGGCTCCACGCGAACTGGCGTCCACGCTTCAAAGCCTCCCACCTATCCTACACAAGCAAATTCAAAGTCCAGTGCAAAGCTATAGTAAAGGTTCACGGGGTCTTTCCGTCTAGCCGCGGATACACTGCATCTTCACAGCGATTTCAATTTCACTGAGTCTCGGGTGGAGACAGCGCCGCCATCGTTACGCCATTCGTGCAGGTCGGAACTTACCCGACAAGGAATTTCGCTACCTTAGGACCGTTATAGTTACGGCCGCCGTTTACCGGGGCTTCGATCAAGAGCTTCGCGTTAGCTAACCCCATCAATTAACCTTCCGGCACCGGGCAGGCGTCACACCCTATACGTCCACTTTCGTGTTTGCAGAGTGCTGTGTTTTTAATAAACAGTCGCAGCGGCCTGGTATCTTCGACCGGCATGAGCTTACGGAGCAAGTCCTTCACCCTCACCGGCGCACCTTCTCCCGAAGTTACGGTGCCATTTTGCCTAGTTCCTTCACCCGAGTTCTCTCAAGCGCCTTGGTATTCTCTACCCAACCACCTGTGTCGGTTTGGGGTACGGTTCCTGGTTACCTGAAGCTTAGAAGCTTTTCTTGGAAGCATGGCATCAACCACTTCGTCACCCAAAGGGTAACTCGTCATCAGCTCTCGGCCTTAAGATCCCGGATTTACCTAAGATCTCAGCCTACCACCTTAAACTTGGACAACCAACGCCAAGCTGGCCTAGCCTTCTCCGTCCCTCCATCGCAATAACCAGAAGTACAGGAATATTAACCTGTTTTCCATCGACTACGCTTTTCAGCCTCGCCTTAGGGACCGACTAACCCTGCGTCGATTAACGTTGCGCAGGAAACCTTGGTCTTTCGGCGTGGGTGTTTTTCACACCCATTGTCGTTACTCATGTCAGCATTCGCACTTCTGATACCTCCAGCAAGCTTCTCAACTCACCTTCACAGGCTTACAGAACGCTCCTCTACCGCATCACCCGAGGGTGATACCCGTAGCTTCGGTGTATGGTTTGAGCCCCGTTACATCTTCCGCGCAGGCCGACTCGACTAGTGAGCTATTACGCTTTCTTTAAAGGGTGGCTGCTTCTAAGCCAACCTCCTAGCTGTCTAAGCCTTCCCACATCGTTTCCCACTTAACCATAACTTTGGGACCTTAGCTGACGGTCTGGGTTGTTTCCCTTTTCACGACGGACGTTAGCACCCGCCGTGTGTCTCCCATGCTCGGCACTTGTAGGTATTCGGAGTTTGCATCGGTTTGGTAAGTCGGGATGACCCCCTAGCCGAAACAGTGCTCTACCCCCTACAGTGATACATGAGGCGCTACCTAAATAGCTTTCGAGGAGAACCAGCTATCTCCGAGCTTGATTAGCCTTTCACTCCGATCCACAGGTCATCCGCTAACTTTTCAACGGTAGTCGGTTCGGTCCTCCAGTCAGTGTTACCTAACCTTCAACCTGCCCATGGATAGATCGCCCGGTTTCGGGTCTATTCCCAGCGACTAGACGCCCTATTAAGACTCGCTTTCGCTACGCCTCCCCTATTCGGTTAAGCTCGCCACTGAAAATAAGTCGCTGACCCATTATACAAAAGGTACGCAGTCACAGAACAAAGTCTGCTCCCACTGCTTGTACGCATACGGTTTCAGGATCTATTTCACTCCCCTCTCCGGGGTTCTTTTCGCCTTTCCCTCACGGTACTAGTTCACTATCGGTCAGTCAGTAGTATTTAGCCTTGGAGGATGGTCCCCCCATATTCAGACAAAGTTTCTCGTGCTCCGTCCTACTCGATTTCATGACTAAGAGATTTTCGCGTACAGGGCTATCACCCACTATGGCCGCACTTTCCAGAGCGTTCCGCTAATCTCAAAGCCACTTAAGGGCTAGTCCCCGTTCGCTCGCCACTACTAAGGGAATCTCGGTTGATTTCTTTTCCTCAGGGTACTTAGATGTTTCAGTTCCCCTGGTTCGCCTCTTGCACCTATGTATTCAGTACAAGATAACCATCTTATGATGGCTGGGTTCCCCCATTCAGACATCTCCGGATCAAAGTCTGTTTGCCGACTCCCCGAAGCTTTTCGCAGGCTACCACGTCTTTCATCGCCTCTGACTGCCAAGGCATCCACCGTATGCGCTTCTTCACTTGACCATATAACCCCAAGCAATCTGGTTATACTGTGAAGACGACATTCGCCGAAAATTCGAATTTCTCAACTAAGAGAACTCACAAATTTTACCTTAGCCTGATCCGTTACCAGTGAAAGTAACGTTCAGTCTATCTTTCTATCACATACCCAAATTTTTAAAGAACGATCCAGTCAAAAGACTAGAAATCAATATTCACTACGAATATTCATTTCTAAACTCTGTAACGGCGAAGCAGTTTATGGTGGAGCCAAGCGGGATCGAACCGCTGACCTCCTGCGTGCAAGGCAGGCGCTCTCCCAGCTGAGCTATGGCCCCATAACAAAATTGGTGGGTCTGGGCAGATTCGAACTGCCGACCTCACCCTTATCAGGGGTGCGCTCTAACCAACTGAGCTACAGACCCAATTTCGAGCTTGTAACTGTTAGCTCAGAGCTATCAGCTTGGAGCTTAAAGCTGCTTCTATCGTCTTCTTCAATGAATCAAGCAATTCGTGTGGGAGCTCATGCAGCAGCTGATGTCGTCGATTAAGGAGGTGATCCAGCCGCAGGTTCCCCTACGGCTACCTTGTTACGACTTCACCCCAGTCATGAATCACACCGTGGTAACCGTCCTCCCGAAGGTTAGACTAGCTACTTCTGGTGCAACCCACTCCCATGGTGTGACGGGCGGTGTGTACAAGGCCCGGGAACGTATTCACCGCGACATTCTGATTCGCGATTACTAGCGATTCCGACTTCACGCAGTCGAGTTGCAGACTGCGATCCGGACTACGATCGGTTTTATGGGATTAGCTCCACCTCGCGGCTTGGCAACCCTTTGTACCGACCATTGTAGCACGTGTGTAGCCCAGGCCGTAAGGGCCATGATGACTTGACGTCATCCCCACCTTCCTCCGGTTTGTCACCGGCAGTCTCCTTAGAGTGCCCACCATAACGTGCTGGTAACTAAGGACAAGGGTTGCGCTCGTTACGGGACTTAACCCAACATCTCACGACACGAGCTGACGACAGCCATGCAGCACCTGTCTCAATGTTCCCGAAGGCACCAATCCATCTCTGGAAAGTTCATTGGATGTCAAGGCCTGGTAAGGTTCTTCGCGTTGCTTCGAATTAAACCACATGCTCCACCGCTTGTGCGGGCCCCCGTCAATTCATTTGAGTTTTAACCTTGCGGCCGTACTCCCCAGGCGGTCAACTTAATGCGTTAGCTGCGCCACTAAGAGCTCAAGGCTCCCAACGGCTAGTTGACATCGTTTACGGCGTGGACTACCAGGGTATCTAATCCTGTTTGCTCCCCACGCTTTCGCACCTCAGTGTCAGTATCAGTCCAGGTGGTCGCCTTCGCCACTGGTGTTCCTTCCTATATCTACGCATTTCACCGCTACACAGGAAATTCCACCACCCTCTACCATACTCTAGCTTGCCAGTTTTGGATGCAGTTCCCAGGTTGAGCCCGGGGATTTCACATCCAACTTAACAAACCACCTACGCGCGCTTTACGCCCAGTAATTCCGATTAACGCTTGCACCCTCTGTATTACCGCGGCTGCTGGCACAGAGTTAGCCGGTGCTTATTCTGTCGGTAACGTCAAAATTGCAGAGTATTAATCTACAACCCTTCCTCCCAACTTAAAGTGCTTTACAATCCGAAGACCTTCTTCACACACGCGGCATGGCTGGATCAGGCTTTCGCCCATTGTCCAATATTCCCCACTGCTGCCTCCCGTAGGAGTCTGGACCGTGTCTCAGTTCCAGTGTGACTGATCATCCTCTCAGACCAGTTACGGATCGTCGCCTTGGTGAGCCATTACCTCACCAACTAGCTAATCCGACCTAGGCTCATCTGATAGCGCAAGGCCCGAAGGTCCCCTGCTTTCTCCCGTAGGACGTATGCGGTATTAGCGTTCCTTTCGAAACGTTGTCCCCCACTACCAGGCAGATTCCTAGGCATTACTCACCCGTCCGCCGCTGAATCCAGGAGCAAGCTCCTTTCATCCGCTCGACTTGCATGTGTTAGGCCTGCCGCCAGCGTTCAATCTGAGCCATGATCAAACTCTTCAGTTCAAACATCTTTGGGTTTTTAAGAAACCCTAAACTTGGCTCAGCAATCGTTGGTTACATCTTTGATTTCTCGCGGAGTAACTTGTGATGCTGATAATCTTGTTGACTATCAGTCTGACTGCACAAGCACCCACACGAATTGCTTGATTCAGTTGTTAAAGAGCGGTTGGTTAAGATCTTTCGTCTCAACCGAGGCGCGCATTCTACAGCAGCCTCATTTGCTGTCAAGTGATTATTTTCAGAAGTTTTCGAAGAATTCTTCAACAACTTCAACCACTTGCGCTTCCGATCTCTCGTTAGCGGGAGGCGAATTCTACAGCGTTAATCGCTGCTGTCAACACCTCTTTTTCTCCGCTTTCGACCGAGAAGATCGAACCGTTAAAAGAGCCAACATCACTGCTCTTTCAACTCCTTCCAGGCTTCGATGATCTGAAGCGAGCTGCTGTCGAAAACTGCGTAACTCTTTGAATCTCAAGGAGTTTTCCGTTTCGACTGCGCCGGAAGTGGGGCGAATTATAGACCTCTGGAATCTGCCGTCAACCGTTAATTTCGCTTTTCTTTCAACAACTTGCAGATTGGCTAAAAAACAGCCAATCGAAAGAGAAATCAGTGCCCTCTATATAGAAGAAAGACTCAGAGGACTCCTTCTACCTTAAGTGCAGCCACCGCACCCGCCCCCAGCCCCAACACTCGCTGAAGAACCTCCAGCGTATGTTCCCCTAATAAAGGAGGCGCATACCGATACTCGACCGGCGTCTCCGATAACCGGATCGGACTGGCTACCTGCGGCACCATGCCCGCCAGCGCATGCGGCAACTCGATAGCCAGACCGCGCGCCTTCACCTGCGGATCCTCGAACACCTGCGCCAGATCATTGATCGGCCCACAAGGCACGCCCGCCTGTTCCAGTTGAGCAACCCACTCGGCCGTCGTCTTGAAGACCGTCGCCTGGCGGATCAAGGGGATCAACACTGCGCGGTTCGCCACCCGCAGTTTATTCGTCGCGAAGCGAGGATCATCCGCCCACTGCGGTTGCCCAGCGACTTCGGCGAACTTGCGGAATTGCCCGTCATTACCCACGGTGAGGATGAAGTCGCCATCCGCCGTAGGAAAATCCTGATAAGGCACGATGTTGGGATGCGCATTGCCCAGCCGCTTTGGGGCATTGCCCGTGGTCAGGTAATTCATGGCCTGATTGGCCAGACACGCAACTTGCACGTCCAGCAACGCCATATCGATGTGCTGGCCACCACCGTCGTGATCGCGATGAGCCAATGCCGCGAGGATCGCCACGGTCGAATAAAGCCCGGTGAGGATATCCGTCAGCGCCACGCCCACCTTCACCGGTCCGGCGCCTTCGTCTCCTTCGGGGCGGCCGGTCAGGCTCATCAAGCCGCCAAGGCCCTGGATCATGAAGTCATACCCTGCGCGCTTGGCGTAAGGACCGGTCTGGCCGAAGCCGGTGATGGAGCAATAGATCAGATTCGGGTTGAGTGCCTTCAGCGACTCATAGTCCAGACCATACGCCGCCAGACCGCCAACCTTAAAGTTCTCGATCAGAATGTCCGACTTCACCGCCAGGTCGCGCACCAGCTTCTGCCCTTCAGGCCGGGTGAAGTCGATGGTGACCGATTGCTTGTTGCGGTTGGCCGACAGGTAATAGGCAGCTTCCGACGTGTTCTCGCCGTAAACGTCCTTAAGGAAGGGCGGCCCCCAGGCCCGAGTGTCGTCACCATTACCCGGGCGCTCGACCTTGATCACTTCGGCGCCAAGGTCGGCGAGTATCTGTCCGGACCACGGCCCGGCCAACACGCGCGATAAATCCAGTACCCGTAGATGCGACAGCGCGCCCATGGTCCGCCCCCCTATTAATAGAACGCCTGCAGACCGGTTTGCGCGCGCCCGAGGATCAGCGCGTGAACGTCGTGGGTACCTTCATAGGTATTCACCACTTCCAGATTGACCAGGTGACGGGCCACGCCGAATTCATCAGAGATGCCATTGCCACCGAGCATGTCGCGCGCCATCCGCGCGATATCCAGCGACTTGCCGCAGGAGTTGCGCTTCATGATCGAAGTGATCTCAACGGCGGCGGTGCCTTCGTCCTTCATCCGCCCCAGCCGCAGGCAGCCTTGCAGCGCCAGAGTGATCTCGGTCTGCATGTCGGCGAGTTTCTTCTGCACCAGTTGCGTCGCGGCCAATGGGCGGCCGAATTGCTGACGGTCCAGAGTGTATTGGCGCGCGGTGTGCCAGCAAAACTCGGCGGCGCCCAGCGCGCCCCAGGAAATGCCGTAGCGTGCGGAGTTGAGGCAAGTGAATGGACCTTTCAGACCACGGACGTCCGGGAAGATGTTTTCTTCTGGCACGAACACGTTGTCCATGACGATCTCGCCGGTGATGGAAGCGCGCAGGCCGACCTTGCCGTGGATCGCCGGAGCGCTCAGGCCTTTCCAGCCTTTCTCCAGAACGAAGCCACGAATGTCGCCGGCGTCGTCCTTGGCCCACACCACGAATACGTCGGCGATCGGGCTGTTGGTAATCCACATTTTCGCGCCGGTCAGGCTGTAGCCACCATCGACCTTGCGCGCCCGGCTAATCATCGCGCCCGGATCAGAACCGTGGTTCGGCTCGGTCAGGCCAAAGCAACCGATCCATTCGCCGGAAGCCAGTTTCGGCAGGTACTTCTGTTTCTGTGCTTCGGTACCGAATTCGTTGATCGGCACCATCACCAGTGAGGACTGCACACTCATCATCGAGCGATAGCCGGAGTCGACGCGCTCGACCTCACGGGCAATCAGGCCGTAGCTGACATAGTTCAGACCGCTGCCGCCGTATTGCTCCGGAATGGTCGCGCCGAGCAGGCCCACTTCACCCATCTCCCGAAAGATTGCAGGGTCAGTCTTCTCATGACGGAAAGCTTCGAGTACACGCGGCGCCAGGCTCTGCTGAGCGAACTGCGCGGCGGTGTCGCGGATCATCCGCTCTTCTTCGGTGAGCTGTTGATCCAGCAGCAGGGGATCGATCCAGTTGAAGCTAGCTTTACCGCCCATGGGTGTGCCCTCGCAATCGGGTGAATTAACGTGGCATTGATCCTAGGCGCGGTTCGCCATCGCGGCAAACGAGGATTTTGCATTCTGTTGTGCTAATTTCTCACTCCGAACCGTCGCGAAATGCCATTTATGCGGCGTATTAGTGAGGTTGACGTACATGCGCAGGAAGATACCCAGCACCACTGCCTTGATCAGTTTCGAAGCCGCCGCGCGCCACGAGAGCTTTACACGCGCAGCGGAAGAGCTTTCCCTCACCCAAGGCGCCATTTGCCGACAGATCGCCAGCCTTGAAGACTTCCTCAGCGTGGAACTGTTCCGACGCTCGCGACGTGGAGTGAAACTGACTGAGGCGGGCCTTTCCTACAGCCGCCGGGTGGCGACTCAGCTCGACGCAGTGGAGCGCGACACGCTCTCGGTGATGGGCCAGCAAGGCACCAACGTCATCGAGCTCGCCGTCGTCCCGACCTTCGGCACGCAATGGCTGCTGCCTCGCCTCAAGGATTTCCAGCTCAAGCACCCGGAAGTGACCGTCAACCTGACCAACCGCACCCGGCCGTTCCTGTTTGCCGACACCGAATTCGATGCCGCGATCTACTTCGGTGATGCCGACTGGTCGGGTACTGAATCCCACAGGTTGATGGGCGAGAATCCGATGCCGGTGTGCAGCCCCGCCCTGCTCGGCAATCGCAAGCAGATGACAGCTGCAGCCATCGCTGAACTACCGCTGCTGCAGCAAACCACCCGACCTTACGCCTGGCGCCAGTGGTTCAACTCGCAGCAGTTGAATATCCCTCGCGACATGACAGGTCCCCGCTACGAGCTATTCTCCATGCTTGCCCAGGCAGCCATGCACGACATGGGCGTCGCGCTGATTCCGCCGTTTCTGATCCAGCGCGAGCTGGCCGAGAAACGTTTGGTGGTTGCCAACCCTCAAGCGCTCCCCAGCATCAAGGCGTATTACCTGATGATTCCGGAGAGAAAGGTCGAATCAGCATCGCTAAAGGCATTTCGCGACTGGCTGGTAAACCAGGCGCGAAGCTACAGCCTAGAAGAATAAAGGCTCTCGGCAATACCTAACCCCGTAGTCAGATAATTGAAAGCCCTACAGATATAACTATTTGTCGCGTTTTCGCAGACTGTATCCGAAAGTCGTACAGACGTCCCACAAGCTGCCAACGGCGTGGCTTTGAGCCTCTACGGGCGACTCATTACTGCCTATTCACGCCACCGATGCGAATTTTTTTCAAATTCAGCCAGAATCCTTGCAAGGCACGGCCTGCAAGGGGTTCAACTGGCCATCTGCGACATTCGGTCACGGCATGACTTGTAGTTAATTTTCCGTCACCCGTCATAATCCCTTGAAGGGCATAAAGTTCGCCTGCAAAATGCCGCGCCCCCCGCCCTGATTCGGCGGGATCGTGCTGATCGGCCGCCCCAGTCGCACCATCCGTAGTGCATGGGTTTACTCAATAAGATCACGCAGGAGATTTGACGTGCACATTGGTGTTCCTCTCGAAACCCAGACCGGTGAAACACGGGTTGCTGCAACCCCGGAAACCATCAAGAAGCTGATCAGCCAAGGCCATAAGGTCACTGTGCAAAGCGGCGCCGGCATCAAAGCCAGTGTCGTCGACAGTGCCTATGAAGCGGCCGGCGCAAGCATTGGCAGCGCCAATGACGCGTTTGGCGCCGAGCTGATTCTCAAGGTGGTCACGCCAAGCGATGCCGAACTGACGCTGATCAAGCGCGGTACGGTGCTGGTGGGCATGCTCAATCCGTTCAACAACGAGACCATCGCAAAAATGGCCGAGTGCGACATTACCGCGTTCGCCCTCGAAGCCGCGCCGCGCACCTCGCGGGCGCAGAGTCTCGATGTGTTGTCGTCGCAGGCAAACATTGCCGGCTACAAAGCGGTATTGCTGGCCGCGCACTACTACCCGCGCTTCATGCCAATGCTGATGACCGCTGCGGGTACGGTGAAAGCGGCGCGCGTGCTGATTCTCGGCGCGGGCGTGGCCGGATTGCAGGCGATTGCCACGGCCAAACGCCTCGGTGCTGTCATCGAAGCGTCCGATGTACGCCCAGCGGTGAAGGAACAGATCGAATCCCTCGGCGCCAAGTTCGTAGACGTGCCTTACGAGACCGATGAAGAACGCGAATGCGCCGTCGGTGTCGGCGGTTACGCACGGCCGATGCCGGCAAGCTGGATGCAGCGTCAGGCCCAGGCCGTGCATGAGCGCGCCAAGCAGGCCGATATCGTCATCACCACCGCACTGATTCCGGGCCGCAAGGCGCCGACGCTGCTCAGCGCCGAGACCGTAGCGCAGATGAAACCGGGTTCGGTGGTCATCGACCTTGCCGCCGCTCAGGGTGGCAACTGCCCGCTGACCGTGGCCGATCAGGTCGTTGTGGAAAACGGTGTAACCATCGTCGGTCCGACCAACCTCGCCGGTGAAGTCGCTGCAGACGCTTCGGCACTGTACGCACGCAACCTGCTGGACTTCCTCAAGCTGGTGTTCACCAAAGAAGGCCAGTTCGACGTCAACCTCGAAGACGACATCGTCGCCGCGTGCCTGATGTGCCGCGACGGCCAAGTCATCCGCAAAAACGCCTAAGCAGGGATTCAGACGATGGAAGAGCTTATCTCCCCCGGTATCTACAACCTGATCATCTTCGTGCTGGCAATTTATGTCGGTTACCACGTGGTCTGGAACGTGACGCCTGCGCTGCACACTCCGTTGATGGCGGTGACCAACGCGATTTCGGCGATCGTGATTGTCGGCGCCATGCTTGCCGCCGCACTCACCGTAACGCCGCTGGGCAAGACCATGGGCACGCTGGCCGTTGCACTGGCGGCGGTCAACGTCTTCGGTGGCTTCCTGGTCACCCGCCGCATGCTTGAGATGTTCAAGAAGAAAGCCCCGAAAGTAAAAGAAGAGGCGCCGAAGTAATGAGCATGAATCTCGTCACGACGCTTTACCTGATCGCGTCGATCTGCTTTATCCAGGCCCTCAAAGGCCTGTCGCACCCGACCACCTCGCGACGCGGCAACCTGTTCGGCATGCTCGGCATGGCGTTGGCCATCCTGACCACCGTCGGCCTCATCTATAAGCTCGGGGCTGAACTGGCTACGGCCGGTATCGGTTACGTCATCGTCGGCTTGCTGGTAGGTGGCACTGCCGGGTCGATCATGGCCAAGCGTGTTGAAATGACCAAGATGCCGGAACTGGTGGCGTTCATGCACAGCATGATCGGCCTCGCGGCGGTGTTCATTGCCATTGCGGCGGTGGTTGAGCCGCAATCGCTGGGTATCGTGAAACAGCTGGGCGACTCGATCCCGGCGGGCAACCGTCTGGAGCTGTTCCTCGGTGCTGCGATCGGCGCGATCACCTTCTCCGGTTCGGTGATTGCCTTCGGCAAGCTGTCGGGCAAATACAAGTTCCGCCTGTTCCAGGGCGCACCGGTACAGTTCTCCGGTCAGCACAAGCTCAATGCGGTGCTGGGTCTGGCGACTCTGGTTCTCGGCCTGACCTTCATGCTCACCGGCAACCTCACTGCCTTCGCACTGATGCTGGCACTCGCATTCGTGATGGGCGTGCTGATCATCATCCCGATCGGCGGCGCCGACATGCCGGTGGTGGTGTCGATGCTCAACAGCTATTCCGGCTGGGCGGCGGCGGGGATCGGTTTCTCGCTGAACAACTCGATGCTGATCATTGCCGGCTCCCTGGTGGGTTCGAGCGGTGCGATCCTCTCGTACATCATGTGCAAGGCGATGAACCGTTCCTTCTTCAATGTACTGCTCGGCGGCTTCGGCAATACGGCAGATGCTGGTCCTGCCGGCGCGAAGGAAGCCCGCCCGGTGAAATCCGGTTCGGCTGATGACGCAACCTTCCTGCTGACCAACGCCGACACTGTGATCATCGTGCCGGGTTACGGTCTGGCGGTAGCGCGTGCTCAACATGCGCTGAAGGAACTGACCGAGAAGCTGACCCACCGTGGCGTGACGGTCAAGTACGCAATCCACCCGGTAGCGGGTCGGATGCCGGGACACATGAACGTCCTGCTCGCCGAGGCAGAAGTGCCTTACGACCAGGTGTTCGAGATGGAAGACATCAACTCTGAGTTCGGCCAGGCCGACGTGGTGCTGGTGCTCGGTGCGAACGATGTGGTCAACCCGGCCGCGAAGAACGATCCGAAGTCGCCGATTGCCGGGATGCCGATTCTCGAAGCGTTCAAAGCCAAGACCATCATCGTCAACAAGCGCTCGATGGCCAGCGGCTATGCCGGCCTGGACAACGAGCTGTTCTATCTGGACAAGACCATGATGGTCTTCGGCGACGCGAAAAAAGTCATCGAAGACATGGTCAAAGCAGTCGAATAATCCGCCGCTGCTATAACGAACGCCCCGACTTGTCGGGGCGTTTTTGTTTGCGTCAGATGACGGACAATTTGCCGCGTTGTTGCAGATCCGGTAACGGTGTTTTACTTGAAACCCGCGAAATAGAGGCCTCGTTTGCGACCTTGGTAGCGGGACAGGCGCCGGCCAAATTCACTAGACTGCGCATCCTGCTACTCGTTGCCCGAGATAATAATCCATGTACCGTGACCGTATTCGCCTGCCTTCGTTGTTGGACAAAGTGATGAGCGCTGCCGACGCCGCTGCTCTGATTGAAGACGGCATGACCGTCGGCATGAGCGGTTTCACCCGCGCCGGCGAAGCCAAGGCCGTGCCCCACGCACTGGCCGAGCGCGCCAAGGTCACGCCCCTGAAAATCAGCCTGATGACCGGCGCCAGCCTCGGCAACGACCTCGACAAGCAATTGACCGAGGCCGGCGTGCTGTCGCGGCGCATGCCGTTTCAGGTCGACAGCACATTGCGCAAGGCAATCAACGCCGGCGAAGTGATGTTCATCGATCAGCATCTTTCCGAAACCGTGGAGCAGTTGCGCAATCAGCAATTGAAGCTGCCGGACATCGCCGTCATCGAAGCAGTCGCCATCACCGAGCAAGGCCATATCGTGCCGACCACTTCGGTGGGCAACTCGGCGAGCTTCGCGATTTTCGCCAAACAGGTAATCGTCGAGATCAACCTGGCGCACAACGCCAACCTCGAGGGCCTGCACGACATCTATATCCCCACGTACCGCCCGACGCGGACGCCAATCCCGCTGGTGAAAGTGGATGATCGTATCGGCAGCACGGCGATTCCGATTCCGCCAGAGAAGATCGTTGCGATTGTCATCACTCAGCAGTCGGACTCGCCGTCCACGGTGTCGGTACCGGACGTCGACACCAACGCCATCGCTGAACATCTGATCACGTTCTTCAAGCAGGAAGTGGCTGCCGGGCGCATGACCAACAAGCTCGGCCCGTTGCAGGCCGGGATCGGCAATATCGCCAACGCGGTGATGTGTGGCTTGATCGACTCGCCGTTCGAAGACCTGACCATGTACTCCGAAGTGCTGCAGGATTCGACCTTCGACCTGATCGATGCCGGCAAGCTGAGCTTTGCTTCGGGCAGCTCGATCACCCTGTCCGAGCGGCGCAACAGCGATGTATTCGGCAACCTGGAGAAGTACAAGGACAAACTGATCCTGCGGCCTCAGGAGATCTCCAATCACCCGGAAGTGGTGCGGCGCCTGGGCATCATCGGCATCAACACCGCGCTGGAGTTCGATATCTATGGCAACGTCAACTCCACCCATGTCTGCGGCACGCGGATGATGAATGGCATCGGCGGCTCCGGCGACTTCGCGCGCAACGCGCATCTGGCAGTGTTCGTGACCAAGTCGATTGCCAAAGGTGGCGCGATTTCCAGCGTGGTGCCGATGGTCAGCCACGTTGACCATACCGAGCACGATGTCGACATTCTGGTGACCGAGGTGGGTCTGGCGGATCTGCGTGGCCTGGCACCACGGGAGCGCGCGCGGGTCATCATTGATAACTGTGTGCACCCGGACTTCCGTCAGGCGCTGAATGATTACTTCACCGCGGCCTGTGCAATCGGTGGCCACACCCCGCACATCCTGCGTGAAGCCTTGAGCTGGCACATCAACCTGGAAGAAACCGGGCGCATGCTGGCGGGGTAACTCGTACAGATAGCCACTGGCGCAAATACGATTTGCATCGGTGGCTATCGACAAGACGCCTGCTCGCCAAAAACTGTACTGCTGTACCGGTCTTTTCCTACAGTAAATCCTTACTGATCTCTCAAAAATGTACGGAAGCGCACCAATAAAGTGCAGACAAGTACAGTTTGCCCAATTTCGACCCATACACCCCGCGTAAACAGTTAACTGGTCACTCACAATACAGTTGAACTGTATCTACAGAGACTAGGCAAACGAGAGGATCATGGGCACCAGTCAAACCACTACCTGATCCCGCCACAAGCGGAAGGATGTCAACCATGGAACGTACACTCAGTTCCGAACTGTTCTTCGAAGACAAAGCCGTAAACACCCAGGCTTCCCTGCCTCTGCGCGTTATCGCCAACCTGATGCTGTGGCAGCGCCGCATCTCCAGCCGCCACCAACTGGCCCGTCTGGATTCGCGTCTGCTGGCCGACGCCGGTATCAGCGAAGCTCAACGCTACGAAGAGCTGAGCAAGCCGTTCTGGCGCTAAGCAGCGTCGCTGGCTCTGGTCGTCAGACCCACCGCCAGCAACCCGAATTGCACAACCAGAACCCGTCGTGGGAAACCACGGCGGGTTTTGTCGTTTCAGGACGCAGAGGATGACTCCAACACGTACCTGAACCGATAAAGGTACAGTTTCAATATTATATGAATTTACAGGTACAGTTCCCGGCCCGGCTTGAGTAAGTGTGGCCACCACTGGGCGAACCGAGTTTGGCAGCCTAATATCCAGGCAGAACGTGGCGAACGCTGCGCGACAGGCGTCTGACTCCTCAGATACCGAGCCACCTCTCACTACGGTTTATCCAAAGGAGTTACATAATGACCCGTCTTCGTCTGCTCAGTGCCGCCGCCCTGCTGGCCGTGGCTGCCAACGCCAGCGCTACCAGCTTCATCGTGACCACCGACTCGATCGTTGGCGCGCTGAAAGCTTCTTCCGACGCCACTTCCGATGTGACCTCCTCGTTCCGTGACGACAAGATCGTGCTTGCCGCTCGTGACGACGCCGCCAGCTTCGTGGCCAGCGAAGGCGATATCCGTGGTGTGAAACTGGAAAGCGCGCTTGATCACATTCGCCATCAGGCGCCACAACTCAGTGCCACCGACGCTCAATTGGCTCAAGCCATTCTGACCCTCTGATCGCTTGCCGCATTGCGGGACACGGCAGCCGTGTCCCGATGTTTCAATGCTGGCTCTGGCCCGGGCATTTGCGCTAGCCTTCAGGCTCGTTAACAGTTGTCGAGTCCCATGCGCTTTCTTCCAAATCTGCTCATCTCTTCTACGTTATTCACCGCCTGCTGGGCGATGTCTGCCAACGCCTTCGATGCTTTCAACGCTTCGACCCAAGGCACGGTTGTCAGCGGTTACGCTACCAGCATGGTGTCTTCTGCGCCGTTCGACCGTAAACTGCTGCTCGCCGCCCATGACGACGCGGCCGCCTTCGTTGCCAGTGACGGTGAATGGCGCGGGGCACGGCTGGAATCGGCGCTGCATTACCTGCGCAAAACCCGGCCAAAACTTCATGCCAGCGACCTTGAACTGGCAGAGGCAATTCTCGTCCAATAGTTATCCTTTTCCTTCCGGAGTCGTTCCATGCGTAGCCCGCTGATTGCTGCCGCCCTTGGCCTGTTTGTGTTGGCCGATGTGGCCCAGGCGCACACCCTGGTAGCCACCAGTAACATCATCGTTCGTGCCTCCCAGCGCACCATCGATTTCACCTCCGATACCACCACGTCGATTCGCGATTCGAAAATCATCCGCGAAGCCCATGATGACGCCGCCAGTTTCGTCGCCAGCAACGGCGACATCCGTGGCGCGCATCTCGAAGCCGCCCTCAACACCTTGCGCACACGCGTGCCGGAAGCGCGCGACGCCAGCGATCAGGTACTCGCCGAAGCCATCCTCGCACTGTGAGGTCCGTTGGCGCCTGGCTGCTGGCCGGGGCGTTGTTGCTGCTTGGCAACAGCGCCCACGCCGCCCTGCAATTGCGGCTCAAGACCGAGGGTCTGAGCCCGGCTCAAGTACAGGCCAGTCAGGCGCTGATCGATGAGGCCATGCACAAGCTGCCGCCGAGTTTCATTGAGCGGCTGGATCGGCGCATCGATGTCGGCTGGACCGATGACATGCCTGCCAACGCTTACGGACAGGCAACGCTGGTCGCCGAACTCGATCTGAATCGCAGGCTGCTCGCCGGGCTCACCGATGGCAGCGCAGCGAAAGCGAAAACCAATCGCCCCCATGGCACTGTGCGTCAGGAACTGCTGGCCACGGTGCTGCACGAAATCACTCATATCTACGACCGCGCGCGGTTATGGCCAAGTGCCGAACGCACGGTGATCCAGCGCTGCACCCGACGCTTCAACAGCGCCGGGCTGATCGGCATTCCCGATGAGTGTCGCGGGCAGAATGGCCGACGCTTCACCATCAGCGACGATCCGCGTCTGCTCGATCTGGCCGGTTGGCAGCAGTACGTCGGCCGCCGTGGCGAGCGTGAACAACACAACCGCCAGATCGCGCGCAGCCCGGACCTTTACGAAATTTCCAGCCCCAAGGAATTCGTCGCGGTCAACATGGAGTATTTCCTCCTCGACCCGAGCTACGCTTGCCGCCGCCCGGCGCTGTATCGCTACTACAAGGAACATTTCGGCTGGGCGCCGCCGGCGCAGGACAGCTGCAGCAAGAGCTTCGCCTTTCTCAATGCCGGCAATGACTTCGCCAAGCAGCCTCTGGGGCAAGTCGATCCGGAACGGGTCTACGCTGTCGATTACCTGCTGGCCGAGGCCAACCAGAACTGGGTCAGCCGCTGGGGCCACAGCATGCTGCGCCTGGTGATCTGCGCCCCCGGCCGCCCGCGCGGTCCGGATTGCCGCCTCGACCTCGATCAGCACCTGGTTTTGTCCTATCGCGCCTTCGTTGGCGACGTGCAGCTGTCGAGCTGGGACGGACTGGTCGGCAAATACCCGTCGCGGCTGTTCGTGCTGCCGCTGGCGCAAGTGATCGACGAGTACACCAAGACCGAGCTGCGCAGCCTCGCTTCGGTGCCGCTGAACCTGTCTCGCGAGGAAATCGAAGGCGTCGTCGAACATGCCGCCGAGATGCACTGGAGCTACGACGGCAACTATTTCTTCCTGTCCAACAACTGCGCCGTGGAAGGCTTGAAACTGTTGCGCAGCGGCAGCAATAACAGCCAGCTTGTCGGCCTCGACAGCATCATGCCCAACGGTTTGCTGGAAGTGCTCAAGGGCCGTGGGCTCGCTGACACCAGTGTGCTCGACGATCCGAAAGAAGCCTTGCGGCTGGGTTACCGCTTCGACTCGTTCCGCGATCGCTATCAGGCGATGTTCGATGTGCTGAAAAAGCAGCTGCCGATCAAGCAGAGCACCGTCGAAGAGTGGCTGTCACTCAGCGCTGAACAACGCCGCGAATGGTTCGACCGCGCCGACCTGCGCACCAGTGCAGCGCTGTTGCTGCTGGAGCAAGCCAGCTTCCGCCGTCAGTTGCTGCTGGCCCAGGATGAGGTCAAACAACGCTACCTCGGCGCGCGGGAGCTGGAGAACGGCGGTATGGACAAAGCCAATGCGACGTTGCAGCAGATCCTTGCCAACAGTGGCTTCCTCAGCCGCCCGGCGGAATTGCTCGATTCCAAAGGTTACGGACTGCCGCAGCCAGACGAGTTCAGCCGACTGGAGGCAGAAAGCAGTCAACGGCAGAAAAAGCTGCTGGCGCTGTCCGGCGACCTCGATACTGAAGTGCGCAAACTGCTCGAACCCAAGCGCGCCGCCGAGATTGCCGCCAGCGAGGCCAATGTGAAGCAGATTGGCGAGCATCTGCGCAAACTGCACAAGGCCTCGGGCGGACTGCAATTGCCCTGACCACAAAAAAGGCTTCAGAACGCCTGTTCTGAAGCCTTTTTGTTTTCCCTGCGGTCTTAGGCGCGAGCGTTGCGCACGCCTTGGGACAGTGCTGAACACAGGCTCAACACGCCATCGATCGCCTGCTCAGGCTTATCGGCACTGGCGATGTGATCGATCAATGCCGACCCCACCACCACACCGTCGGCAAGACGCGCGATGGCAGCAGCCTGCTCCGGCGTACGGATACCGAAACCGATGCTGATCGGCAGGTCGGTGTGCCGACGCAGACGCGCAACGGCTTCTTCCACATGTTCCAGGGTCGCCGCACCGGCGCCAGTGACACCGGCCACCGACACGTAATAGACAAAACCGGAGCTGCCGTTGAGCACGCGGGGCAAACGCGCGTCGTCGGTGGTCGGTGTGGTCAGGCGAATGAAATCCAGCCCGGCAGCCTGCGCCGGATCGCACAGCTCTTCATTGTGCTCTGGCGGCATGTCGACCACGATCAGGCCATCAACGCCCGCCTCTTTGGCTTCGGCGATAAAACGCTCGACGCCGAATTTGTGGATCGGATTGAAGTAGCCCATCAATACCAACGGCGTGTCGCTGTTCCCTTCACGGAACTCGCGAACCATCTGCAGGGTTTTCGCCAGATTCTGCTTCGCCGCCAGCGCACGGATGTTGGCCAACTGAATCGCCGGACCATCGGCCATCGGATCGGTGAACGGCATGCCCAGTTCGATCACATCGGCACCCGCCGCCGGCAAGCCTTTGAGGATCGCCAGCGAAGTGTCGTAGTCAGGATCACCGGCGGTGACAAAGGTCACCAGCGCGGCGCGGTTCTGTTGCTTGAGGTCGGCAAAACGGGTTTGCAGGCGGCTCATCAGTGTTTCTCCTGCTGCGACTGTTGCATATGGTGCATCACGGTTTGCATGTCCTTGTCGCCACGGCCCGAAAGGTTGACCACCATCAGGTGATCCTTCGGCAACTTCGGTGCACGCTTGAACACTTCGGCGAGGGCGTGGGCGCTTTCCAGCGCAGGAATGATCCCTTCCAGGCGGCAGCATTTGTGGAACGCTTCCAGCGCTTCGTCGTCGGTCACCGAGGTGTACTGGACGCGGCCGATGTCGTGCAACCACGCGTGTTCAGGGCCAATGCCGGGATAGTCGAGGCCGGCAGAAATCGAGTGGGCGTCGATGATCTGGCCGTCATCGTCCTGCAGCAGGAAGGTGCGGTTACCGTGAAGAACGCCCGGCACACCGCCGTTGAGGCTGGCCGCGTGCTTGCCGGTTTCGATGCCGTAACCGGCGGCTTCAACGCCGATGATTTCAACGCTTTTGTCGTCGAGGAACGGGTGGAACAGGCCCATGGCGTTGGAGCCGCCACCGATGCACGCCACCAGACTGTCCGGCAGACGACCTTCCTGAGCTTGCAACTGATCGCGGGTTTCCTTGCCGATAACGGCCTGGAAATCGCGGACCATTGCTGGATAAGGGTGTGGGCCGGCCACAGTGCCGATCAGGTAAAAGGTATTGTCGACGTTGGTCACCCAGTCACGCAGGGCTTCGTTCATTGCGTCCTTCAGGGTGCCGGTACCGGCGACAACCGGGATCACTTCAGCGCCGAGCAGCTTCATGCGGAAGACGTTGGCCTGCTGACGTTCAATGTCAGTGGTGCCCATGTAAATCACGCAGTCCAGGCCGAAACGCGCAGCGACAGTGGCCGTGGCCACGCCGTGCATGCCGGCGCCGGTCTCGGCGATGATGCGCTTCTTGCCCATGCGCCGCGCCAGCAGGATCTGGCCGATGCAGTTGTTGATCTTGTGCGCGCCGGTGTGGTTCAGCTCTTCACGCTTGAGATAGATCTTCGCGCCGCCGCAGAATTCGGTCAGGCGTTCGGCGAAATACAACGGGCTCGGACGTCCGACGTAGTCCCGCTGGAAGTAGGCCAATTCTTCTTTGAAGGCCGGATCTTCCTTGGCCGCTTCGTATTCGCGGGCCAGGTCGAGGATCAACGGCATCAGGGTTTCCGCTACATAACGGCCACCGAACGCACCGAACAGGCCGTTGGCATCAGGGCCGTTACGCAGATCAGAGGTGTTCGAAGTCTGGGTCATGGGTCGCTCCAGGTGAATTCGGTCAGAAGACAATGACGCCCACTCTACCCCTGACTTCTCACGCTGAAAACCGATAAGATCGCCACCACCTGTCAGGAAAACTCACAGATATCATGAGCCACGACCTTCCCCCGCTGAATGCCTTGCGCGCCTTCGAAGCCACCGCCCGATTGAACAGTGTCAGTCAGGCTGCCGAGCAGTTGCACGTCACCCACGGCGCGGTCAGCCGTCAGTTGAAGGTGCTTGAAGAGCATCTCGGCGTGAGCCTGTTCATCAAGGACGGGCGCGGCTTGAAACTCACAGATGCCGGCGTGCGCCTGCGTGATGCCAGTGCTGAGGCGTTCGATCGGTTGCGCAGTGTCTGCGCGGAGCTGACGCAAAGTACTGCCGATGCGCCGTTTGTGCTCGGGTGTTCGGGGAGCCTGCTGGCGCGCTGGTTTATTCCGCGCTTGGGGCGGCTGAATGCCGATCTGCCGGATTTGCGTTTGCACCTGTCTGCCGGTGAAGGCGATCTCGATCCCCGACGCCCGGGTCTGGATGCGCTGTTGCTGTTCGCCGAACCACCGTGGCCCACCGATATGCAGGTCTACGAACTGGCGGCGGAACGCATCGGCCCGGTGATGAGCCCGTTGTTCAGCGGCTATCGAAAGCTGCAGGCCGCTCCAGCCGCAGAACTGCTTGATGAGCCCTTGCTGCATACCACCTCTCGGCCGCAGGCCTGGCCGAGCTGGGCGCAGCAGAACGACCTCGACGCCAAGGCGTTGAAGCTCGGGCAAGGATTTGAGCATTTGTATTATTTGCTGGAGGCAGCGGTTGCCGGTCTTGGCGTGGCGATCGCGCCGGAGCCACTGGTAACCGAAGATCTGAAGGCGGGTCGCCTGGTTGCGCCGTGGGGCTTTTGTGAAACCCCGGCGCAACTGGCGTTGTGGCTACCCAAGCGCGCCGCGGACGGGCGCGCCCGGCAACTGGCGCAGTGGCTCAAAAATGAGCTGCGCCAAACCGATCACTCGCCGCGCTTGAACAAAAAGTAGGCAGCAAGCAGGCCGATTGCACCGACAGCCACGCCGGCTGTGGTCCATGGGTGTTCCTGCGCGTAGTCACGAGTGGCAATGCCGGTCTCGCGGGTTTTCACTTTGACTTCTTCGTACGCGTCGCTGAGCAGATGACGGGAATGTTTCAGTGCACTTTCGGCATTGCTTTTCAGCGCCTTGAGGGTCTTGCGCGACTCGTCCGAAGCATCGTCTTTCAAGCTTTCCAACGATTTGAGCAGACTCTCGATCTCGGCTTCCATGCTTTGCAACGAGGCTTTACGTAAAGAGGTGTTGGCCATGGTGGCTCTCCTGCATTGGTGATGAGTGGCGTGTGTTGGTTGGGACTTCAGCACTTCGAGAAAGTGCAGAAATTCTGAACTTCGGCAGCGCAGCGGCGCCGAAATCAACAGTGCAATTGCCTGCCAGGTTCAATTTCACACGCCATTCCAACCCAAGGAGATCGCCATGAGTGACCATCACACGTACAAGAAAGTCGAGCTGGTCGGTTCGTCCACCACCAGCATTGAAGACGCTATCAATAACGCGCTGGCCGAAGCCAACAAGACCCTGCGCAATCTGGAATGGTTCGAAGTGACCGAAACCCGTGGCCACATCGAAAACGGCCAGGTGGCGCATTTTCAGGTAACGCTGAAGGTCGGCTTCAAGATTGTCGCCAGCTGAGTTTGATCCAGTCTTCTGAACTTGCGCGCTGGCCGAGTGCCATAGGGAATGGCAAAGCGCTACAAGGTGAGCGCATCGGGTGGATAACCCGATGCCCGCCTCTTTCAATCCGACCAGGGAGTGCGACCGATGAAGAAGTTCATGTTGGCAGTAGGTTTGTTGAGCCTTGCGGGTGGTGCGTTTGCAGCCGGCAAGCCATGTGAAGAGCTGAAAAGCGAAATCGCAGCGAAGCTCGACGCCAAAGGCGTTTCCGGTTACTCGCTGGAAGTTGTCGACAAGGGTGCGGCGGCTGACGGCAAAGTAGTTGGCACCTGCGAAGGTGGCAGCAAGGAAATCGTCTACAAGCGTGGTTGATCGCGCCTGAAATACAAAAGCCGACGTGGATGCGTCGGCTTTTTTGTGGGCGATGATTTTCCGTGTGAAGCTGCGAGACGCTGCGCTTTTGATCTTGATTTCAAATCACGATCAAAAGATCGCAGCCTCGTTTCACTCGACAGCTCCTACAAGGGTTCGCGTTAGCCCTTCATGACTTGCGCAAGCAGTTCGTAGGAATGGATGCGATCGGCGTGTTCGTAGAGATCACTGGTGAAAATCAGCTCGTCCGCCTGGGTCTGCTCGATCAGCACCTCAAGCTTGGCGCGGATCTTCTGCGGGCCGCCGACCATGGCGAGGCCAAGGAAATCGCCCACCGCTTCACGCTCATGGGGTAGCCACAGGCCGTCCATGGTTTTCACCGGCGGACGCTGCACCAGACTTTGCCCACGCATCAGGGCAAGGATGCGCTGGTACACCGACGTCGCCAGATAATCGGCCTGCTCATCGGCATCAGCGGCCACCAGCGGCACGCCGAGCATCACGTAGGGCTTGTCGAGCACCGCCGACGGCTTGAAGTGATTGCGGTAGATGCGAATCGCCTCATGCATGAAGCGCGGCGCGAAGTGCGAGGCGAAGGCATAAGGCAAGCCCCGCTCACCCGCCAGTTGCGCACTGAACAGGCTCGAGCCGAGCAACCAGATCGGCACATTGGTGCCGGTGCCGGGCATGGCGATCACCCGTTGTTCCGGGGTGCGCGGGCCGAGGTAGCGCATCAGTTCGGCGACGTCCTCAGGGAAGTCGTCAGCGCTGCCGGAGCGTTCGCGGCGCAAGGCGCGGGCGGTCATCTGGTCGGAGCCCGGCGCGCGGCCCAGTCCCAGGTCGATGCGTCCCGGGTACAGGCTCTCAAGGGTGCCGAACTGCTCGGCGATCACCAGCGGCGCATGGTTGGGCAGCATCACTCCACCGGAGCCGACGCGGATTGTCGAAGTGCCACCGGCCAGATAACCGAGCAAGACCGAGGTGGCGGAACTGGCGATGCCGTCCATGTTGTGGTGCTCGGCGACCCAGAACCGCGTGTAGCCAAACTTCTCGGCGTGCTGCGCAAGGTCCAGCGAGTTGCGCAGCGACTGCGCAGCGCTGCCGTTTTCGCGCACCGGCACCAGGTCGAGGGTGGAAAATTTAACGTCGGACAGTTTTTTCATGAACCTGCATCTCCGGGTGGGGAGGCAGGTTTTTCTTGCGAACGAAAACCTGCCAAATCCATAAGCGTGTTTTATGGAATGAGGGCATATACCCGAGATTCAATAGCAGCGCCGAAATTTCCTACTAAAAAAGTCAACGATTCAAGCAGGCTGAACTTTGTTCCGCCGTCTATCCTCAGAAGCCTTGCTAGTAAAAACCGCGACGGCGCGGCGTCCCGCGCCACATTTGAGGAGGCAGACATGGCTATCGTGAAAAAGGCATCGGCGCATTGGGAAGGCGACCTGAAAACCGGTATCGGCTCGATCTCCACCGAAACCGGCGTACTGCGGGAAGCGCCGTACGGCTTCAAGGCCCGCTTTGAAGGCGGCAAGGGCACCAACCCGGAAGAACTGATCGGTGCGGCCCACGCCGGCTGCTTCTCCATGGCGTTTTCGATGATTCTCGGCGATGCCGGCCTGAAGGCAGACAGCATCGACACCAACGCTGAAGTCACCCTCGATCAGGTTGAGGGCGGCTTCGCCATCACCGCAGTGAAGCTGATTCTCAAGGCGAAAATCCCGGGCGCCACCCAGCAGCAGTTTGAAGAGCTGAGCAACAAGGCGAAGGAAGGTTGCCCGGTTTCCAAGGTGCTGAACGCGAAAATTACGCTTGAGGCTTCGCTGGTCAGCTGATTCGGCGTTTGCAGGTCCGACGCTTTCGCGAGCAGGCTCGCTCCCACAGGCAATCGCATTTATCAGTTGGAATGCGCTCAACTGTAGGCGTGAGCCTGCTCGCGATAACAATCTCGGCATCAAGCAAATCCAAAGGTGTGAGCGAAGTCAGAACCCGCCCTGCAGAAATGTGGTCGAATAATCGACAGCAGCTTCAGCGCACGCCCGTGCGCGCTGCCTCAAGGAGCTTCATCGATGAAACGTATTGGCTTGGCGATCCTTTGCAGTGCACTGGCCACGTCCGCTTTCGCAGCCCCCAAGGACTGCGAAGAGCTCAGGAAGGAAATCGAGATCAAGATTCAGGCGAAGGCAATTCCCTCGTACACCCTGGAAATCATCACGGCGGAAGAGGCGGAGCAGCACGACTCCGCCATGATCGTCGGTACTTGCGAGAACGGCACCAAGCGAATCGTCTATCAGAGAAACGACAACAGCTAGATGATGCAGTTGAACTCGCGGTCTTCAGCAACGATTTCGCGCTTGGCATTGTACAAACGCGCGCTCGGCGTGAACGCCAACGAACGCCCTTCCAGCAGGTAACGCTGGCCGGCCTCGAAGTGGTCATAACGGATCGTCAGGTAGCACAAACGTTCTACAGGTCCCGTGAGCAGGCTGCCGCCACCGCCGAACACTTCGAAGTCGAAGCGCACCCGCAGCTCATGGCTGCCGGGGGTCACCTGGAAGAATCGGCCGTCGTTCAATCGCTGATTATCGAGACGTTCGGCCATCAGCAATTTGCCGCCGGGGCTTGGCGTGGAGAAGTCGACCCAGGCCATTTGCGGGTCGACCGCGGGTAACGGCGTCTGGCAACCGGCGACAAGACCGACAACGAGCAACGGCAGCAAGGTGCGCATGATGGATATCCACAGATCTGAACCGCCAGCATAGCGCCGATCAGCTGCTCTGACAGCCCGCCGGCGTGCCCTGACCGACCACTTTGCGCTGTTCGTCATAAAGCTTGGCCCAAGGCCGGAAGCCGATACTGCCAGCCTGTAACTGATAGCGCTGGCCGGCATTGAAATCCTTGAATTTCACGCTCATCTGGCAATCACGCCACAGCGGTTCGGCATTCGGGCCGATGTTGGTGGCCTCGACCGGAAATTGATAGCGCACCTTCAGCTCATGGCTGCCGGGCTGCACTTCGAAATAGCGTTTATCGATGGCCTGGGTGGCATCGACTTGCACGGCTTGCAGCGCCGTGTCGTGTTGGTGGGCGTCGAGATCGATCCAGGCTTGCGAGGGGTCGGGATCGGGCATTCCGAATCCGGCACAACCGGCCAGCGTCAGCAGGCCTCCTGTCAGCATCAACATGCGCATAGCGGTGCTCCTTGAGGCGGGATAGTCTTGGGGCAGACTTTCCGGGGAATTTCTTATTTTGATCAGGCCGTTTTCCAGCCTTGGGTTACTTGATCGCGTTTTTCCGATTTTGTTTCCGAGTGTGTTGTTTTTGTTGCTCAACGGTTGCGCCAGCGTCAGCTATTACAGCCAGCTCGCCAGCGGACAATTGCAATTGCTGCGCGCGCGGGAGCCGGTCGAGAAAGTCATTGCCGACCCCAGCCGCGACGCCAGATTGCGCGCGCATCTGGCCCAGTCGCAGAAGGCCCGCACGTTTGCCAGTGAGCATCTGCACCTGCCGGACAACCGGAGCTATCGGCTATATGCCGACATTGGCCGACCGTTCGTGGTGTGGAACGTCTTCGCCACCGCCGAATTTTCCCTCACGCCGCAGAATCACTGCTTCCCGATTGCCGGCTGCGTGGCCTATCGCGGCTACTACAGCCAGAGCGCTGCCCGTGGCGAAGCGGCGATTCAGCGCCTGCAGGGCATGGACGTGACGATCGGCGGTGTCGAAGCGTATTCGACCCTTGGCTGGTTCAACGACCCGATCCTCAATTCAATGACGGGCTGGGGCGATGAACGGCTGGCCACGCTGATTTTTCATGAGCTGGCGCATCAGCGGTTCTATGTGAAGGACGACACCGAGTTCAACGAGTCATTCGCCACGTTTGTCGAGCAGGAAGGCACGCGGCAATGGCGCGCGTTTCGCGGCTTGCCGGCGGAATCCGATGCCAGGCTCAAGCAGCGTGACCAGTTCATCGGCCTGGTGCTCGACACACGCTCACGGCTGGAGAAGCTGTATGCGCAGCCGTTGTCCATCGAGCAGATGCGTGAGCGCAAAGCAGCCGAGTTCGAGCGCTTGCGCAGGGACTATCGGGCAATGCGCGACAGCCAGTGGGCCGGGGACAAACGTTATGACGCCTGGGTCAATGCGCCGCTGAACAATGCCCGCTTGTTACCGTTCGGGCTGTATGACCAGTGGGTGCCGGCGTTCGCGGCGGTGTTCCGGCAGGTGGGTGGGGATTGGCTGAGGTTTTATGCCGAGGTTGAGCGGTTGGGGAAGTTGCCGGTTGATGAGCGCAAGACGGCTTTGAAGGCCTTGGCAGGTCCAGATAGCTGAGGTGGTTGGGAGGGCCACATCGCGAGCAGGCTCACTCCTACAGTTGATCGCATTCCAAATGGATAAATGCGATCCCTTGTAGGAGTGAGCCTGCTCGCGATAGCCATCTGATCAGCGCTGCAAAAACGCCTGATGCAACTCATCCAAAGTTTCAAAGTGATATGCCGGCGCCTCGGCATTCAACTCTTCAAAACTGCCAAACCCATACCCTACCGCCGCTGCATCGATGCCATTGCTGCGCGCGCCGATCAGGTCATGCTTGCGATCACCGATCATCAGGGTCTGCGCCGGATCCAGGCCTTCTGCCTCGAGCAGATGCGCGATCAGCTCAACCTTGTTCGTCCGCGTGCCGTCCAGCTCGCTGCCGTAGATCACTTTGAAATGCCGGGCAAAATCAAAATACCGGGCGATTTCGCGGGCGAACACCCACGGCTTGGACGTTGCGATATATAACTGCCGCCCTTGCCCGCTCAAGGTTTCCAGCAGCGGCGTCACGCCGTCGAACACACGATTCTCGTAGAGACCTGTGACCTTGAAGCGCTCGCGGTAGAAATTCACCGCTTCCCAGGCCTTGGCCTCGTCGAAATCGTAGAACTGCATGAACGCTTGCAACAGCGGCGGGCCGATGAAGTGTTCCAGTTTGCTCAGATCAGGTTCGTGGATGCCGAGGTTGGCCAAGGCAAATTGAATTGAGCGAGTGATGCCCTCACGCGGATCGGTCAGGGTGCCATCAAGGTCGAACAATACAGTCTGGTAATGCATGAGAAATCCTGAGCAGGTGTAGGGCAATTCAGAGCTGGTCGTAGCCTTCGGCCAGATGCAGGTCCTTGAGCTTGACGTAGTTCGCCGCGCTGTAGGTAAAGAAGGCGTTTTCCTTGTCGGTCAGCGCTCGCACCTGTTTCACCGGGCTGCCGACATACAGGAAGCCGCTTTGCAGGCGCTTGCCCGGCGGCACCAGACTGCCGGCGCCGATGATCACGTCGTCCTCGACTACGGCGCCGTCCATGACGATGCTGCCCATGCCGATCAACACGCGATTGCCGACCGTGCAGCCATGCAGCATGACCTTGTGGGCGATGGTCACGTCATCGCCGATCAGCAAGGGAAAACCGTCCGGGTTGAACGGGCCGGCGTGGGTGATGTGCAGCACACAGCCGTCCTGCACGCTGGTGCGCGCACCGATGCGGATGCGGTGCATGTCGCCACGGATCACCGTCAGCGGCCAGACCGAGCTGTCTTCACCGATCTCGACGTCGCCGATCACCACCGCCGAGCCGTCGACGAATGCGCCTTTGCTCAAGCGGGGGGTGTGATTCTGATAGTTGCGAAGGGACACGATTAGTTCTCTCTCTGTCGCCGATAGCTGCGGTGAGTGGCGATTGTAATTAAGATGGGCGCATGTTTCTTCCAGCCAAGGTGCCAACCGTGAGCGTGAACAACCCTCTTTTGCAGTCCTACGACCTGCCACCGTTCTCCACGATCCGTGCCGAACACGTCCTGCCCGCCATCGAAACCATCCTCGCGGACAACCGCGCCGCCATCGCCGAAATCCTCAAGACCCAGGGCAAGAACCCCACCTGGGCCGGTCTGGTGCTGGCGATGGACGAACTCAACGATCGCCTCGGTGCAGCGTGGAGCCCGGTCAGTCATCTTAACGCTGTGTGCAACAGCGCCGAATTGCGTGAAGCCTACGAGTCGTGCCTGCCGGCCCTGAGCGCCTACTCCACCGAGATGGGCCAGAACCGCGAACTGTTCCAGGCCTACGAGGCGCTGGCCAACAGCCCGGAAGCCGCCAATTTCGACGTCGCGCAAAAAACCATTCTGGAACACGCACTGCGCGATTTCCGCC
Source organism: Pseudomonas moraviensis (assembly GCF_900105805.1). NCBI lineage: Bacteria > Pseudomonadati > Pseudomonadota > Gammaproteobacteria > Pseudomonadales > Pseudomonadaceae > Pseudomonas > Pseudomonas moraviensis. Next base: position 5,002,581 of record NZ_LT629788.1, on the reverse strand, counting down.
TGTCGGGTATTGATCTGCCGGAAGCCGAGCAGAAACGTTACGCCGAAGTGCAGAGCAAGCTGTCCGAACTCGGCAGCCGCTTCTCCAACCAATTGCTCGACGCCACCCAGGCGTGGACCAAACACGTCACCGACGAAGCCGCCCTCGCCGGCCTGACCGATTCGGCCAAGGCGCAAATGGCTGCTGCTGCCCAGGCCAAAGGCCTCGACGGCTGGCTGATCACCCTGGAATTCCCCAGCTACTACGCGGTGATGACCTACGCACAAGACCGCGCGCTGCGTGAAGAAGTCTACGCCGCCTACTGCACCCGCGCCTCGGACCAGGGCCCGAATGCCGGCCAGAACGACAACGGCCCGGTGATGGAAGAGATTCTCGACCTGCGCCAGGAACTGGCACGACTGCTGGGCTTCGCCAGTTTCGCCGAGCTGAGCCTGGCGACAAAAATGGCCGAATCCAGCGATCAGGTGCTGAGCTTCCTGCGTGATCTGGCCCAGCGCAGCAAGCCGTTCGCCGCCCAGGATCTGCAACAGTTGCGTGCATACGCCGCCGAACAGGGCTGCGCCGATCTGCAAAGCTGGGACAGTGGCTTCTACGGCGAAAAACTCCGCGAGCAGCGTTACAGCGTCGCTCAGGAAACCCTGCGTGCTTACTTCCCGATCGATAAAGTCCTGAGCGGCCTGTTCGCTATCGTCCAGCGTCTGTACGGGATCGAGATCGCCGAGCAGAAAGGCTTTGATACCTGGCACCCGGACGTGCGCCTGTTCGAGATCAAGGAAAACGGTCAGCACGTCGGCCGCTTCTTTTTCGACCTGTATGCCCGCGCCAACAAGCGAGGCGGTGCTTGGATGGACGGCGCGCGCGACCGGCGCCGCACCGTCGACGGCGTGTTGCAAAGCCCGGTGGCCAATCTGGTGTGCAACTTCACCCCGGCCGACAGCGGCAAACCGGCGCTGCTGACCCACGATGAAGTCACCACCCTGTTCCATGAATTCGGCCATGGCCTGCATCACCTGCTGACCCGCGTTGATCACGCCGGCGTGTCCGGCATCAACGGCGTGGCATGGGACGCGGTCGAGCTGCCGAGCCAGTTCATGGAAAACTGGTGCTGGGAGCCGGAAGGCCTGGCGCTGATTTCCGGCCACTACGAGACTGGCGAACCACTGCCGCAGGACTTGCTGGAAAAAATGCTCGCGGCGAAGAATTTCCAGTCCGGCCTGATGATGGTCCGTCAGCTGGAGTTTTCGCTGTTCGACTTCGAACTGCACGCCACCCACGGCGATGGCCGCAGCGTGGCGCAAGTGCTCGAGGGCGTGCGCGACGAGGTCTCGGTGATGCGTCCACCGGCGTACAACCGCTTCCCGAACAGCTTCGCGCATATTTTCGCCGGTGGTTACGCGGCCGGTTACTACAGCTACAAGTGGGCCGAAGTGTTGTCCGCCGATGCCTTCTCCAAGTTTGAAGAAGACGGCGTGCTCAACGCAGAAACCGGTCGTGCCTTCCGCGAAGCGATTCTGGCGCGCGGCGGTTCGCAGGCACCGATGGTGCTGTTCGTCGACTTCCGTGGCCGTGAACCATCGATCGACGCGCTGTTGCGCCACAGCGGTCTGAGTGAGGACGCGGCAGCATGAGTGACGGCCCTGTGATCACCAAGAAGCGCTTTATCGCCGGGGCGGTCTGCCCGGCGTGCAGCGAGCCGGACAAGTTGATGATGTGGAACGAGGACGGCGTGCCGCACCGCGAGTGCGTGGCCTGCGGTTACTCCGACACACTCAACGAGCAGGGCCTGTCGGTGCCCAAAGAGCTGGGTACACGGGTCAATACCAGCGCGCTGAAGCCTGCCGCCGACAAAAAGGTTCAGGCCGTGCAGTTTTTCCCGAACCCGAAGCTCAAGAAAAAGCCTGACGAGCAACAGTAACAACTATCGCCACCTGCCGATGATCGTCGGCAGGTGGCGGTAACTATTTACCCCTTCGCCCCCGCGCTTCCTGATTAGTCTGGTCAATCCAGCCCTCTCTCACGGAAGACGCCATGCCTGACACCAATCCCCTCCTGCAACAATGGCAGTTGCCGCCCTGGTCGGAGGTACGCGCCGAGCACTTGCTGCCGGCGGTCGAGCGCATCGTCGCCGACAACCTGCTGATTATCGAAAACGTTATTGCCACTCAGGTCGATCATCCGAATTGGGATGATGTGGTCATCGCCATCGATGAAGCCGACGCGCGCCTGGGAGAAACCATGGCGGTCATCGAGTTCCTGACGGTGATCCGCTCCAAGGATCCCGACTGGGTACAGCAGAGCGCCTTGAGCAGCGCAGTTGCAGAGCAATTCCTGGGCGCAAAAGCCAGAAATCCTGCGTTGTCACAGACCTTTCAGCGGCTGGCAGGCAGTTCGATCGCGGCCAGTTTCAGTGATTCACGCAAAGCCTCACTGGCGAAGATCCTGCGCGGATTCCACATGGCGGGAGCCGGGTTGGCCAACGCTCAAAGCGAAAAACTGGGGCAATTGAACACGGAGATCGCGCTCATGCAGAAACTGTTCATGAGCAATCTCAAAGCTGCCAGCGCCGCCTGGAGCAAGCACATTGCAGACATCACGTTGCTGGCAGGGCTGAGGCCCGATGTGCAGGAGCATCTGGCTGCCAATGCAAGACAGGCAGGACTCACCGGCTGGCGGCTGACGCTGGAGCAGAACACTCATCAGCAGATCATGACCTTCGCGCAGAATCGTGCGCTGCGCGAGGAATGTTACAACGCTTATTGCACACGCGCCTCGAATCACGGGCCTGATGCGGAGCACTTCGACAATGAGCCGGTATTGATGGTGTTGCTGTTCTTGCGTCACGAAAAAGCCCGGACATTGGGCTTCGACAATTTCGCTCAATTGCGCTTGCACGATCGTATGGCTACAGACACCTCGCAGGTCGGCGCTTTCCTGCGTCGGCAAATAGCCCTCAATGCAGCCTCGCTGGCCCAGGAAACCAAGGAACTGCAGACGTTTGCCCAGAAGCAGGGTATCGAGCAGGTCGAGCCATGGGATCACGATTTCCTGGCTGAACAACTCCGTCGCCAGCGGGCGGACGGCGCACTGGATGACCTGCGCCAATATTTCCCGTTGAACACCGTATTGCGCAGCCTATGCCGGTTCAGCGAGCATTTGCTTGGGATCAGGATCAGCGAAGACACGCAGCGTGATCGCTTCGACGAGAACGTCCGCCTGTTCGAAGTCAGCGAGCACGGTCAACCGATTGGCTACGTTTACATCGACCTCTTCCGCCGCGAGGCTGGCAATGACTTTGCATGGTCGGGCGTGTTGCGTAACCGTCGGGTCAACGCCGAAGGCCGGCCAGCATTGCCGATTGCCTCGCTTCACAGCAACTTTACCGCCGCAGCCGCCGGCCATGAAAACCTGCTTTCACACCAGGATCTGCGCGTACTGCTGCACGAGTTCGGGCACTGCCTGCATCACGTACTGACTCGCTCCCCGCATTACAACCTGTCCGGCATCTCGCAATTGAGCCGCGACGCTGCCGAATTTATCGGGCAGTTGTTCGAACACTGGGCGCAGTCAGCCGAGTTTTTGCGCTGGCTGGGCATCCATCACAAAACCGCCGAAGGTCTGTCCGAGACCCGGATCAAGGTCGCGTTGTCCGCTCTGGGCGCGCAACGAAGCCGGGAAACGGCGATCTTGTTGATGGGCGCGCTATTCGATCTGGAGCTACATAGCGGTGACGGTCGCAGCATTCAGCAGGTGTTCGATGATGTGCAGCGGGAGTTTGCCCACCTGCCGATACCCGCCGATTGCCGGTTCGCCAACAGTTTCGATTTTCTGGCGACCGGCTATGAAGCGTCGGTGTACGCCTACAAATGGTCCGGCGTGCTGGCCAGTGAGGCATTCAAACGCTTTGAGCGCGAGGGCGTATTCAACCCCCGGACGGGCCGCGATTTGCGTGAAACACTGCTTTCGGGTGACATGAAGTCACTGCCCGAGGCGCTGCAAGCCTTTCTTGGCCAACCGATCAACCCAGAACTATTTGCCGCGATGCCGGGCTGAGCCGATCAACGCTGGACATGCGCCGAGTCGAACCAGTTCTTCATCGAGCACATGGCGAATGCACTGGTGCTGCATTCGCCATTGACCAAGGCTTCGTGCAAGCGGTCGACGTCGGCTTGCATCACGTAACGCACGCTGTCGTGAAAGTGCTGGCTGTCACCAAATCCGCCCTCGGTCATCTCCTTGAGCGCCTGCTCTTTGCTCCAGCCCTGCACCACCACCCGGTACATCGCCGCCATCAGACCGGTGCGATCAGAACCGTGCTTGCAGTGCATCAGCACCGGGCCGTCAGCTTCGGCGGACTGAATCGCCCGCAGGGCTTTAAGCACGTCGCTGTCGTCGACGTGACTGGTGCGATACGGCAGTTGCACCTGCCTGATTCCGGGCACGGAGAGCCAGTCGCTATCAGCATCAGGCAGGAAGTTGATCACCGTGACGACATGCAGACTGTTCAACAGCGGCATCGCGCTACGACTCGGCAAGGCGCTGCGATACAGGGTCGGCGACATCCGAAACAGATTGAACTGCGCCTCGACCGGCTGCGCCCACTCGGCCGGGCGAGGCGGCGTGGCGTCGGCAGCCCGGGCGGCAATGCCATGCAGCAGCGCGACAAGCGAAAAACACAACGCGGGAAAAAAACGCACTCGAGACATGCTGGGCTGACCGTTCGGCAATCATCATTGCGGGAATTGCAGCTTCGCTAGTGAGCGGTCAATGCACCGTGAGCCGGCCGTCAAAGAAACGTGAATCGTCGCCTCGCCGGGCTTTTTTCCGCTCAAGCAGTATTTCTTGATGCTTAGCCTGCTACCATTTGTCACATGATGTTGCAGACGTGACGCCCTTCGACGGGCAAGACCCTCGTCATCGCGACGCAAAATTTCTCGAGCCGCTCGCAGAAGCGGCTGCCATCTATGCCTGATGAGGTACTCCCATGTCTGATCAAGATCGAGACAACCCGCGGCGTGAATTCTTGCGCAAATCCCTGACCCTGATTCCGGTGGTCACGCTTGCCGGGACCGGCCTGGGCAGCAGTGTGCTGCAAGCCGCCCCTGAAAGCGCACCGGCGCCTGCCGCGGCAAAAACCGCCCCTGCCAGTGCAGGTGAATATCAGCCAAGCTTTTTCACCGCCGAAGAATGGGCGTTCATCAACGCCGCCGTTGCGCAGTTGATCCCCAGCGATGCGCAAGGCCCCGGCGCCCTCGAAGCCGGCGTGCCGGAATACATCGACCGGCAGATGAACACCCCGTATGCCGCCGGCGCCCTTTGGTACATGCAAGGCCCGTTCAATGCCGACGCTGCGCCGGAAATGGGCTGGCAGAGCAAACTGGTGCCAAAAGACATCTACCGCCTCGGCATCGCCGCCACGGATCAGTGGGTAAAAGGTCTCAGCGGTAAAACATTTGCCGAGCAAGACAGCGCTACCCGAGACGATTTGCTCAAGCAGCTCGAAGCCGGCAAGCCACAGTTCGATGCGGTGCCGGCGAAGATTTTCTTCAATCTGTTGCTGCAAAACACCAAGGAAGGTTTCTTCTGCGACCCGATCCACGGTGGCAATAAAGGCATGGTCGGCTGGACCATGATCGGTTTCCCCGGCGCCCGCGCCGATTTCATGGATTGGGTGGAACGCAACGAGCAATACCCCTTCCCGGCAGTGTCGATTCGCGGCGAGAGGGCGTAAGCATGGCAACGGTAATGAAGAAGGTAGATGCAGTCATCGTCGGTTTCGGCTGGACCGGCGCGATCATGGCCAAGGAACTCACCGAGGCCGGTCTCAACGTGCTGGCGCTGGAGCGCGGGCCGATGCAGGACACCTACCCCGACGGCAACTATCCACAGGTGATCGACGAACTCACCTACAGCGTGCGCAAAAAACTCTTTCAGGACATCTCGAAAGAGACGGTGACCATTCGCCACAGCGTCAACGATATCGCCCTGCCCAACCGCCAACTGGGCGCGTTCCTGCCGGGCAATGGCGTCGGCGGCGCCGGACTGCACTGGTCCGGCGTGCACTTTCGTGTCGATCCGATCGAGTTGCGCATGCGCAGCCATTACGAAGAACGCTACGGCAAAAGCTTCATCCCCAAGGACATGACCATTCAGGACTTCGGCGTCAGCTATGAAGAGCTGGAGCCGTTTTTCGACTTTGCGGAAAAAGTCTTCGGCACCTCTGGCCAGGCCTGGACCGTGAAGGGCCAATTGGTCGGTCAGGGCAAGGGCGGCAACCCTTACGCGGCAGATCGCTCCAACCCGTTCCCGCTTGAAGCGCAGAAAAACACCGTGTCCGCCCAGCTGTTCGGAAAAGCGGCGACGGAAGTCGGTTACAAACCCTACAACCTGCCTTCGGCAAACACCTCGGGGCCGTACACCAATCCCTACGGCGCACAGATGGGCCCGTGCAACTTCTGCGGATTCTGCAGCGGCTACGTCTGCTACATGTATTCCAAGGCCTCGCCGAACGTGAACATTCTGCCGGCGCTCAAGCCGCTGGCGAATTTCGAGCTGCGGCCCAACTCCCATGTGCTGCGAGTCAACCTCGACAGCAGCAAAAGCAAAGCCACCGGGGTCACCTACATCGACGGCCAGGGCCGCGAGATCGAGCAGCCGGCGGATCTGGTGATCCTCGGCGCGTTCCAGTTGCACAACGTGCGTCTGATGCTGCTCTCCGGGATCGGCAAACCCTACGACCCGATCAGCGGCGAAGGCGTGGTCGGGCGTAATTTCGCTTACCAGAACATGGCGACCATCAAGGCGTTCTTCGACAAGGACACCCACACCAACAACTTCATCGGCGCTGGCGGCAACGGCGTGGCGGTGGACGATTTCAACGCCGACAACTTCGATCACGGCCCGCACGGCTTCGTCGGCGGCTCACCGATGTGGGTCAACCAGGCCGGCAGCCGGCCGATTGCCGGCACCTCTAACCCGCCAGGCACACCGGCGTGGGGCAGTGCATGGAAACGCGCTACCGCCGATTACTACACCCATCAGGTGTCGATGGACGCCCACGGCGCGCATCAGTCCTACCGCGGCAACTATCTCGATCTCGATCCGGTGTACCGCGACGCCTACGGTTTGCCGCTGCTGCGCATGACCTTCGACTGGCAGGAAAACGACATCAAGATGAACCGTTTCATGGTCGAGAAAATGGGCAAGATCGCCGAAGCCATGGGCCCGAAAGCCATTGCGGTGATCGGCAAGCAAGTGGGCGACCACTTCAACACCGCCTCATACCAGACCACCCACCTCAACGGTGGCGCGATCATGGGCACCGATCCGAAGACCAGCGCGCTCAACCGTTACCTGCAGAGCTGGGATGTGCACAACGTGTTCGTCCCGGGCGCGTCAGCCTTCCCGCAGGGCCTGGGCTACAACCCGACCGGTCTGGTCGCGGCGCTGACCTACTGGTCGGCGAAAGCGATCCGCGAGCAATACCTGAAAAACCCCGGCCCGCTGGTGCAGGCTTAAGGAGCGATGACCATGAAAAATTTCGTTATCGCCACCGTCGCCCTGCTCGGCAGCACTGCAGTTTATGCGGCTGAAGCTGATCAAAATCTGATCAAACAAGGCGAATACCTCGCCCGCGCGGGTGACTGCGTAGCCTGTCATACGGCCAAGGGCGGCAAGCCGTTCGCCGGTGGCCTGCCAATGGAAACCCCGATCGGCACGATCTACTCGACCAACATCACCCCGGATAAAACCGGCCTCGGCGATTACAGCTTCGAGGACTTCGACCAGGCCGTGCGCCATGGCGTCGCCAAAAACGGTAGTACGTTGTATCCGGCGATGCCGTATCCGTCCTACGCCCGCGTGAACGAAAGCGATATGAAAGCGCTGTATGCGTATTTCATGCACGGCGTCGAACCAGTGGCGCAGGAGAACAAGGCCAGCGACATTCCATGGCCGTTGAGCATGCGCTGGCCGCTGATGGGCTGGCGCTGGCTGTTTGCACCGAAGGTCGAGGATTATCAGGCCACAGGCAGCGACGCGGTGATCAATCGCGGCGCGTACCTGGTCGAAGGCCTCGGCCACTGCGGCGCCTGCCACACCCCGCGCGCGCTGACCATGCAGGAAAAAGCCCTGAGCGCGGCGGACGGTGAACATTTTCTGGCCGGCAGTGCACCGCTGGAAGGCTGGATCGCCAAGAGCCTGCGTGGTGATCACAAGGATGGCCTCGGCAGCTGGAGTGAAGAGCAACTGGTGCAATTTCTCAAGACCGGACGCAGTGATCGCAGCGCGGTGTTCGGCGGCATGAGCGATGTGGTCACTCACAGCATGCAATACATGAGCGACGCCGACCTCACCGCGATTGCCCGCTATCTGAAGTCACTGCCGGCCAATGATCCTGCGGATCAGCCGCATCGGTACGACGAGAAAGCAGCGAAAGCCCTGTGGAACGGTGATGACAGCCAGCGTGGCGCGTCGGTGTACATCGACAACTGCGCGGCCTGCCACCGCACCGACGGCCATGGCTACACCCGGGTGTTCCCGGCGCTGGCGGGCAACCCGGTGCTGCAGACGGACGATCCCACTTCGCTGATCCACATCGTGCTCAAGGGCGGAACATTGCCGGCTACTCACACGGCGCCATCGACGTTCACCATGCCCGGCTTCGCCTGGCGCCTGTCGGATCAGGAAGTGGCGGATGTGGTGAGCTTCATTCGTGGCAGTTGGGGCAATAAAGGTGCGCCGGTCAGCGCCAAGGACGTTGCGCATCTGCGCAGCGAAGATATGCAAAATACCTCCGGCGATGATCTCGGCCAGGTCACCCAACATAACTAAAAACAAACCCCCTGCATGATGTACTCACGCAGGGGGTTTTTATTGGGTTTGTGACGATAATTTCAGCTTACGGATTAATGATGGCCACATAAGCTTTGGCCAGGGCGATCAACTTTGCCTTGTCATCGCTATCAATATCGCCGTCACCGTCGACATCTTTCTTATCGGTGCGAATGGTAAAGGTCTTGCCTTTGTCGGCCGATACCGCCACGACGTAAATCGAATCGACCAGCGCTTCGGTCGACAGCTGTTGCTCTGCGTTCCAGCCCAGTTCCTTGCGTGCCAGTTGCAGCGAAACAATAGTGTTGGAATCGGTAATATTCGGCTGCATCATTTGCAGGAAAACACCGCGTTGATTCAAGTAAGACATTCAATCAAATCCTTTTAATTAGTCGGCCGGAGTCTGTTGCCGGTAGTTCCAGAGCCTATATAGCGGACCTGCGTTCAGCAATTAGGCATCTGTATCCTGGCTTGTCGTCAGTCAGCGAAAAACTTGTCGCACCCAGAACTTCCTCGAAGAAAGACACCGCCATTTTCAATAGCATCGCTGAACGGTACTGGATCACAGCGCACGCCCTCAGATACTGTATGCATATACAGAGCAGAGGTTCGTTCGATGATCACTTCAGTCCCGCCCCGCGGTCGCGGCACCGCCACCAATCCGCACAACCGCTTTGCGCCCAGTCGTTCGGTGGCCGAGGACGACGGCTGGTATCAGGAAGTACCGGCGACGCAAAACACCGAAGTGATCATCGAAAAGGCCAAATCGATCATCAGCCGCAACACCTCGCCGGATCTGCCCTTCGACCGTTCCCTCAATCCCTATCGCGGCTGCGAACACGGCTGCATCTATTGCTACGCACGCCCCAGCCACGCCTATTGGGACATGTCGCCGGGCCTCGACTTCGAAACCCGCCTGATCGCCAAGACCAACGCCGCCCAGGTCCTGGAAGAACAACTGAGCAAACCCGGCTATCAATGCGCGCCGATCAATCTGGGCTCCAACACCGACCCGTATCAGCCGATCGAGCGCGAATATCAGATCACCCGACAGACTCTGGAGGTGCTGCTGCGCTATCGCCATCCGGTGACCATCGTCACCAAAGGTTCGCTGATTCTGCGCGATCTCGATCTGCTCACTGAGCTGGCACAACAGCGGCTGGTTTCGGTAATGATCAGCCTGACCACCCTGGACGACGAGCTTAAACGCATCCTCGAACCGCGCGCCGCGGCGCCCAAGGCGCGCCTGCGCGCGATCCGGGTGATGCGCGAAGCGGGCATTCCAGTGGGTGTGCTGTGCTCGCCGATGATTCCGATGATCAATGACAGCGAAATCGAAAGCCTGCTCAGCGAGGCCCACGCTGCCGGTGCGCAAAGCGCCGCCTACATGATGTTGCGCCTGCCGCTGGAAGTCGCGCCGCTGTTCGAGGAGTGGTTGCAGGCGCACTATCCACAACGCGCCGCGCATGTGCTGAGCCTGATTCGCCAGAGTCGCGGCGGCGAACTCTACGACAGCCGTTTCGGTGCGCGCATGCGCGGTGAAGGACCGTTTGCCGACCTGCTCGCACAAAGATTTGCCAAGGCCATCAAAAAGCTGGGGCTGAACAAACGCGAGGGCTATAACCTCGATTGCACGGCCTTCTGTCCGCCGGGTCGCCAGATGTCGTTGATTTAGCGACAATTGGCTTTGGGTTGACGGGTTGGAATCCTTCCGCCGAAACACGCCAGTCACGTTTTTTGTGACCTGGAACACACGTTCTAGAGCGTTTGATTCAGTTTCAGTTAAGTTTCGGCGGCTACCTTGTTCATCGAGTGACTGACGGGTCGGGATGACCCGGATGGTTTAAACAGCCACTGGCTTCATACCGGAATACCGGGGAAGACTCCCTGAATCCGCACAAGAGGATGAATCATGAGTGACAAGGATAAACAGTCGTTGGCTGCCTCGGCGCAAAGCCCTGAAGCACAATCCGCCGATGCAGCACTGCGACAGATCGTTGATGGCTTTTTACGCTTTCACCATGACGTTTTTCCGCAGCAGGAAGAACTGTTCAAGAAGCTCGCCACCGCCCAGGCGCCCAAGGCGATGTTCATCACCTGCGCCGACTCGCGCATCGTTCCCGAGCTGATTACCCAGAGCTCGCCGGGCGATCTGTTCGTCACCCGTAACGTCGGCAACGTGGTTCCGCCCTACGGTCAGATGAACGGCGGCGTCTCCACCGCGATCGAGTACGCGGTACTGGCACTGGGCGTGCAACACATCATCATTTGCGGCCACTCCGATTGCGGTGCCATGCGCGCGGTACTCAACCCCGACAGCCTGGAAAAAATGCCGACGGTCAAAGCCTGGCTGCGCCACGCCGAAGTCGCGAAAACCATGGTGCACGACAACTGCAACTGCACCGATGAAAAAGAAAGCATGCCGATCCTCACCGAGGAAAACGTCATCGCCCAACTGCAGCACTTGCGTACCCATCCTTCGGTAGCCTCGCGCATGGCGAACGGTCATCTGTTCATCCATGGCTGGGTCTACAACATCGAAACCAGCGAAATCAAAGCTTACGACGCGGACCAGGGTCGTTTCCTGCCTCTCGACGGCAGCCATCCGATTCCTGTGGCGACGCCCAAAGCGCGCTTCTAAATCTTCCCAACAATCTGTGTGGTATGACGCCGGCCGCTGATTCAGCGGCCCGGCCTCGCCACGCCTGAAGAAAACTTCGGGAGAATCGCCATGCGTGCGGCTCAATTGAAAGCTGTGTTGCCACGGGAGCTGCTCGCCTCCGTGGTTGTGTTTCTGGTCGCCCTGCCGCTGTGCATGGGCATTGCGATTGCGTCAGGGCTGCCGCCGGCCAAGGGTCTGATCACCGGCATCATCGGCGGTCTGGTGGTCGGTTGGCTGGCGGGTTCGCCGTTGCAGGTCAGCGGTCCGGCGGCGGGGCTGGCGGTGTTGGTTTTCGAACTGGTGCGCCAGCACGGCATCGAGATGCTCGGGCCGATTCTGTTGCTCGCCGGATTTCTGCAACTGGTCGCCGGACGTCTGAAGCTTGGCTGCTGGTTCCGGGTGACGGCGCCAGCGGTGGTCTACGGCATGCTCGCGGGCATTGGCGTGTTGATCGTGCTGTCACAGGTGCATGTGATGCTCGATGCCAAGCCGCAACCGTCAGGTCTGGACAACCTCACGGCGTTCCCGGCAGCCGTGGCGCAAGCCTTGCCATCGTTCGGCTGGCAAGCCGGTCTGCTCGGTCTGTCGACGATTGCCGTGATGTGGCTGTGGGAAAAATTCCGCCCGCATTCGCTGCGCTTCATTCCCGGCGCATTGCTCGGTGTGGGTCTGGCCACAGTGGCGAGCCTGATGCTGGCGTTGCAGGTCAAGCGCGTGGAGGTACCGGCGAATCTGGCCGAGGCGATCGATTGGCTGAAACCTGCCGACCTGATGAATCTGGCCGACCCGACCCTGCTGATTGCCGCCTTTGCCGTGGCGTTTATCGCCAGCGCCGAGACGCTGCTGTCCGCCGCAGCGGTGGATCGCATGCACAGCGGTGTGCGTTCGGATTTCGACCGTGAGCTGTCGGCGCAAGGTGTCGGCAACATGCTCTGCGGTCTGGTCGGCGCGTTGCCGATGACCGGGGTGATCGTGCGCAGCTCGGCCAACGTTCAGGCCGGGGCGACCACACGTTATTCGACGATTTTCCATGGCCTGTGGCTGCTGGCATTCGTGTTGTTGCTGTCGAGTGTGCTGCAGAGCATTCCGGTGGCGAGCCTGGCGGGTGTGCTGGTGTATACCGGTTTCAAACTGGTCGACCTCAAAGCCTTCCGAGGTCTCGGCCGTTACGGACGGATGCCGATGTTCACCTATGCCGCCACGGCGTTGGCGATCATCTTCACTGACCTGCTCACCGGTGTGCTGATCGGCTTCGGTCTGACCATGTTGAAGCTGGCATTCAAGGCTTCGCGTCTGAAGATCAGCCTGATCGACCTGCCGCAGGAAGGCGAGATGGAGTTGCGCCTGGTGGGAGCAGCGACGTTCCTCAAAGTGCCGGCGCTGACGCAGGTGCTGGGCAGCATCCCTCACGGCACCACGGTGCATGTGCCGCTGAACAACCTGAGTTACATCGACCATTCGTGCCTGGAATTGCTGGAAGAATGGGGCCGGGCGAATGCGGCGAAGGGTTCGAAGCTGTTGATTGAGTCGCGCGGGTTGAAGCGCAGGCTGGAAGGACGGGTGCGAACCAATACCGGGATTGGTGCGGCAGGATAAATCTCCGGGTTGAACTCGACCCCTGTAGGAGTGAGCCTGCTCGCGATGGCGATGGAACATTCAACATCTTCGTTGATTGATCCACCGCTATCGCGAGCAGGCTCACTCCTACATTGGATCGTGTATGACTCAGGCAGCAGGCTGATCCAGCTCCAGCCCCACGCCCAACCGGCGGCTCATGCACGGCCAGCGTTTCCACGCCGCGCCGGTATCCGGGCTGCTGAGTTTTTCGCGGTAGGCTTCTACCGACTCCAGGGCAAAACTCTCGTCATTGAGCATCTCGTCAATCGCGTGATGCACCGCCTCGTCCAGTTGGTTGGCGAACTCCTCACCGATCAACTGGTGCGCAATCAGGTTGGCGACCGTCATGTCCAAAGGGATCAATGGCTGGCCGAAGTGTTTGATGTACAGATCGTTGACCTCTTCGACAAAACGGTGCGCCAGGTAGGCTTCGTCGAGCAGGCTGTCCAGGCCGACATGTCCGGCCATGATCGCCGGCGGCTGGAGGAAATACTGCTCGGCGATTTTCAGCACCGGTTTGATCTGCGATTCGATTCCCGCTTCCCTGGCGACTTCATTGGCTGCGTCCAGCAGGTCGGGTACTTCATCGATGTAGGCGGCGACAAAACGCGTCAGCACGCCCTGGGCGTCGGCTTCCGGCAACTGGATCGCCGGATGCAGGTGAGGCAACTTGCTTTCCAGCTGACGGGTCAGCAGGCCGGTGTCTTTTTCGTGCTGTTGGGCTTTTTGGGTCTGCTCGCGCAATGCGGCGGTGTTCATGAAAACTCCAGGAAACAAGGCAGTGAAATAGGGAAGACATAACTTAGCTGGCTTACAAAAAACGCTAAGACGCATTTGTCATAATTATTTCATCCTTGATGCAGCTGCGTTATATCCATTTGCCACCACTCGTCTGCATCCTTCTCCAATCGGGCACTTGAACGCAAGCGCCAGTTGTTGCAGCTCATTTACCTGCGCAAGTTGCATTTCCCGGGCGCTGTCTATACTCGCCAATGAATGGAGTTAGCTGATGACGCCCGACTGCACCCGCAGCAAGGCCCGGCGATTCAAGTTCGTAGTCTGATGCAGCCGCTCCCTTGCCGCAGGCGATACGCCGGCGGGATAACAAGAACGATAAGGGGAACCCGCAATGATGCGACATCCACATGTCTGGATGGGCCTCCTGTTGTGGTCGATTTTCAGCCCGGCCAATGCGGCTTGGACTGTGAATATGGCGCCTGGAGCGACTGAAATCAGTCACGCAGTATTCGACCTGCACATGACCATTTTCTGGATCTGTGTGGTGATCGGGGTGGTCGTCTTCGGCGCCATGCTCTGGTCGATGATGGTGCACCGCCGCTCCACCGGCCAGGTCGCGGCGAAATTCCATGAAAGCACTGGCGTCGAGATCATGTGGACCATCGTGCCGCTGCTGATCCTCGTGGCCATGGCCGTCCCCGCCACCGCGACGCTGATCAAGATGTACGACACCAGCGAGCCGGACATCGATATCCAGATCACCGGTTATCAGTGGAAGTGGCACTACAAATACCTGGGCCAGGACGTCGAGTTCTTCAGCAACCTGGCCACCCCCGCCGAGCAGATCCACAACAAGGAAGCCAAAGGCGAGCATTACCTGCTCGAAGTCGATAAGCCGCTGGTGCTGCCGACCGGCGCCAAGGTGCGCTTTCTGGTGACCTCCGCCGACGTCATTCACTCCTGGTGGGTACCGGCGTTTGCGGTCAAGCGCGATGCGATCCCGGGATTCGTCAACGAAGCCTGGACGCGGATCGACAAGCCCGGCCTCTACCGGGGCCAGTGCGCCGAATTGTGCGGCAAGGATCACGGCTTCATGCCGATCGTGGTCGAGGTCAAGGAACCGGCCGATTACGAAAAATGGCTCGCCGAGCGCAAGGCCGAGGCCGCGCAACTCAAAGAACTGACCAGCAAGGAATGGACCCTCGACGAGCTCAAGGAGCGCGGCGACAAGGTCTACCACACCACTTGCGTTGCCTGTCACCAGGCTGAAGGCCAGGGTCTGCCGCCGATGTTCCCGGCGCTCAAGGGCTCGAAAATCGCCACCGGGCCGATCAAGGATCACCTGGGCATTGTCTTCCACGGCAAACCCGGCACCGCCATGGCGGCGTTCGGCAAACAGCTGTCGGAAGTCGATATCGCAGCGGTCGTGACCTATGAACGTAACGCCTGGGGCAACAATAAGGGCGACATGGTCACGCCAAAAGAAGTGCTGGAGCTGAAACAGGCGGAAAGCAAATGAGCCGGTCAATTGCGTACTCAGTGAACCGGTCGGGGCAGCACGTCCCGGCCTGCCCCGTGCACTTTCGTGAAGGAGACCGGCCATGAGCGCTGTCATCGATGACCACGGTCACGCCGACCACGCCCACGGCCCCGCCAAAGGCCTGATGCGCTGGGTGCTGACCACCAACCACAAGGACATCGGCACGCTGTACCTGTGGTTTGCCTTCTGCATGTTCCTGCTCGGCGGCTCGTTCGCCATGGTCATTCGCGCCGAGTTGTTCCAGCCCGGCCTGCAGATCGTGCAGCCGGAATTCTTCAACCAGATGACCACCATGCACGGCCTGGTCATGGTGTTCGGTGCGGTGATGCCGGCGTTCGTCGGCCTCGCCAACTGGATGATCCCGCTGATGGTCGGCGCGCCGGACATGGCCCTGCCACGGATGAACAACTTCAGTTTCTGGCTGTTGCCGGCAGCATTCCTGCTGCTGGTCTCGACGCTGTTCACCCCCGGTGGCGGGCCGAATTTCGGCTGGACCTTCTACGCGCCGCTGTCGACGACCTATGCACCCGAGAGCGTGACGTTCTTCATCTTCGCCATCCACCTGATGGGGATCAGTTCGATCATGGGTGCGATCAACGTGGTCGCGACCATCCTCAATCTGCGCGCCCCCGGCATGACCCTGATGAAAATGCCGCTGTTCGTCTGGACCTGGCTGATCACCGCGTTTCTGCTGATCGCAGTGATGCCGGTGCTGGCCGGCTGCGTGACGATGATGTTGATGGACATCCACTTCGGCACCAGTTTCTTCAGCGCTGCCGGCGGCGGTGACCCGGTGCTGTTCCAGCATGTGTTCTGGTTCTTCGGCCACCCCGAGGTGTACATCATGATCCTGCCGGCGTTCGGCGCGGTCAGCCAGATCATCCCGACCTTCGCGCGCAAGCCGCTGTTCGGCTACACCTCGATGGTCTACGCCACGGCGAGCATCGCGTTCCTGTCGTTCATCGTCTGGGCGCACCACATGTTCGTGGTCGGCATTCCGCTGGTGGGCGAGTTGTTCTTCATGTACGCGACCATGCTGATCGCCGTGCCGACCGGGGTGAAAGTCTTCAACTGGGCGAGCACCATGTGGCAAGGCTCGATGACCTTCGAGACACCGATGCTGTTTGCCGTGGCGTTCGTCATCCTGTTCTCGATCGGCGGATTCTCCGGGCTGATGCTGGCGATCGCCCCGGCGGACTTCCAGTATCAGGACACCTACTTCGTGGTCGCGCACTTCCACTATGTGCTGGTGCCCGGGGCGATCTTCGGCATCTTCGCCTCGGCCTATTACTGGCTGCCGAAATGGACCGGACACATGTACGACGAAACCCTCGGCAAGCTGCATTTCTGGCTGTCGTTCGTCGGCATGAACCTGACCTTCTTCCCGATGCACTTCGTCGGGCTGGCCGGGATGCCGCGACGGATTCCGGACTACAACCTGCAGTTCGCCGACTTCAACATGGTCTCGTCGATCGGCGCGTTCATGTTCGGCGCCACGCAGATCTTTTTCCTGTTCATCGTCATCAAGACCATCCGTGGCGGCGAACCGGCCCCGGCCAAACCGTGGGATGGCGCCGAAGGGCTGGAGTGGAGCGTGCCGTCACCGGCGCCGTATCACACCTTCACCACACCGCCGGAAGTGAAATGAAACGCTCTTCTGCTACCACATCCCCTGTGGCGAGGGAGCTTGCTCCCGCTGGGTTGCGCAGCAGCCCCAAAGACTCTGTGGGCGCTGCGCACCCAAGCGGGAGCAAGCTCCCTCGCCACAAAAGCTTGCTCGCAGTTTCGGAGGAGGCATGAACCATGGCTGACTCGATCTCGCTGAAGAAACTCGTCACTCGCCTGCTGCTGGTGGTAGTGGCGATGTTCGTCTTCGGTTTCGCGCTGGTGCCGATCTACGACGTGATGTGCAAAGCCTTCGGCATCAACGGCAAAACCGGCGGCCAGTACGAGGGCGAGCAAGTCGTAGACACCTCGCGCCAGGTGCGGGTGCAGTTCCTGTCGACCAACACCGCCGACATGCCGTGGGACTTTTACCCAAAACACGACGAGCTGACCGCCAACCCCGGCGCAGTCAACGAGATGGTATTCATCGCGCGCAATCCCACCGACAAACCGATGAGTGCGCAAGCGGTGCCGAGCATCGCGCCGAGCAATGCGGCGGCGTTTTTCCACAAGACCGAATGCTTTTGTTTTACCCAGCAGGTGCTGCAGCCCGGTGAACAGATCGAGATGCCCGTGCGTTTCATCGTTGACCGCGACATGCCCAAGGAAGTGAAGCACCTGACGCTGTCTTACACGCTGTTCGATATCACCGCCCGACATCCTCCGGTGGCTGTTAACACTGGCGGTTGAGCGTGGCCGATAAGGAGAACAAGAAATGGCAACTCATGAGCATTATTACGTCCCGGCCCAGAGCAAATGGCCGATCGTCGCCACGGTCGGGATGTTCGTCACCGTGTACGGCCTCGCCACCTGGTTCAACGATCTGAAGGCCGCGCGTCCGGAATCCCACGGCCCGCTGATCTTTTTCGTCGGCGGCCTGCTGCTGGCGTACATGCTGTTCGGCTGGTTCGGTGCGGTGATCAAGGAAAGTCGCGCAGGGTTGTACAGCCCGCAACTGGATCGCTCGTTCCGCTGGGGCATGAGCTGGTTCATCTTTTCCGAAGTGATGTTCTTCGTCGCCTTCTTCGGCGCGCTGTTCTACGTGCGCCACGTATCCGGGCCGGCGCTGGGCGGTGAAGGGCCGAAAGGCATCGCGCACATGCTCTGGCCGAACTTCGAATTCGTCTGGCCGCTGCTGCACACGCCAGACCCGAAACTGTTCCCGCCGCCCAAGGACGTCATCAGCCCGTGGGGCCTGCCGCTGCTCAACACGATCCTGCTGGTCAGCTCCAGCGTGACCATCACCATCGCCCACCATGCGCTGAAGAAAGGCCATCGCGGCGCGCTGAAACTGTGGCTGGCGATTACCGTGCTGCTGGGCATCGCGTTCCTCGGTTTCCAGGCCGAGGAATACATCCACGCCTACAAGGAGCTGGGGCTGACCCTTGGCTCGGGCATCTACGGCGCGACGTTCTTCATGCTCACCGGGTTCCACGGCGCCCACGTGACCATCGGCACGATCATCCTGTTCGTGATGCTGATGCGGATCATGAAGGGCCACTTCGACAACGAGCACCAGTTCGGCTTCGAAGCGGCGAGCTGGTATTGGCACTTCGTCGACGTGGTGTGGATCGGCCTGTTCTTCTTCGTTTATGTGCTTTGACAGCAGCTGCAAGTGGCGAGCTGCAAGCTTCAAGTCAAAGCGGGATGGCTTCTAACTTGTAGCTTGCCGCTTGCAGCTTGCAGCTACCACGGCGCATGGGACACCAGTTGGCCGCTGTAGAAACCCCAGGCCATCAGGCCGACGGTGACCACGGCCAGTGCCACCCGAACACTCAGGGCGATGACCAGGCGATTGGAGCTGCTGTCGTCCTTGACCAGGAAAAACAGGCCGCTGAACAGGCTGACGACCGTGGCAATCAGCATCAGGACGATCGCTGCTTTGAACATGGCAAGACTCCGGGGGACAGGCGATGCACTTGAGTATAGCGATCGCGGTGACTGACTTTATGGCGCGGCCATGAAGCGCTTTCGCCCGGGCGTGATTCCCACTGTCGTGGTGGCACTGTTGCTGCCACTGATGGTTGCGCTGGGCTTCTGGCAACTGGGCCGGGGCGCGGAGAAAACTGCGCTGCTCGCCAGTTACGCCGAACGTCGGGTAGGCGAACCGATGGCCAGCAGTGAATTGCTCGGCAGCGCCGACCCGGCTTATCGCCGCGTGCGCCTGCACGGTCAGTTCGATGCCGCTCACAGCCTGTTGCTCGACAACCGCCAGCGTGGCGGCAAGGTCGGCGTCGAGTTGCTGCAACCGTTTCAGGATCAGCGCAGCGGCCTGTGGCTGCTGGTCAATCGCGGCTGGCTGCCATGGCCCGATCGGCGCGTGCCGCCGCAATTCACGACACCCGCCGAGACACTGACGCTCGATGCCTGGGTTTATGTCGCTCCCGGCGCGACGTTCCAGTTGCACGCCGATCCAGTCAGCAGTGTCTGGCCGCGAACCATCACCGCCGTCGAGCCGAGCAAATTGTGGCAGACCCTGGAGCGCGACGGTTTCGCCTTTGAGCTGCGCGCCGAACCCGGCCCGGCCAGCTATCAAACGGACTGGCCGGTGGTCGCGATGGGCCCGGAAAAACACCTCGGCTATGCCGTGCAATGGTTCGCCATGGCCACGGCGTTGCTCGGTCTCTACCTCTATTTGGGCTGGCACAACGCAAAGGAGAAACGCCATGGGAAGCGCCATGAATCCACCCAGCATGTCTGAGGCCAAACCTGCCCCCAGCCGCCGGCGCGGGCGCATTCAGTTGCTGTTGATTGTGCTCGGTGTAGTGGGGCCGATGCTCCTCGCCACCGGCATGTACAAATTGCAGTTCTGGGTGCCGGAAGGACGCAGCTACCACGGCGAACTGATCGGCAACGGCCAGACCCGCGCCGGCCTTGGCGTGCAGGCCGATGAGCAGCGCTGGCAGATTCTGGTCACGGCGCCGAAGGACTGCGCTGTCGATTGCCAGCAACTGGTGTATCTGGCGCGGCAGATCCAGATCAGCCTCGGCCGCGAAGCCGGGCGCGCCAGCCACGCCCTCGCCGCCGCGCAACCTTTGAGCACCGACTACGCCGCCAAGCTCGACCGTGAATACCCGCAACTGCAGCGTTACCCACTGGATGCCGGGGTGTTCGCCAGGACCACCGGCGACAAAGCCGTGCCGCAGCTGTGGATCGTCGACCCCCACGGCAATCTGGTATTGCGTTACGAGCCGAATGTGAAGGGCAAGGATCTGCTCAACGACCTGCGTCATCTGCTGAAACTGTCGAACATCGGATAAGGGCATCGTCATGGCCAAACCTGGATTTCGCCTCGCGCTGTTTGCCACCCTGCTGGCACTGGTTGTGGTGCTGCTCGGTGCCTACACCCGCCTGACCCACGCCGGCCTCGGCTGCCCGGACTGGCCGGGCTGCTACGGGTTTATCAGCGTGCCGAAAAGCGAGGCGCAACTGGCCCATGCCGAACTGCATTTCCCTGATGCGCCGGTGGAGGCGCACAAGGGCTGGAACGAGATGATCCACCGCTACTTCGCCGGCACCCTCGGTTTGCTCATTTCAGTGCTGGCCGGGCGCGCGTGGGTCAATCGTCGCGATCCGGGGCAACCGGTAAAGTTGCCGCTGTTTCTGCTGGCAGTCGTCATCGCCCAGGCGGCGTTCGGCATGTGGACGGTGACGCTCAAGCTCTGGCCGCAAGTGGTCACCGGGCATTTGCTCGGCGGTTTCGCCACGTTGAGTCTGCTGTTTCTGTTGACGCTGAGGTTGTCCGGCGTGCTGCCAGCGCTGACCGTGCCCAAGCGCCTGCAATATTGGGCGACGGCGGGTCTGTTGCTGGTGATCGGCCAGATCGCGTTGGGCGGCTGGGTCAGCTCCAATTACGCAGCGGTGGCGTGCATCGACTTCCCCACCTGCCATGGCCAATGGCTGCCGCCGGCGGATTTCGCCAACGGTTTTCACCTGACCCAGCACATCGGTCCGAATTATCTCGGCGGCCAACTGGACAGCGACGCGCGCACGGCGATTCACCTGACCCACCGCATCGGCGCTCTGCTGGTGACGGTCGTGCTGCTCGGTCTGGCCTGGCAATTGAAGATGGTCGGCATGACGCGCCTGGCCGGGCTGGTGCTGATCGCCCTCGCCGCGCAGATCACCCTCGGCATCAGCAATGTGCTGTTCCATCTGCCGCTGCCGGTGGCCGTCGCCCATAACGCCGGCGGGGCCGCGCTGTTGCTAACCTTGGTGCTGGTCAATTATCACGCGCGCACCAGCCTGTTGCGGGTGACCCAACCGGTACTCGCGCGCTGGCGCTTCAGTGCGCACAAACCCGCCGTCGCGCCCATCGCATTGAAAGGAGAAACTCCATGGCGAGTCTGATCGGCGAGCGTCCGGCGCAAGCGCTGTGGCGCGATTATCTGGAGCTGACCAAACCGAAAGTCGTGGTGCTGATGCTGATCACTTCACTGGTCGGCATGTTCCTCGCCACCCGCGCCGGGGTGCCGTGGACGGTGCTGGTGTTCGGCAATCTTGGGATTGCTCTGTGCGCAGGCGGCGCGGCGGCGGTCAATCATGTGGTCGATCGGCGCATCGATGCGGTAATGGCGCGCACGCATAAACGGCCATTGGCCGAAGGCCGGGTTTCGCCTGCAGGGGCGCTGAGCTTCGCCCTGGTGCTGGCGCTGCTTGGCCAGGCGCTGCTGCTGACCTTCACCAATCAGCTGACCGCGTGGCTGACCCTCGCCTCGCTGCTCGGTTACGCGGTGGTCTACACCGGTTTTCTCAAACGTGCGACGCCGCAGAACATCGTCATCGGCGGCCTCGCGGGCGCAGCCCCACCGCTGCTCGGCTGGACCGCCGCCACCGGCCATGTCAGCGCCGAACCGCTGTTGCTGGTGCTGATCATCTTCGCCTGGACCCCGCCGCATTTCTGGGCGCTGGCGATTCATCGCAAGGAAGAATATGCCAAGGCGGATATTCCGATGCTGCCGGTGACTCACGGCGAGCACTACACCAAAGTGCACATTCTGCTGTACACCTTTGCGCTGTTGGCGGTGAGTCTGCTGCCCTACGTGATTCACATGAGCGGCGTGCTCTATCTGGTCTGTGCGCTGGCCCTGGGCGCGAGGTTTCTGCAATGGGCCGTGGTGCTGTACCGTGGCACTCGGCCGCACGCGGCGATCAACACCTTCAAGTACTCTATTTGGTACTTGTTTCTGCTGTTCATCGCCCTGCTCGTAGACCACTACTTACTGTTGAACCTATGACTCGAACCCAGAAAACCGTCTTCATCCTCGTCGCCGTGATCGCGCTGATCCTGGGACTTACCGTCAACAAAGTGCTGAGCGGCAAGGGCCAGGGCGACCCGACTGCGCTGATCGACGCCGGCATCATCCTGCTGCCGCAGAGCCGCAACTTGCCGGACGTGACGATGACCGATCAGGACGGCAAACCGGTGGCCATCGACGAGTTGAAGGGCAAGTGGAGCCTGCTGTTTTTCGGCTACACCTTCTGCCCGGACATCTGCCCGACCACGCTGGCGCAGCTGCGGCAGATCAAGAGTGAATTGCCCAAGGACGCTGTGGACAAGTTGCAGATCGTACTGGTCAGCGTTGACCCGAACCGCGATAACCCGAAGCAGTTGAAGCAGTATCTGGGCTATTTTGATCCGCAGTTTGTCGGCCTGACACCGACCTCGATTGAAGAGCTGCAGAAGGTCGCGAACGCGGTGAGTATTCCGTTTATTCCGGCGGATACCAGTAAGCCGAATTACACCGTCGATCATAGCGGCAATCTGGCGGTGATCGGGCCGGACGGGACGCAGCGTGGGTTTATTCGGGCACCGTTGAACAACGCCAAACTGGTTGCGCAACTTCCGGTGATGCTTAACCGCAAATAAAAGCTGAAGAGCGAAAAGCCCCTCACCCTAGCCCTCTCCCAGAGGGAGAGGGGACTGATTGGGGGATATTGGGGAGCCACACCGAATTGAACGTCCTGCTTTGAATCCATAATCGCCAAGATCGGTCAGGTCGATGTGCTGTGCCGAATCCATAATCGACTCGATCTTTCAGGTCGATGCATAGCGCAAGACATCTCGGTCGGCCCCCTCTCCCTCCGGGAGAGGGCTGGGGTGAGGGGTCGCTTCACAACAGCTCTAAAGCCAAGCATCAGACAAAAAAAGGGGCGCATATAAATGCGCCCCTTTTTCATTGCAGCAACCCAAATCAGAACGCCGGCAATACCGCGCCTTTGTACTTCTCGGTAATGAACTGCTTCACTTCCGGGCTGTGCAGGGCTGCAGCCAGTTTCTTCATCGCGTCGCTGTCCTTGTTGTCCTGACGGGACACGAGGATGTTCACGTACGGCGAGTCGTTGCCTTCGATCACCAGCGCATCCTTGGACGGATCAAGCTTGGCTTCCAGCGCGTAGTTGGTGTTGATCAGTGCCAGATCGACCTGGGTCAGCACACGCGGAATGGTTGCGGCTTCCAGTTCACGGAATTTCAGGTCTTTCGGGTTCGTCGCGATGTCCTTGAGGGTCGACAGAATATTGGTCGGGTCCTTCAGGGTGATCACGCCCGCCTTGGCCAGCAGCATCAGTGCACGGCCGCCGTTGGTGGCGTCGTTCGGGATTACCACGTTCGCACCGCTAGGCAGCTCTTCGATTTTTTTAAGCTTGCTCGAGTACGCACCCAGCGGTTCCAGGTGCACGCCGGTCACAGCGACCAGATCAGTGCCCTTGGCCTTGTTGAACTCATCAAGGTACGGCTGGTGCTGGAAGAAGTTGGCGTCGAGGCGCTTTTCCGCAACCTGTACGTTCGGCTGAATGTAGTCGGTGAAGACCTTGACCTTAAGATCCACGCCTTCCTTGGCCAGGGCCGGCTTCACGAACTCAAGGATTTCCGCGTGCGGCACCGGGGTGGCGGCGACGGTCAGGGTTTCGGCGTGGGCCGAGAACGCAGCAACGGCAGCGAAAGCAGCGATCAGTTTTTTCATTCAGCTAACTCCTGTTCAGGGCGCCCGCCATCTTGGCCAGCGCCTCTCTAGATGATCGAAACCAGTTATTTGCGCGAGAAATGCACGACCAGACGGTCGCCGACCATTTGCAGCACCTGCACCAGAATCAACAGCAGCACCACGGTGACGATCATCACGTCGGTCTGGAAACGCTGGTAGCCGAAACGGATCGCCAGGTCACCCAGACCACCAGCGCCAACCACACCGGCCATCGCCGTGTAGGACACCAGTGTAATCGCTGTCACCGTAATCGCTGCGAAGATGCCCGGACGGGCTTCCGGCAGCAAGGCGTTCATGATGATCTGCCGCGTGGTCGCGCCCATCGACTGGGTCGCTTCGATGATGCCGCGATCGACTTCGCGCAGCGCGGTTTCCACCAGACGCGCGAAGAACGGCGTGGCGCCGACCACCAGCGGCGGAATCGCCCCGGCCACACCCAGCGAGGTGCCGGTGATCAGCACGGTGAACGGGATCATCACGATCAGCAGAATAATGAACGGCAGCGAACGCAAAATGTTCACCACCAGCGACAGCACGGCGTAGAGGCCACGGTTCTCCAGCAACTGACGCGGGCTGCAGAGAAACAGCAGCACGCCCAGCGGCAGGCCGAGCAGCACGGTGAACAGCAGCGAACCGCCGAGCATCAGCATGGTGTCGCCAGTCGCCAGCCAGATTTCGTACCAGTCGATATTGGCGAAGAAACTCATCAGATCAGCCATTAGCGCAACACCTCCATGTGAACGTCAGCGGCGGTGAAGCGGGCAAACGCCGCCTCCATGTCGCCACCGGTGACAGCGAGGGTCAGTTGCCCGTACGGAATGTCTTTGATGCGGTCGATGCGACCGGCAAGGATGCTGTAGTCAACGCCGGTTTCCCGGGCGACAGTGCCGAGCAACGGCGCGTAGGTCGCTTCGCCCTGGAAGGTCAGGCGCACGATGCGCCCGGGTACATGGGCGAAATCGTCGCGCTGTTCGCTCTCGTCGATCTGCTCGCTTTCCTGGACGAAACGCTTGGTGGTCGGGTGCTGCGGATGCAGGAACACATCGGCTACCGGACCCTGCTCGACGATCACGCCGGCGTCCATCACCGCGACCTGGTCGCAGACGCGACGGATCACGTCCATCTCGTGGGTGATCAGGACGATGGTCAGTTTCAGTTCGCGGTTGATTTCGGCCAGCAGTTGCAGGACGGAAGCGGTGGTCTGCGGGTCGAGGGCGCTGGTGGCCTCGTCGCACAGCAGGATCTTCGGTTTGGTCGCCAGCGCACGGGCGATGCCGACGCGCTGTTTCTGGCCGCCGGACAATTGCGCCGGGTACTTCTTCGCGTGGTCGGACAGACCGACCCGCGCCAGCAACTCGGCGACGCGTTGGTTGATTTCACTGCTCGACAGCTCACCGGCCAGGGTCAGCGGCAAGGCAACGTTGTCGGCGACTGTCTTGGAGGCGAGCAGGTTGAAGTGCTGGAAGATCATCCCGACCTGCTGGCGGAAACGGCGCAGGCCGTTGGCGTCCAGTGCAGTGACTTCTTCGCCGTCGACGATGATCTTGCCGCCACTGGAGTCTTCCAGGCGATTGATCAGACGCAGCAGGGTACTTTTGCCCGCACCGGAATGGCCAATCAGGCCGAACACCTGGCCGTTCTCGATGGCGAGACTGGTCGGGTGCAGCGCGGGAATATCCTTACCGGCGACGCGGTAAGTCTTGTGGACGTTTTGAAACTCGATCACGTAGCGAACCTTGTGGGGCGCGTTGGAAAAGGATCAGCGGTTAGCCGGGCGCGCATTTTAGCCTGTCCGTATAGAGGTTCTTAGCATTTATTTCGCAATTATCCTTCGATTTGGCAATAACGCGATCAAAGGTCAGATAAACGGAACGGCTGAAACGCTCATCAGTCACTACTTAAGCGACTTGAAACCCTGGGTGCCGTGCCCGGGAATCACTCAAGGGTCTGCGGAAGGCATCCGGGGCCAAACGAGGAGTTTACGTCTGATGAGCATCAAAAAGCCTGCACCCGATAAAAGCGAAATGGCCGGGACCGATACCCCGGATCGCGCCAACACCAACTCCAAGCTCGACAGCCTGGAAGAATTCCGTTCCGACGCCACCGGTCAGGCCCTGCGCACCAACCAGGGTGTGAAGATCGCGGACAACCAGAACACCCTCAAAGCCGGGCCACGCGGGCCTTCGCTGCTGGAAGACTTCATCATGCGTGAAAAGATCACGCACTTTGACCATGAGCGGATTCCGGAGCGCATCGTCCACGCACGTGGTACCGGCGCCCACGGTTTCTTTCAGACCTACGAGAACCATGCAGCGCTGACCAAGGCTGGTTTCCTACAGGATCCGGGCAAGAAGACGCCAGTGTTCGTGCGCTTTTCCACGGTGCAGGGACCACGCGGTTCCGGCGACACCGTGCGTGACGTGCGTGGCTTTGCGGTGAAGTTCTTTACCGACGAGGGCAACTTCGACCTGGTCGGCAACAACATGCCAGTGTTCTTCATTCAGGACGCGATCAAGTTTCCTGATTTCGTGCACGCGGTGAAACCCGAGCCGCACAACGAAATCCCCACCGGCGGCTCGGCTCACGACACGTTTTGGGACTTCGTTTCGCTGGTGCCGGAATCTGCGCACATGGTGATCTGGGCGATGTCCGACCGGGCCATCCCGAAAAGCCTGCGCAGCATGCAGGGTTTCGGCGTGCACACCTTCCGCCTGATCAATGCCGAGGGTAAGTCGCGCTTCGTCAAATTCCACTGGCGCCCAACCGCCGGCACCTGTTCGCTGGTGTGGGACGAGGCGCAGAAGCTCGCCGGGAAAGATACCGACTACCACCGTCGCGACCTGTGGGAAGCGATCGAGATGGGTGACTACCCGGAATGGGAACTGGGCGTGCAGATCGTCGAAGAAGAGAACGAACACGACTTCGACTTCGACATCCTCGACCCGACCAAGATCATTCCCGAAGAAATCGTGCCGATCACCCCGCTGGGCAAAATGACCCTGAATCGCAACCCGGACAACTTCTTCGCGGAAACCGAACAGGTCGCCTTCTGCCCAGGCCACATCGTGCCGGGTATCGACTTCTCCAATGACCCGCTGCTGCAAGGTCGGCTGTTTTCCTACACCGACACGCAGATCAGCCGGCTCGGCGGGCCGAACTTCCATGAGCTGCCGATCAACCGTCCGGTCGCGCCGTTCCACAACGGCCAGCGCGACGCGCAACACCGCACCACTATCGACAAGGGCCGCGCTTCCTACGAGCCGAACTCGATCGACGGCGGCTGGCCGAAAGAGACCCCGCCGGCGGCACAGGACGGTGGTTTCGAGAGCTATCCAGAGCGCATCGACGCCGCGAAGATCCGTCAGCGTAGTGAGTCGTTCAGCGACCACTTCTCTCAGGCGCGCCTGTTCTTCAACAGCATGAGCGACCATGAGAAAGAGCACATCATCGCCGCGTACAGCTTCGAGCTGGGCAAGGTCGAGCGTGAGTTCATCCGTGCCCGTGAAGTGAACGAGATCCTCGCCAATATCGACCTGAACCTGGCCAAACGCGTGGCGGAGAACCTCGGTTTGCCGGCGCCAGCCAAAGGCACGGTCGAAGTGCGCAAGACCTCGCTTGAGCAGTCGCCAGCGCTCAGCCAGGCGAACCTGCTGCCGGGCAATATCAAGACGCGCAAAGTGGCGATCCTTGCTGCCAACGGTGTTGACGCTGCGGCCATCGATGCGATGAAACAGGCGCTGGAAGCGGAAGGCGCCCATGCGAAACTGCTCGGCCCGACCTCGGCGCCAGTGAAGACCGCTGATGGCAAGGCATTGCCGGTGGATGCGTCGATGGAAGGCATGCCTTCAATTGCGTTCGATGCGGTGTTCGTACCGGGTGGCGCAGCGTCGATTACCGCGTTGAGCGGTGACGGTGTGGCGCTGCATTACCTGCTCGAGGCGTACAAGCACCTGAAGGCGATCGCACTGCACGGCGAGGCCAAGCAATTGCAGGACTTGTTGAAGCTGGATGCGGATGCGGGGTTGTTGCAGGGCGCTGATGTCGGCGCGTTGACCAAGCCGTTCTTCGCCGCAATTGGCGAGCATCGGGTCTGGGCGCGGGAGCCTAAGGCCAAGGCGATTCCGGCTTAAGATCTTTATTGGCTGAGAGGACGCTTTCGCGAGCAGGCTCGCTCCCACAGGTATGCTGTTGCACCTGTGGGAGCGAGCCTGCTCGCGAAGCTTTTTTAGGGTTTACGCGGGCTCAACACCATCTGCGCCGGCACCGTGCGCAAGATCTGCTTCTCGATCTGCAAATCAAAGTCAGGATCGAGCTTCTTCACTCGCTTGGTCAGCAAGGTCGCCAGCCACGGATAATCCGCGGTGCGTGGGGCCTGGATGCTGACGGCGCACTCATAATTCACCACATCGGCGGCAATCGCATCGAGTTGGCGTTGCAGCTTGTGAATATCACCAATGTTCAGCGCAACCGTGGTGCTCTCGGCAGTGGGGTCGATGACCTTGGCTTTCGGCCGGGCCTCGGCAGCCAGCAGCGCGGCTTCAGCCTTTTCCAGCTCGGCCTTGCGCGCTTCAGTGATCGCGCCGTTGACACCGCCAGTCAGCGCGGGGGCCTTGGGCATCAAGGCGCGGGCACGGCTCAATGCAGTGGCCGCAGCGTTGACATCACCTTTCTGCAGGACGATCTGGCTGCGGCGCAGGTACGCCTCCGCCAACTGCCGCTGATACTGCTCGAGGGATTGATCGTTAGGGGTTTCGGCCTGCAACGCGGCCAACTGGTCTTCGGCGGTGGCCAGTTCGCTGCTGGCCAGGCTTTGCTCCAGCTGTGCGATGGCCGTAGCCCGCGCATCCGGGACTTCAGCCACCGGCGGCGTGCTTTGGCAGGCGCCCAGCAGCACTGAAAATGCGACAAGGAGCAGATAACGGGAGGCGAACGGCTTCATTCCTGCGACTCTCTAATTGCGCAAAAAGCGGCCAAGTCTACACCCCACGACGGGGCAGAACAAAACTCAACAGAAACAGCGCGGCCGCCGTCACCACGATCGACGGCCCCGCCGGGGTGTCCTTGAACCATGACAACGCCAGCCCGCCGCACACCGCGAGCATGCCCAGCAGGCTCGCGCCCAGGGCCATCTGCTCCGGCGAACGGGCGTGACGCTGTGCCGCAGCGGCCGGAATGATCAGCAGCGAAGTGATCAACAATACCCCGACGATTTTCATCGCCACTGCGATCACCACCGCGATCAACAACATCAGTGCCAAGCGCAGACCGGCCACCGGCAGGCCCTCGACCCGCGCCAGTTCTTCGTGCACGGTGACCGCCAGCAGCGGCCGCCACAGCGTCACCAGCAACACCAGCACCGCCGCGGTGCCGCCGAGGATCCACGCCAGGTCGCTCGGACTGATCGCCAGCAGATCGCCAAACAGATAGGCCATCAGGTCGATCCGCACTTCATGCATGAAGCTTAGTACCACCAGGCCGAGAGAGAGCGTGCTCGGCGCAAGAATTCCCAACAGCGTGTCAGACGCCAGTGGCTGGCGCTGTTGCAGGGTCACCAGCAGCACCGCCAGCAGCAGGCACCCGACCGTCACCGCTACAGTCGGGCTGACATCCAGCAGAAAGCCCAGTGCCACGCCGAGCAGCGCGGCGTGGGACAGGGTGTCGCCGAAATAGGCCATGCGCCGCCACACCACAAACGAGCCGAGCGGTCCGGCCACCAGCGCCAGCGCCAGACCTGCAAGCAGGGCATACAAGAGAAAATCAGCCATGCTTGCAGCCGTCTCCATGAACATGAGGTTGCCCGCTCAGCGGGCCTTTGACCACCGAACCGTGCAGGTCGTGGGCGTGGTCGTGATGGTGGTGATAGATCGCCAGGCTCGGCGCATTCTTGCCGAACAGCTCGACGAATGCCGGATCACCGCTGACCTGCTCGGGATGCCCGGAGCAGCAGACGTGGCGGTTGAGGCAGACCACCTGATCGGTGGTGCTCATCACCAGATGCAAATCGTGGGACACCATCAGCACGCCGCAACCGTGGCGGTCGCGCAGACGGGTGATCAGGCTGTACAGCTCGGCCTGCCCAGCCACGTCGACGCCCTGCACCGGTTCGTCGAGCACCAGCAGCTCAGGCTCACGCAGCAGGGCCCGAGCCAGCAGCACGCGCTGCATTTCGCCGCCGGAAACACTCTGCACCGGGCTGTCGATCACGTGTTCGGCGCCGACTTCCTTCAATGCCGCCAAGGCACGCGGGCGATCCACACCGGGTACCAGGCGCAGAAACCGCAGGACTGACAGCGGCAGCGTCGGATCGACGTGCAGCTTCTGCGGCATGTAGCCAACGCGCAGTTTCGGCTTGCGCCAGACGCTGCCGCTGTTCGGCTTCAACAGCCCGAGCACGGCGCGCACCAGCGTGGTCTTGCCGGCGCCGTTGGGGCCGATCAGGGTGACGATCTGCCCCGGCTCGACGCTCAGCTCGATGTTGTCCAGCACAGTCTGCCCGGCAAACGTGACGGCGACCTGCTCCAGACGGATCAGCGCATTGCTCATCAGGCCCCCTGGCAACCGGCGCACAGGCCGACCACTTCGACCGTCTGCGCTTCGACGATGAAGCCGACGTCTTTGGCGCTGCTGATAATTGCGTCGCTGATCACTTTTTGCTCAAGTTCGATAGCGGCGTGACAGTCGCGGCAGATCAGGAACTGACCCTGATGCGCATGCTCGGGATGCACGCAGCCGACGAAGGCGTTGAGCGACGAGATGCGATGAACCAGGCCGTTTTCCAGGAGGAAATCCAGCGCGCGGTACACGGTCGGCGGCGCGGCCCGGCGGCCGTCCTGCTCGCTGAGCACGGCGAGGATGTCGTAGGCACCCAGTGGCTTGTGGCTCTGCCAGACCAATTCCAGCACGCGGCGGCGCAGAGCGGTCAGACGCAAACCTTTTTGCGCGCACAAGGTATCGGCCTCGGACAAAGCGCTGTGCACGCAATGGGAGTGGTCGTGGGGACGGCTGGCAATCGGTGTAATAGGCATGAGCGGCGACGAGATTTGCTGGAGACGTTATTATGTTACCCGTTCTCGCTTCCTTGAGTGGTCATCGTGTCCCGACTTTTTTCTGTTTTTGTGGCCTTTGTTGCCGTTTTTCTGCTGACCGGTACGGCTCAGGCCGAGGTCAAAGTGCTCACCAGCATCAAACCGTTGCAGTTGATTGCCGCTGCCGTGCAGGACGGCGTGGCGATTCCCGAGGTGCTGTTGCCACCGGGTGCCTCGCCGCACAATTACGCCCTGCGCCCCTCCGACGTACGGAAGGTGCAGTCGGTCGATCTGCTCTACTGGATCGGCCCGGACATGGAAGGCTTCCTGCCGCGGGTGCTCAGCGGTCGCAGCCTGCCGAGTGTCGCGGTGCAGGATCTGCCGGGGCTGAAATTGCGCCATTTCGGCGCAGACAACCATTCCCACGCCGAAGAGGCCGATGAGCATGACCACGACCATCGCCCCGGCTCGCTGGACGCGCACTTATGGCTGTCACCGGTCAACGCCCGGGTGATCGCCGAGAAAATGGCCGCCGATCTCAGCGCGGCCGACCCGGCCAATGCTCAGCGTTATCAGAGCAACGCCAAAGCCTTCGATGAACGTCTGGGTGCGCTGGATCAGCGCTTGAAGAAGCGTCTGGCCAATGTCGAAGGCAAGCCGTACTTCGTCTTTCACGAGGCGTTTGATTATTTCGAAGACGCTTACGGCCTGAAGCACGCCGGGGTGTTCGCCGTCGCGGCTGAAGTGCAGCCAGGCGCTCAGCATGTGGCGGCGATGCGCAAGCGCTTGCAGGAAGTGGGCAAGACTTGCGTATTCAGCGAGCCACCGTTGCGTCCGCGTCTGGCGGAAACGCTGGTGGCCGGTTTGCCGGTGAAACTGGCCGAGCTGGATGCGCTGGGTGGGTACACCCCGGCGACGGCTCAGGGGTATGAGCAGGTGCTGGAAAAACTCGGCAATGATCTCGCCGGATGCCTGGAATCGCTTTAGGGCTGATTCGGCTTCGCCTCAATCGCGAGCAGGCTCACTCCTACATTTGGAATGCATTCCCTTGTAGGAGTGAGCCTGCTCGCGAAGCTTTTAAAGGGCGAAAGGCAACGGTGTGCTGACCTTCTGCCGCTGTACCAGCCGCTGCTCGAACTCCCGCGGGTCGTGAATCAACACGTCCTGCCCGGCGAACTGCTCGGCGGCAATCAAGCGTGACAACCAGAACCGCACACAAGCCACGCGCAGCATCGTCGGCCACAGTTCAGCTTCCGCCGCCGTGAATGGGCGCAGCGCGGCGTAGGCACCGAGAAACGCTCGGGCCCGCGGGCCATCGATCACGCCCGCTTCATCCGAGCACCAGTCGTTCAACGCGATTGCCACGTCGTACAGCATCGGCCCCGAGCAGGCGTTGTAGAAGTCGATCAGCCCGGTCAGGTGAGTGCCTTCGAACATCGCGTTGTCGCGGAACAGATCGGCGTGGATGTTTGCCCGCGGCAGCGCGAGGATTCTGTCCTTCTGCGCGGTGATTTCGTCCAGCGCCTTTTGCAGCAAGGCCTGCGGCTCTTCGCTCAAGTGGGACAACAACTCGCCGCCCTCCTCCAGCATCCAGTCCAGACCGCGATCGGTCTTGCGCTTGATCATGCGCTCGCCCTGGGTCGCCAGGTGGAGATGTGCCTGCAATTCGCCGACCTGGGCGCAATGCTGGGCATTGGCGACCTTGATGTGCTTGCCCGACAGGCGCGGTTGCAGCAGCGCTGGCTTGCCTTTGAGTTCACGCAACGCCACGCCGTCACTGGTGCGCAGGGCATACGGCACCGGCAGGTCGGCTTCGTGCAGCACGTCGAGCAGGTCGATGAAGAACGGCATCTCCTGCACCGGACCGCGCTCGACCAGGGTCAGGACGAATTCGCCCTGCTCCAGGCTGATAAAGAAGTTGGTGTTTTCGCTGCCGGCGGCGATCCCCTGGAAATCAAGCAGGCGGCCAAGCCCGTATGGGGCGAGAAAGGTTTCCAGCTCGGGCCGAGCCAGGGGAGTGAACACAGACATGTCTTAACTGCCAGTACGGGCGCCGCAACGGCGGCGCCGGGTGAATTAAAAACCTACTTCCATTCGAAGATCTTCCATGACGGGATCAGCATATCCGGCTGATCCGAGCGGATGAAATTGGCATCCGTCCCGTCGGCGCGCACCAGAAAATACGGCGGCGCGCCCTTCGGCGTGACTTTGATCGCATACAGGAAACCGTTCTGGCGGTACTCCTGAATGGTCTTGTCGCCCTCCGTGCGGATGGTGACGTCGGGGTCGGCGCCAGGCGCATCATCCGCCGCCATCGCGGCCAGTGGTGAGACAGCGATCAACCCGACCAGCAGCAAGCGATTTAACGTACGCATGATAACCTTGTCCCTTTGTCGTCAACGGTCCCGCTATTCTAGCCCCGGACCCGCCGAAAAGGTTGATCCTGCTCATGAGCCAAGCCCCCCTCGTCCTGGTGGACGGTTCGTCTTACCTGTACCGCGCCTTTCATGCACTGCCACCACTGACCACGTCCAAAGGCCTGCCGACCGGTGCGGTCAAAGGCGTGCTGAACATGCTCAAGAGTCTGCGCAAGCAGTACCCGGACAGCCCGTTCGCCGTGGTATTCGACGCCAAAGGCGGGACATTTCGCGATGAGATGTACGCCGAATACAAGGCCAACCGCCCGAGCATGCCCGATGACATGCGCGTGCAGATCGAGCCGCTGCACCAGAGCGTGATCGCCCTCGGCTTCCCGCTGCTGTGCGTGGACGGCGTCGAGGCCGACGACGTGATCGGCACCCTGGCGCGCAGCAGCGCGGCGGCGGACCGCCCGGTGATCATCTCCACCGGTGACAAGGACATGGCGCAATTGGTCGACGGCCACATTACCTTGGTCAATACCATGTCCGGTAGTTCGATGGATGTGGAGGGCGTCAAAGAGAAATTTGGCGTCGCACCGGAGCAGATCATCGATTATCTGGCGCTGATGGGCGATTCCTCCGACAACATTCCGGGCGTGCCGGGCATCGGCCCGAAGACGGCGTCCGGCCTGCTGGTCGGCGTCAACGGCGGTCTGACCGAGCTGTACGCCAACCTCGACATCGTGCCGACCTTGCCGATTCGTGGGGCGAAAACCCTGGTGGCCAAGCTCGAAGAGCACAAGGAGATGGCTTTCCTCTCCTATCAACTGGCAACCATCAAGATCGATGTGCCGCTGGATATCGGCCTCGATGATCTGCAGATGGGTCAGGAAGACCCGGCCAGACTCTACGAGCTCTACACCCTGCTGGAATTCAAGAGCTGGCTCAACGACCTCGATCGCGATGCCAAACGCCTGGAACTGAGTGCGGCTGCCGAACCTGCGCCCGTGCATGATCTGTTCAGCGCCCCACCCGCCGAGGCAGCCGTTGCTCCTGTCGAAGCCGCGTACGAAACCATCCTCGATCAGGCCCGCTTTGACGTCTGGCTGGAAAAACTGCGCAACGCCAAGCTGATCGCCTTCGACAGCGAAACCACCGGCATCGACGCGCAGCGGGCACAACTGGTCGGTCTGTCGTTCGCCGTACAGGCCAACGAAGCCGCCTACATTCCGCTGACCCACTCCTACATCGGCGTACCGGAGCAACTGGATCGCGACACCGTGCTGCGCGCACTCAAGCCGATCCTGGAAGACCCGAACAAGCTCAAGGTCGGCCAGCACGCCAAGTTCGACATGAATATTCTGGCCAACTGCGCCATCGGCGGCGACCAGAACGAAGGCATCAGCGTGCGCGGCATCGCCTTCGACACCATGCTTGAGTCGTACGTGCTCAACTCCACCGCGACCCGTCACGATATGGACAGCCTCGCGCAGAAGTACCTCGACCACACCACGGTGAGCTTTCAGGACATCGCCGGCAAAGGTGCCAAGCAACTGACCTTCGACCAGATCGCCCTGGAACAGGCCGGTCCCTACGCCGCCGAAGATGCCGACATCACCCTGCGTCTGCACCAGGCTCTGTTCGAGAAGCTAAGCGCGATTCCGAGCCTGGCCAGCGTGCTGACCGACATCGAAATCCCGCTGGTACCGGTGCTGGCGCGCATCGAGCGCCAGGGCGCGTTCGTCGATGCCGAGTTGCTCGGGATCCAGAGCATCGAGCTGGGCAACAAAATGGTCGCGCTCGAGCGAGAGGCCTTCGAGATTGCCGGGGAGGAATTCAACCTCGGCTCGCCGAAGCAACTGGGGGTGATCCTCTATGAAAAGCTTGGCCTGCCGGTGCTGAAGAAAACTGCCAAAGGCCAGCCGTCCACCGCTGAAGAAGTGCTGGCGAAACTCGCCGAAGACGATCACCGCTTGCCGAAAGTGCTGATGGAGCACCGTTCGATGAGCAAGCTGAAAAGCACTTACACCGATCGCCTGCCCGAGCAGATCAACCCGCGCACCGGGCGCATCCACACGTCCTATCATCAAGCCGTGGCTTCGACCGGTCGCTTGTCCTCCAGTGATCCGAACCTGCAGAACATCCCGGTGCGCACCGCCGAAGGCCGGCGCATTCGTCAGGCGTTCGTCGCGCCGAAGGGTTACAAACTGCTGGCGGCGGACTACTCGCAAATCGAGTTGCGGATCATGGCGCACCTGTCCCGCGACGAAGGCCTGATGAACGCCTTCCGCAACAACCTCGACGTGCACACCGCGACCGCCGCCGAAGTGTTCAAGGTCGAGCTTGAGCAAGTGACCTCGGACCAGCGCCGCAGCGCCAAGGCGATCAACTTCGGTCTGATCTATGGCATGGGCGCGCAGAAGCTCGGCAAGGACATCGGCGTCGACACCAAGACCGCCAAGGCTTACATCGATACTTACTTCGCCCGTTATCCAGGCGTACGCGAGTACATGGAGCGCACTCGCGCACAGGCGGCCGATCAGGGCTACGTCGAAACGTTCTTCGGTCGTCGCCTGTACCTGCCGGAGATCAACTCGAACAAGCCGCAGGAACGCGCCGCCGCAGAACGCACGGCGATCAACGCGCCGATGCAGGGCACGGCGGCGGACATCATCAAGAAAGCCATGGTCGCCGTGGACAACTGGCTGGCGACGTCGGGGCTGGATGCCCGGGTCATCCTGCAAGTGCACGATGAACTGGTGCTGGAGGTTCGCGAGGATCTGGTCGAGCAGGTCAGCACCGAGATTCGCCTGCACATGAGCGAAGCGGCGAAACTGGACGTGCCGCTGCTGGTGGAAGTCGGCGTCGGCAACAATTGGGATGAGGCGCACTGAGCAGGGTGCAGCGTGGCCGCGACACGGCGTCGCGGCAAGCCCGGGAAACCGGCTTAGACCGATAAATGCTTGAGGCTATTCCAAAGCTTTTTGAAAAAAATCTGAACTAATCTGCCGGTGGAACACTCAGAGGTACTGAATGGCTGGTGAAGCCCTTCGATGCTCCTATGTTGTGTTAAGTGTTGGCAGATATCTGAACCCCGCCCTAGCGGTTCGGAACTTAGACCCCGGAATTCTCCCTCCCCAATGAATCCCGGGGCTTTTTTTGCCTCAAAACTGGCTGTGATGCCGTCATGCCGCGTTAAAAGCACCGCTAAAAATGCTCATTTAGGTCCCCTAAAGTCGAGCGCGACCCCGGCCGTTTTAGCGGTGCTTTTGCCTTGCCTGACAGCACCACAGACAGTTTTGAACTTGTCTTACTCGGCGGCGGCCTCGGTGTTTTTGTCTGCCAGTTCCATCCAGTCGGCCAGTACGGTGTAAGCCTCTTCCAGGCCCATGCGTTTTGGCGCGGAGAAGAGTTGGATGGTGATCGAGTCGCCCCAGCCTTTGCGGATTTCCGACTGTACTTTCAGCAGTGTGTTCTTGGCTGCGCCGTAGGTGAGCTTGTCGGCCTTGGTCAGCAGGATGTGCATCGGCATGCCGGCGGCGACGGCCCAATCGAGCATCAGCAGGTCGAAGTCGGTCATCGGATGGCGGATGTCCATCATCAGAATCAGACCTTTCAAACTCTCCCGACCGCCGAGGTAAGCCTCGAGGTGGCGCTGCCAGTGTTGCTTGAGCGGGATCGGTACTTTTGCATAACCGTAGCCCGGCAGGTCGACCAGACGGCGATCATCGTCTAGCTTGAAGAAGTTCAACAGCTGTGTGCGACCCGGAGTTTTCGAGGTGCGCGCCAGACTGGCGTGGGTCAGGGTGTTCAGCGCGCTGGATTTGCCAGCGTTGGAACGACCGGCAAACGCCACTTCGAAGCCTTCGTCGTCCGGGCATTGGTCGACTTTGGCGGCACTGAGCATGAATGTGGACTGTTGGCACAGGCCGAGGATGGGATTCTTGAGTTGCATGGGATTTCCGATGTGGGCGGCGCCGGGAATGGGCGCGGAACGCGGTGTCGCTTCCGTTTCAGTGACGCCAGTATATAATGCCGCAGATTTTGTGTGTGCTTTGTCCCAGCGAAGGATGAAGTTCACGAGAGCGCCAGACTTTGATTGCGCATTAGAACGCAGAACGCTCTCAACCCTGAAAAGGTCGTTTTATGACGAAATGGCTGCTGGCTGCCGGAGTCTTGGTGCCGCTTTACAGCGCACAGGCTACACAGGATCCGGAAGCTGTGTACAACCGTGTTTGTGGTGCCTGTCATTCCGGCCAACTACCCATGGCGCCCGCAAGAGGCGACCAGGAAGCTTGGACGCCGAGGTTGGCGAAAGGTATGGGGACGCTGGTGCAACACGTGACCCAGGGTTTCAAGGCGATGCCGCCGCGTGGTTTGTGCATGGACTGCAGTGCCGAGGATTACCAGGCCATCATCCTGTGGATGAGCGAGAGTAAGCCCGGTCCATAACTTAACCCTTAGCCGTAGTTGGATTAGCTGATGAACAAATTGATCGTGAGTCTGCTGTTGACCGTGGGAATTTCAGGCGTCGCCCATGCTGCCGGCGATGCCGCAGCAGGCCAGGCCAAAGCCGCCGTGTGCGGGGCCTGCCATGGCCCGGACGGCAACAGCATGGCGCCGAACTTTCCGAAACTGGCAGGTCAGGGTGAACGCTACCTCGACAAGCAATTGCACGACATCAAGTCGGGCAGACGCGTGGTTCTGGAAATGACCGGGCTGCTGACCAACCTGGATGATCAGGATCTGGCCGATATCTCCGCATACTTCGCCAGCCAGAAAGGCAGCGTCGGCGCCGCCGATCCGAAGATCGTCGCGCGCGGTGAAGCGCTGTTCCGTGGCGGCAACCTGGAAAAAGGCCTGCCAGCCTGCACCGGTTGCCACTCGCCGAATGGCGCCGGCAACGCCGCCGCAGGCTTCCCGCATCTGGGTGGCCAGCACGCTCAATACATCGCCAAGCAGCTGACCGATTTCCGCAAGGAAGTCGACGGTCGTGCCAATGACGGTGATGCCATGACCATGCGCACCATCGCGCGCAAGCTGAGCGACGAAGACATCGCTGCGGTTTCCAGCTACATCCAGGGCCTGCACTGAGGCCCTTGTTCGAGTGTTGAGCGAGGCGCGCAACGCCTGCCACGTTAACGCTCGATTAATCCTTCGCAGCAAGTATAAAAAGGGTGGCTTTGGCCGCCCTTTTTTGTGGCCGCTACCGTTACACTACAGCACTCATGCCCGCCAGGATCTGTGTCGAAACAGGTCGAGCGAGGCGACCCAAATTGTCCAGGAGTAAAGCATGCGTAATCTGATCATCAGCGCCGCCCTCGTCGCTGCCAGCCTGTTCGGCTTCACCGCCCAGGCCGCTGAAGCCCCTGCCGCCCCTTATGTCGAACTGGCCAACCCGGTCCCGGTTGCAGTGCCTGGCAAGATCGAAGTGGTCGAGCTGTTCTGGTACGGCTGCCCGCATTGCTACGCCTTTGAACCCGTCATCAACCCGTGGGTTGAAAAACTGCCGTCCGACGTCAACTTCGTCCGCATTCCGGCGATGTTCGGCGGACCGTGGGACGCTCACGGCCAGATGTTCCTGACCCTCGAAGCGATGGGTGTCGAGCACCAGGTTCACGCTGCGGTATTCAACGCGATTCAGAAAGAACACAAGAAGCTCACCGACAAGAACGACATGGCTGACTTCCTCGCCACTCAAGGCGTGGACAAGGACAAGTTCCTCGCCACCTTCGACTCGTTCGCGATCAAAGGTCAGATCAACAAGGCGAAAGAACTGGCCAAGAAGTACGAAATCACCGGCGTGCCAACCATGATCGTCAACGGTAAATACCGCTTCGACATCGGCTCTGCCGGCGGTGCCGAGCAAGCGCTGAAACTGGCTGACGATCTGGTCGCCAAAGAGCGAGCAGCAACCAAGGCGGCTGCCAACTAAGCGCGGCATTCGCCATGCGCCGCTGGAAGTCCGAACGCATCGTTGGCCTGCATGATCCGCAGGTCAACGAGCATCACCTGGCGTCTACGGGCCTGCCCGCAGACCAGCGTCTGCGCTTGCTCAGTTTCAACATTCAGGTCGGCATCAGCACCGAGCGCTATCGGCATTACCTGACCCGCAGCTGGCAGCATCTGCTGCCGCACACCGGGCGTTCCGGCAATCTGCAGAAGATCGGTGACCTGCTCGGCGACTTCGATCTGGTCGCCCTGCAGGAAGTCGATGGCGGCAGCCTGCGTTCGGGCTACGTCAATCAGGTCGAACACCTGGCCCACCTCGGCGCCTTCCCCTACTGGTATCAACAACTCAATCGCAACCTCGGCCGGCTGGCCCAGCACAGCAATGGTGTGCTCAGTCGCCTGAAGCCGTGGGCGATCGAGGATCACCCGCTGCCCGGTCCAAAAGGTCGCGGCGCAATCCTGCTGCGCTTCGGCGAAGGTCCGGAAGCGCTGGTGGTGGTGATGATGCATCTGGCCCTTGGCGCGCGGACGCGCAGCCTGCAACTGGCCTACATTCGTGATTTGATCAGCGGCTACAAGCATCAGGTGCTGATGGGTGACATGAACACCCACGCCAGCGACCTGCTCGAACACTCGCCGTTACGCGATCTCGGCCTGCTGGCCCCGCAGGTGGAAGCGACCTTCCCCAGCTGGCGCCCACAGCGTTGCCTTGATCATATTCTGCTCAGCCCGACCCTGACCCTGGAAAAGGTCGAGGTGCTGGCCCAGCCCATTTCCGATCACCTGCCGGTCGCGGTGGAAATTCGTCTGCCGGGTTCGCTCACGGCCGACGCATTGCCCGCGTTGAGCCCTGCCCCTTGCGGAACCTGTGAATGAGCGACGACGCCCAGCGCTGGAAAGAGAAGTACCTCAAGAGCATCGAACAGCAGGACAAGCTCGAACGCCGCTGGGCCGCGCGACTCGACCTGCTGCGGCGCGGGCTGGTGCGCAGCACGCTGGCGGCCGAAGGCACCGACAAGGCTGTCGATCAGTGCATGAAGGAAATGCGCGAAGTCGTGCGCACCGATGACATGGACGCAGGGCTCGCCGCCCTGCTGCCGCGCCTGGAAAAAGCCGTGCTCGATTCCGAGCAACGCCGCGAAACCCGCATCGATCAGGTCAGTACCGCGCTGACCGCACTGGTCACCCAGTTGCAGGCCCTTCCCTTGCCGCGGGAAGTCGCGCAACCGCTGAAGAAATTTGCCAAACAACTGGACAGCCGCGTCGGTCAGGCGCGGGAAATGCCCCTGCTGCTGAGCGAGCTCAGTGGCTTGCAGGGCAAGGCCTTGAGTCAGCTAGAGACGCCTGCCGAATCGGGCCGGCCGGGGTTGTTGCAGCGTCTGTTTGGCAGTCGCGAGAGTGAGGAAACCACCGCACCCACGGCAGACATTCCAGCACCACCCGTGCCGCAGCCGGTCGAAGCTCAGCAACCCGAACCGCAACCCACGCAAACGGCAGCGGTCACAGACCCTGAACCGGCGATTGATGCTCCCGCCGCGACCGTCGAGACGCCTGTGCAGGTCGCGCCCGAACCGGAAGTCGTCGCGTTCGCGACGCCTGTTGTCACTGTTGAAGCCGAACCAGCGCAGATTGAGCCAGGCGCATCCGCGGCGCCAGGCGCCTCGGCGCAATCGCCCACCACCGAGGCAGTCAATCCCGACGAACTGAGCCACCCCGGCGATCCGGCCGCGTTGATTCTCGACAGCCTGCCTTTGCCCGAGCCGATCGCCCAGGCTTTGGCCGCCATCGACCCGGATCAGCCGGAACACGACATCCTCTTCGCCTTGCCGGACTCGCCGGAGCCGTCCTACAGCTCCGTGGCCAGGCATATCGAAGACACTCTGATCGGCCTGCTCGACGACCTGACCCTGCCCGAGCGTCACCGGCCCCAAGCCGAAGCCATGCGCGAACGGCTGAAGCACGGCTTGAACTGGTACGAATTGCTGCCGATCCTCGACGATCTCGCAACCTTGATGCTGGCGATTACCGACAGCGGTCAACATGAGTTCGAAGCCTATCTGCAACAGCTCAACGAACGCCTCGAAGCGTTTCAGAGCAACCTGCAAGCGGCCAGCGAAGGGCATGCCGACAACAGCTCGGCGGCGCGGGCCATGGATTCGCAGATCCGTGAACAGGTCGACGGCTTGCAGAGCAGCGTCCAGCAAGCAGCCGACCTCGATGACCTCAAGCATGTGCTGGAGAATCATCTGGAAGGCCTGCTCGGCACCATGGATCAGCACCAGAAACAGCGCGACGCCCGCGAGCAGGAAGTCGCCGCCAGACTGAAGAGCCTGTCGGAGCGCGTGGCGCATATGGAACAGGAAGCTCTGGGTTTCCGCGAACATCTCGAGGAGCAGCGGCAGAAAGCCCTGATCGACCCGCTGACCGGCCTGCCCAACCGCGCGGCGTGGAGTGAACGCCTCGAGCATGAAATCCAGCAGTGGCAGCAACACGGCAATACCTTGAGTCTGGCCATGCTCGACCTCGATCACTTCAAGCGCATCAACGACAGCTACGGCCACCTGGCCGGCGATAAAGTCCTGAAGATCATCGCCACGGTGCTGCGCAAACGCCTGCGCGGCTCGGATTTCATTGCTCGCTTCGGCGGCGAAGAGTTCGTGCTGTTACTGCCGGCAACGCCGCCAGCGGCAGGCGCGAAGCTGCTGGAAACCCTGCGTGCGGCGATTGAGGCCTGCCCGTTTCACTTCAAGGGCGAGCGGGTGACCATAACGATTTCCATGGGGCTGGCTTCTTTCAGGGTGGGCGAACACAGCGATCTGGTGCTGAAAAGAGCCGATCAGGCGCTGTATCGGGCGAAAAACGCCGGACGCAACCGCGTGGAGCTGGGCTGAGGCAATTGTTCCATTTTGTTTAAATCCGCCCGCTGGCGGACTCTGGCCAGATCCATACGTTACACTGTTGCATTATTGTCTTTTGCGTATCGTCCTTTGCCATGAAATTCTTTGCCCTGTTTGCCTCGCTGCTCGTCCTCGCTGGTTGCGCCAGCGGCCCGCGCTACGACACCAGCCATCCTTCGACCAATTACGACAGCCGCATCCAGTTCGTCGTGGTGCATTACACCTCGGCATCGCTGGAGCGTTCGCTGCAATTGCTGACCCATGGCGAGGTCAGCAGCCATTACCTGATCGGCGATGACAAGGGCGCCACGATCTATAAGTTGATGGACGAAAACCAGCGCGCCTGGCACGCCGGCGAAAGTCAGTGGCAGGGCCGTACCTGGCTTAACTCCAGCTCCATCGGCATTGAAATCGTCAATCCCGGCTACAAGGACACCCCGACCGGGCGCCTGTGGTACCCGTACAGCGAAGCGCAAATCCAGTCGCTGATCACCCTGCTCAAGGACATCAGCCAACGCAACGGCATCAGTCCCCGACACATCATTGGTCACAGCGACATCGCGCCTCTGCGCAAGCTCGATCCGGGTCCACTGTTCCCGTGGAAACGTCTCGCGGATGAGGGCTTGGGCCTATGGCCGAACGAACAAGCCGTGGCGCGTCAGCAAGCGGTGTTCAACAGCAGTCCACTGCCGGAAATCGGCTGGTTCCAGGCGCAACTCGCCCGGCTGGGCTACGACACGCCGCAGACCGGTGAGCTGGATGTAGCCACCCGCCATGTCCTTGCCGCATTCCAGATGCACTACCGCCCCGCCCGTTTCGACGGCACGCCGGATGCGCAAACGGCCGCACTTCTTTTGGTCCTCAACCAGACAAAATAATGACGCCCGCCCGACGGTCAGGGCGAAATCGCAATCAGCAGCTATAACTCATGGTAATTCTTCGGAAATTCCTTGATGGCTGCTACCCGAGAAACGCTGCGTAGCTGGTTTTATCGCCCCGGTTTTTTGGCGATGATCGCGGCTGTCCTCAGTGCCAGCCTGTTGATCGCCGGCAGTATGTTCGCGGCGATGCGGCAGATGGAGTTGCGCGAGAGCCAGGAAATGAACGCGCAGGGTGAGCGTTTCCTCGCCCGCCTCGAACAATTGTTCGGCCAGTTGCGCGAAAGCCTCGACGATCTCGAAGCCCAGCCCCTGCGCGGCTGCGACGAAGAAATGATCGCGACCTTGCAGCAAGTCACTTTCAACTATCGCTTCGTCTACGAGGCCGCCTACATGGACGCCTCGCGGTTCTGCTCCAATCGTCCGCGTCAGGAAGGCCTGTCGCTGGATCGTGCTCCGGACATCCAGGGCCCGACATACAGTTATTGGCTGAACACCACCACTGAACCTGATGAAAACCGCGCGGCGCTCATGCTCGGTCGCGGCAATTTTCGCGTCGCCACCTCGCGCGGGCATTTGACCGA
The DNA here is from genome assembly GCF_900105805.1 of Pseudomonas moraviensis. Taxonomy (NCBI): domain Bacteria; kingdom Pseudomonadati; phylum Pseudomonadota; class Gammaproteobacteria; order Pseudomonadales; family Pseudomonadaceae; genus Pseudomonas; species Pseudomonas moraviensis. The sequence continues at coordinate 4,958,848 of NZ_LT629788.1, read as the reverse complement.
CATGGTCGATCTGTCGCCCGGCAGCAGCCTGCTGGTGGTGCTCGATCACGGCACTCGCGCGATCCCGGTACTTGGCTTTGCACAGGTCTGGCCGCCCACCGAACCCTGGCCACCGAAAAGTCGTGATGCACTGCAGGTGACGCAAACGCGGTTGATCTATCGCATGCCCACCGATAATCCGGAATACCAGCTGGTATTGATTACGCCGCGCACTGGCGTGCATATCCCTGCGGTGTGGTGGTGGCTGTTGCCGGTGTGCCTGATTGCCGGGGCCATTGTCGGGTTTCTGACCTTCCTGCTGGTGCGCCAGCGGCAATCGCTGGATGCCGAGTTGCACGGGGCGATCCGTCGGGGTGAGTTACAGGTGCTGTATCAACCGATCTTCGACCTCGACAGCCGCAACTGCGTCGGCGCCGAAGCCCTGCTGCGCTGGCGGCGCCCGGACGGCACGCTGACCAGCCCCGACCTGTTCATTCCGATGGCCGAGAACACCGGACAGATCCGGCAGATGACCGACTTCGTGTTGCAGCGTTTGCTCGAACAACTGGGCCAGTTATTGCGCGCCAATCCGCAGCTGTATATCTCGGTGAACCTCGCGGCGTGCGATGTCATGGTGCCGCGCATCGGCCAGGTCATGGCGCGCCTGCTGGCGCTGCACCGTGTTGCGGCGCGGCAGATTGCCTTCGAAGTCACCGAGCGCGGCCTGATCGATGTGGTCGTCGCTCGGGAAAACCTGCAAGCCTTGCGCGACGTTGGCCATCAGGTACTGATCGACGACTTCGGCACTGGCTACTGCAGCCTCGCCTACCTGCAGACCCTGCCAGTGGATTGCCTGAAGATCGACAAGGCCTTCATTGATGCGCTGGGCCATGACGCGGCAAGCAGCGGCGTCGCGCCGCACATCATTCACATGGCGCAGGCGCTGGATCTGAAGGTGATTGCTGAAGGCATCGAACTGGAATCCCAGGCGACCTTGCTCAGCAGTGAAGGGGTGAAATTCGGTCAGGGCTGGTTGTTCGCCCATGCGCTGAGCGCCGTGCAGTTCATCGAACTGATCACCCGCGGACGCCGGCTCGCAGGACGGCGTATGGACGACGAAGCCTAAACCGCCAGCGCCATGTAGAACTGGGTGCCCTGCCCCGGCCGCGAATAAACGCCCATGCGTCCGCCGTGTAACTGGACGATTTCCTTGCACAGCGCCAGGCCGAGCCCGGCGCCACCCTTCTTGCGACCGACCTGCACGAACGGCTCAAAGATCCGCCCCTGCTGGCCGTAGGCAATGCCTTCACCGTTGTCTTCGACGCTGATGATCACCCGCTCGCCATGACGACGCGCCTGCAGACGGATCTGCCCATCGCGTGCAGTGTGGCGCAACGCGTTGTCGATCAGGTTGTCGAGGACACGATCGAGTTGCGCCTGATCGGCCTGCAAACGTGGCAACGGCCCTTGAATCTCGACGTTCAGCGCCACACCTTTGGCCGCCGCCGCTTCGGCAAAGCGCAGCTGCGCCTGCTCCAGCAAGTCCTCGATGGAACATGGCGCCAGGGTGAGTTTCTGCAAACCGTTCTGGTAGCGCGAGAAATTGAGCAAGTCGTTGATCAACTGCATCAGGCGCTGCATTTCCTCGTTGACCGTATCCAGCAGGTCAGCCTCGCGCGACTCCGCCGGAAACTTGGCCCGCTCACGAAACAGCCCGAAAGCCATGTGCATGCCCGTCACCGGCGTACGCAATTCATGGGAAGCGCGCAGAACAAATTCGCTGCGAACCCGCTCGAAGGCACGTTGTTCGGTGACGTCGTGCAGCACCATGACCGCGCCGAGAATATGCCCCTGGGTGTGGCTGACCGGCGTCAGGCTATAAGTCAGAAGGCGCGATTCACCATCGACTTCGATACTCAGATCTTCCGGCGCCCGCTCCAGCGTGCCGCCGCGCAGCACCAGTTGCAGTTGTGCATCCAGTTCCGGGCGACCGAGTGCGGTGCCCAAGCCCTGGCCGAGACGATCATCTTCCCAGCCCAACTGACGCTGAGCGACCGGGTTGAGGTGTTCGAGCTGGCCTTGGCGATCGATCATCAACAAACCGTCGTCGATACTGTCGAGCACCGCTTGCAGGCGTTGCTGACCGGCCAACAGCTCGTCGACATTCATCGCCTGGTGTTCGCGCAACGCCTCGGCCATCAGACCGAAGCGCCGCGACAGCAGGTTGACTTCCATGGCGGTGGAAATCGGCAGGGTCACGTCATAGTTACCCTGCCCTATGTTATCGGCAGCCTTGGCCAGCGCTTCGATCGGCGCGCCGAAGCGGCGGGCAATGCCTTGCGCTGTGACAAAACCGATGATCAGCACCGCCAGCCCGACCAGACCGAGCAGCCCGGCGATCAGCAAGGCACGTTCGCGGGCGGCGTGCTGCACCTCGTTGATACTGTCCAGCGCGTGCTTGTGTTCCGCAATCAAACCGTTGCGCAGGATATTGAAGCGCTCGCGGAAATCCGCGCTGGTACTGGCATCCTTCGCCGCTTCGGCGCTGACATCGAAGGAGTCGAGGAAGTTAAGGTAATCGGCCTTGGCCTGGCGGAAACCGTAAGGCTGATCTTCACCCTCCGACTGCTGGGCGATGCCTTGGTCGAGCAACCGGAAGTAATGCTGCTTGGACGCTTCGAAGGCAACGGGGTCGGGCTTTTCCGCGAGCATGATGATCAACTGATCGCCGAGGGTCTGGCGCAATTTGAGGCCCAGATCCAGGGTGACGAAGTTGCTGCGCACCAGCGCTTCCTGCGACCCGGCCATCTGCATCACGCTGACCAGCCCGAGCAGAAGCCCGAGCAAGGCCACGGTGATCAGTGCAGAAATGCTCAGGAACAGGCGCGTGCGCAGCTTGATCGCCAGTTTCATCGCGCAGTGCTCACAGGTTGTACTGCTTGCGTTTGCGATACAGGGTCGAGGCGTCGATGCCGAGGGTTTTCGCCGCTTGATCCAGTGTGCCAGCGGTGGCCAGAACCGCCCCGATGTGCGCTTTCTCCAGCTCATCCAGGCTCAGCGCCGCACCGACCCGTGGCGCGTTGTTGGCCGGTTGTTCGGCCATGCCCAGGTGGCTGATTTCCACGCGCTCCTGCGGGCAGATGATGCTCGCCCGCTCGACCACGTTGCGCAGCTCGCGAATGTTGCCCGGCCAGCGATAACCGAGCAGCGCTTCGCGCGCCTCATCGCTGAAGCCGCGCGCTGGACGCGCGTACTCTTTGACGAAACGTGCGAGGAAGCGATCGGCAAGGGTCAGGATGTCTTCGGCGCGCTCACGCAATGGCGGCAGATGCAGGGTGATGACGTTGAGACGATAGAGCAGATCCTCGCGGAAGCGACCGTCGCGGACCATGTCTTCGAGGTTGAGGTTGGTCGCTGCGAGAATGCGCACATCGGCACGGCGAGTGACCGGGTCGCCCACCCGCTCATATTCCTTGTCTTGGATGAAACGCAGCAACTTGGGTTGCAACGTCAGTGGAAAGTCGCCGATCTCGTCGAGAAACAGCGTGCCACCGTCAGCCTGGTTAACCCGACCGAGCGTGCTTTCGCTGGCCCCGGTGAAGGCGCCACGGCTATGGCCGAACAGCTCGCTTTCCATCAGCTCGGCAGTCAGCGACGGGCAGTTGATGGTCACGCAGGACTTCTTCTCGCGCTTGCTCCAGCCGTGGATTGCACGGGCCAGTTCACCTTTACCGGTGCCGGATTCGCCGAGGATAAGAATGTTGGCGTCAGTGCTCGCGACCTGGCGGGCTGTCTCCAGTACGACCTTCATCGCCGGGCTATGGGAATCGAGGCCGTCTTTCGGTTTGCGGATCTCGCCTTCGAGGGCTTCAAGACGCGCCGACAGCTGCCGCACTTCCAGCTGCTTGGCGGTGGCCAGACGTAGTTGGTCGGGGCTGCACGGTTTGACCAGATAGTCGGCGGCGCCGGCCTGGATGGCATCAACGGCGGTGTCGACCGCCGAATGCGCGGTGACGATCACCACGCGCATCCAAGGCGCCTGAATGCGCATTTGCGCCAGGACGTCGAGACCGTTGTCCTCGCCCAGGCGCAAATCGAGGAAGCACAGGTCGAAGACCTGGCGTTGCAGCAAAGCATCGGCTTGCGCCGCGCTGTTGGCCGTGGCGACCGTATAGCCTTCGTCTTCGAGGCAATAACGAAACGTACGCAGGATGGCGGATTCATCGTCCACCAGCAGAATGCGGCCTTGTTGCTCAGTGGCAGATTCCATTTTTCCTACGCTCCATAGTGATTAGTCTTGGGTTAGTCCCGGAAAAATCGGGCAAGTTGCATGGTTGATTCTGAACGATACCAGCCATAGGAGGGTAGCTCTCTACTGCCATAACGGCCAATTCATTGATTTCGTTGAGTTTTAAAACAGCCAGCGATTTGCAGGGCAGATCCTGCGTCCTCTTCTGACATCTGCGTACCGGTAGCAATTCCATATCATCGAAATTTCCCACGAAATAATCGTGCATTGCGCACGACCGCAGAAGAGCCATCGTGCAGGATGCGTCGCAGGAAATTTCTCAAGCGTACGTAAGCCATTGTTTTTATTGATATTTTCAGACAACAAAAAACTGGCATGCAGGCTGCAATACCTCACTCAGCCCGGGCAGATCAGCACTGCCCCAACCGAACAAGCGTGAGGAACACAGGATGACTCGCCCAACTGCCGCCCAAGTACGTATCTCGCCACTGCAGATCCAGCAAGGTCTGTTCGGCGTACTGGCGTTGTTGATCACCCTGATCGTCTGCCAGCAATACATGAGCTGGGAAAACAGCCGCAAACCCGAGCCACTCATTTCGATGCAGCACAGCACTCAAAAGCACTTCAGTGCCGTGAGCAGCAGCCAGGCCGAAAACGCTTCGATGCACATGATCGATGTAGACCAGGCGCAACCGCTGGACCAACTGCCACGGGAAGAGCGCTGGGTTTTCTAAGTCGTTGAACAGATTCGGACGCCTGAGCGTCGGAAACCGCAAACACCCCTAAATAGAGAAGTAAGGAGAATCACCATGTTGAGCTGGGCAATTACATTCTTGATCATTGCCATCATCGCCGCCGTACTGGGCTTCGGTGGTATCGCGGGCACCGCCACGGGTATCGCCAAGATTCTCTTTGTCGTGTTCCTGGTGATGTTCATCGCTTCCTTCTTCTTTGGCCGTCGCGGCCGAGGTTAACGATGATCGGTCTCAAGACATTGGCCGCCGCCCTGCTTCTGGGCGGCAGTGCCATGGCCATGGCGGCCAATGACGGCCAGGCCCGGGTCAACGAACTGCTCGCTTCCGACGAGCAGTATCGCGAAACCTGGGAAGGTGTGATCAAAAAGGAAGAGCGCGTACCGGAGTGGGTGATCAACCTGTCCGGAACCTCTGAGCAACAGATGAATGCCGTTACGGAAGATGGCGACAAGTATCTGGTCGGTCCGCTCTGCGAGAGTCAGGACAAATGCCTGAATCACCGTTTGATCGTTGCCTTCAGCTTCGACAAGGATGACGCCTACGCCATGCTGGTCGATGTCCCGGAAGGTCTGCCGCAGGACAAGTCGCCAACGCGACACGCGACGTATCGCTTCTTCGGCAAACCTGATCAGGGCATGCAGGATCTGCTGATGGAAACCCTGAAGAAAGATCCCAAGTGGTACTGATGCAGGACGCACAGGATTCTTGAACACGAAAGCAGCGCCCCGCTGCTTTCCATTGCGCCACCCGATGAGGGCCGGTGCATGACCAGGGGGCCGGGACGTTCTGACTGCTACAGGGTCGGAGTGACCTACGGGTACAGGGAGTACCTGCGCAAGGGCCGGGTCAGGGTAAAAGCTGCGCCGCAGGTTCGTCGACCCGATGGTCTGACGAATCTGCGCTGGGCTTTGAATCAGCCAAATCATTGATCCAGCACGCTAATCCTCTTCTTCGAATCGTCGACACTGCGCGGGAAAACATTTCGCGGTGTTTCCTGACGACCGTATATCGACAAAGATCGCGCTCGATTCGTGTGACTTATAGGCTTTCAATTCAGACTTTTTCCGGAAATTTCCGCCGATTCTCGCTGTGCGAAATTTAACCAGCCTACGCTGTAATGGCCGGTTCACGGCACTTATGCCGGCTGAAATGTCACAATCGAACCGCTTGGGACGCCAGTTTCAATTGAAAAAGCTCATGCCGATTCGGCATAGGGCAGGCGTTTACGGCATTAGACGGCGCCACCTTGCATCGGAATAGTTGCGCCTTTTTTCGCCTGCCGAAGAGCCGTAAATACGCACTTCGGGGCACCTTATACGGAGGCAGATGCACAGACTTTTCCGCTGATGAGCGTTCCAGTTCCTGCATGTGCCTGAGTCAAACGCAAGTAAGGGTAAAGATAATGAAGAAGGCAAAAATCAGCCTCGCCTGGCAGATCCTGATAGGTCTGGTTCTGGGGATTGCACTGGGTGCGTTGCTCAACCACTTCAGCGCCGAGAAGGCCTGGTGGATCAGCAACGTCCTGCAACCGGCAGGCGATATCTTTATCCGTCTGATCAAGATGATCGTCATCCCGATCGTCATTTCTTCTCTGATCGTCGGCATCGCCGGCGTGGGCGACGCCAAGAAGCTCGGGCGTATCGGCCTGAAGACCATCATCTATTTCGAAATCGTCACCACCATCGCCATCGTGGTCGGCCTGGCGCTGGCCAACGTGTTCCACCCGGGCACCGGCATCGACATGAGCACTCTGGGCACGGTCGATATCTCGAAGTACCAGGCGACCGCCGCTGAAGTGCAGCATGAACATGCGTTCATCGAGACCATCCTCAACCTGATCCCGTCGAACATCTTCGCAGCCATGGCCCGCGGCGAAATGCTGCCGATCATCTTCTTCTCCGTTCTTTTCGGTCTCGGCCTGTCGAGCCTGCAGTCGGACCTGCGCGAGCCTCTGGTGAAGATGTTCCAGGGCGTCTCGGAAAGCATGTTCAAAGTCACCCACATGATCATGAACTACGCCCCTATCGGCGTGTTCGCCCTGATCGCGGTGACTGTCGCCAACTTCGGCTTCGCCTCGCTGCTGCCGCTGGCGAAACTGGTGATCCTGGTTTACGTCGCCATCGCCTTCTTCGCCTTCGTGGTGCTGGGCCTGATCGCCAAGCTGTTCGGCTTCTCGGTGCTCAAGCTGATGCGCATCTTCAAGGATGAGCTGGTGCTGGCCTACTCCACCGCTTCCTCGGAAACCGTGCTGCCACGGGTGATCGAGAAAATGGAAGCCTACGGCGCGCCGAAAGCCATCTGCAGCTTCGTGGTGCCGACCGGTTACTCGTTCAACCTCGACGGCTCGACCCTGTACCAGTCGATCGCGGCGATCTTCATTGCCCAGCTGTACGGCATCGACCTGTCGATCAGCCAGCAACTGCTGCTGGTGCTGACCCTGATGGTCACCTCCAAAGGCATCGCCGGTGTACCGGGCGTGTCCTTCGTGGTGCTGCTGGCGACGCTGGGCAGCGTCGGCATTCCGCTGGAAGGCCTGGCGTTCATCGCCGGTGTCGACCGCATCATGGACATGGCGCGTACCGCACTGAATGTGATCGGTAATGCCCTGGCGGTGCTGGTTATCGCGCGCTGGGAAGGCATGTACGACGACGCCAAGGGCGAGCGCTACTGGAACTCCCTGCCGCACTGGCGCAGCAAGGAAAAACTGCCAACTGGCGAAATTTCCAAGAACTGACACAAAAACCCTGTAGGAGTGAGCCTGCTCGCGATGGCGGTGTATCAAACAACAGAGATGTTGAATGTGCCGCCCTCATCGCGAGCAGGCTCACTCCTACAGTGGACCGAGTCAGCCATACAAACCCCGGAGCAATCCGGGGTTTGTCGTTTCTGGCGACCCCGCTATCATTCGCCGCATTCTTCGGGGGATTTGACTGATGCTTAATGGCCTGTGGCTTGGCTTCTTCATCGTGGCAGCCGTGTCGGCGCTGGCGCAGTGGCTGATCGGCGGCAATGCCGGGATCTTCGCGGCGATGGTGGAGAGCATTTTCGCCATGGCCAAGCTCTCGGTCGAAGTCATGGTGCTGCTGTTCGGCACCCTGACCCTATGGCTGGGCTTTCTGCGCATAGCCGAGAAAGCCGGGATCGTCGAATGGCTGGCCAAGGTGCTCGGCCCGCTATTCCTGCGGCTGATGCCGGAAGTCCCCGCCGGCCACCCTGCCCTTGGCTTGATCACGCTGAACTTCGCTGCCAATGGCCTCGGCCTGGACAACGCCGCCACGCCGATCGGCCTCAAAGCCATGAAAGCGCTGCAGGAGCTCAACCCCAGCGCCACCATCGCCAGTAACGCGCAGATCCTGTTCCTGGTGCTCAATGCCTCGTCGCTGACCCTGCTGCCCGTGACCATCTTCATGTACCGCGCCCAACAAGGCGCGCCGGACCCAACCCTGGTGTTCCTGCCGATTCTGCTGGCGACCAGTTGCTCGACCATCGTCGGTTTTCTCTCCGTGGCCTTCATGCAACGGCTACGGATCTGGGACCCGGTGGTGCTGGCCTATCTGGTGCCCGGCGCCCTGATCCTCGGCGGCTTCATGGCGCTGCTCGGCACGCTTTCTGCCACTGCGCTGGCGGGATTGTCGTCGATCCTCGGCAATCTCACGCTGTTCGGCCTGATCATGCTGTTTCTGCTGATCGGTGCAATGCGCAAGGTCAAGGTTTACGAAGCGTTTGTCGAAGGCGCGAAAGAAGGCTTCGATGTGGCGAAAAATCTTTTGCCCTATCTGGTCGCGATGCTATGTGCGGTTGGCGTACTGCGCGCCTCTGGAGCGCTGGATTTTGGCCTGGACGGCATTCGCCATCTGGTCGAGTGGGCCGGTTGGGACACGCGCTTCGTCGACGCATTGCCGACGGCGATGGTCAAACCGTTTTCCGGCAGCGCCGCGCGGGCAATGCTCATTGAAACCATGAAGACCTCAGGCGTCGACAGCTTCCCGGCACTGGTCGCCGCAACGATTCAGGGCAGTACCGAGACCACGTTCTATGTGCTGGCGGTGTACTTCGGCGCGGTGGGGATTCAGCGGGCGAGGCATGCGGTGGGCTGCGCGTTGCTGGCGGAGTTTGCTGGTGTGGTCGGCGCCATCGGGGTCTGCTACTGGTTCTTCGGCTGATCACAGATCCACTGTAGGAGTGAGCCTGCTCGCGATAGCGGTTTTTCAGTCGCCATCATCGGTGATTGAAAAACCGCTATCGCGAGCAGGCTCACTCCTACAGGGGTTGTGGTGTGTCAGCGGGGTTGTGGGGCCAGTTTCTGGCCTTGTTCGACTGCCCAAGCCACAACCCTGGCCGTGAGGCGATCACTGGCCTGGCCAAACCCGGCAACCACCGCCGGCACCTGCACATCATTCAACGCCTGACGCTCTTCAAAACGGCGGCTGGCGAGAATGCGCTGATCGTAGCCACGCACCAGCAACGCATCGACCCGCACCACGACGCCGGCCTGGGTGCCCTGATATTCGGTCTGGAAAGCCTGCAAACTGCCGCCCAGCTCCAGATCCGCCTGGAAGTTGCTGTCGTCGGTGCTCAGCAGCGTCACCCGACCATCCCGCGCAAAGCCATCCAGCAAGCGATTGCGCAGCAGCACCGGCGCCGGATCGCTCCAGCGCGAGCCCTTGTAGCTGCTGATCACATCGCCCTGCGGGATCACAGCAATGCTCGGCCGGTTCAGCGCTTCGCTGGCCTGCAATTTATTCAAGCGCAGCGACCACGACTGAGCCGTCGTCGGGCTGGCCGAGGCGGGCGCCGGTGCGGCGGGCAGCCGATAGACATCCGAGGGTTCCGACTCGGGCAAAATCGAGCACGCGCCGATCAGGATCAGGCCGGCGCCGAGGAGGGCGATTCGAGTCAACTTCATGGGGTGAATTCCTTGTTCTTGTCGCTGCCCAGCAGATACCCGCTGGGATTGGCCTCGAGGCGTTGGGAAATGGCACGCAGCGAGGTCAGCGTCTCGCGCAGTTCGCGAATCGCCGGGGCCAGGCCGTTGAGACCCTGCATGCCGTTATCCAGCGAATTCTGGTTTTTGCTGAGCAAACCATTGATGGTCACGCTGCTTTGCTCCAGCGATTTCATCGCCTGTTCGGCGCTGCCCAAGGCCTGCTTGCCCTGATCGTTGAGCAAGCCATTGGCGTTGCGCATCAGCAGCGAGGTCTGCTCGAGCATGCTGCCGGCCTGTTTGCCCACCGTCGCCAGTTGCTGCATCGCTTGTTTGATGTCACCGCGCTGGTCGTTGATGGTGCCGGTGGTTTGCTCCAGATGAGCGAGGGTCTTGCTCACGCGCTCGACGTTTTCCGCGGAGAACATATGGTTGGCGTTCTGTAGCAGAGCGCTGATGCCGGTCATCAAGTCGCTGCTGTCGTTGAGCAGACGCGAAATCGGCGAGGGCGAGGCGATCAGGGTCGGCAACTGACCGTCATGCCCGCGCAGTTTCGGACTCTGCGGGGTGCCGCCACTGAGCTGGATGATCGAGGTGCCGGTGATCCCGGTCAGTGCCAGTTTCGCTTGGGTGTCTTCCTTGACCGGCGTGTCGCCCGCCAGACGAATCCGCGCCAGGACCCGACGCGGGTCCTGCGGGTCGAGGCGCAGGCTGACCACATCACCGACCTTGATCCCGCTGTACTGCACCGAGCTGCCCTTGGACAGACCGCTGACCGCCTCGTTGAACACCACTTCGTAATCCTTGAACTCGGTGTCGACGCTGGATTTGGCCAGAAACAGGCCGAAGAGCAGGGCGCCGGCCACGACGATCACCGTGAACAGGCCGATCAACACATGATGGGCTCGGGTTTCCATATCAGACCTCGTTGAGCAGTTTGGCGGCGTCCAGCGCCGAGCGGCCGCGCGGGCCGTGGAAGTATTCGTGAATCCACGCGTCGTCGGTTTCCGAGACGACGTCGATCGGGCCGGCCACCAGCACTTTCTTTTGCGCCAGCACCGCCACGCGATCGGTGATGGTGTAAAGCGTGTCGAGGTCGTGGGTGACCAGAAACACGCTCAGACCCAGCGCATCGCGCAGGGTCAGGATCAGTTGATCGAATTGCGCCGCGCCAATCGGATCGAGGCCGGCGGTGGGTTCGTCGAGAAACAGGATGTCCGGGTCCAGCGCCAGGGCCCGCGCCAGCGCCGCGCGCTTGATCATGCCGCCGGACAGTGACGCCGGGTACTTGTCCGCCGCCGACAACGGCAGCCCGGCCAGCGCCAGTTTCACCGCCGCCAGATGCTCGGCGTCCTGACGGCTGAGGCCGGCGTGTTCGATAAGGGGCAGGGCGACGTTCTCGGTCACGGTCAGCGACGAGAACAGCGCGCCTTTCTGGAACAACACACCGAAGCGCCGTTCGATCAGCGAGCGTTCATGCTCGGGCAGATTCGGCAGGTTCTGGCCGAAGACTTTGACCATGCCTTCGCTGGGCCGATTCAGCCCGACGATGCTGCGCAGCAGCACCGATTTACCGGTGCCGGAGCCGCCAACCACGGCGAGGATTTCGCCTTTGTACACGTCCAGATCAAGGTTCTCGTGCACGCTCTGCGGGCCAAAGCGATTGCACAGGCCACGGACTTCGATCACCGCCTCGGAAGGCGCGCGGGGTAGACGACTCACCAGCCCATCTCCATGAAAAACAGCGCAGCCACCGCATCGAGCACGATCACCACGAAAATCGACTGGACCACGCTGGAGGTGGTGTGCGCGCCGACCGATTCAGCGCTGCCGCTGACCTTGAAGCCTTCCAGGCAACCAATCGCGGCGATCAGGAAGGCAAAGATCGGCGCCTTCACCAACCCGACCAGAAAATGCTGGATGCCGATGTCCGATTGCAGCAACGAAAGGAACATCGCCGGCGAGATGTCCAGCGACACTGCGCAGACCACGCCGCCGCCGACGATCCCAGAGAGCATCGCCAGAAACGTCAGCATCGGCAGCGCCACCAGCAGCGCCAGCACCCGCGGCACCACCAGCAATTCGATCGGGTCGAGGCCGAGGGTGCGGATTGCGTCGATCTCTTCGTTGGCCTTCATCGAGCCGATCTGCGCGGTGAACGCACTGGCGGTGCGCCCGGCCATCAGGATCGCCGTGAGCAGCACGCCGAATTCGCGCAGGAACGAGAAGCCGACCAGATCCACGGTAAAAATCGTTGCGCCGAAACTGGCCAGTACCGTGGCGCCAAGAAACGCCACCACCGCACCGACCAGAAACGTCAGCAAGGCCACGATCGGCGCAGCGTCGAGGCCGGTCTGCTCGATGTGCGCGATCATCGGCGTGATGCGCCAGCGCCTGGGCCGGAACAGGCCGCGGACGATGACTTCGAGAATCAGCCCGACGAAGCCGAGCAGCTGCAGCGTGTCGTTCCAGACCTTATCTACTGCGCGGCCAATGCGCGTCAGCAATTGCACGCTGACGCTGACTTCCGGCTCTTTGATCGGCACGCAGAAATCGTTCAGCGAGCAATACACGGTTTGCAGCAACGCGCGGTCGGCCGTAGAAAGGGTGCAATCGGGGTGTTCAGCGGTCTTGCCCAGGCGTTCCGACCCGAGCAGTTCGACCAGCAACGAGGCGCCAGCGGTGTCGAGGGCACCGAGGCCGTTGAGGTCGATCGGGGTATTGGCGTCGTACTGGCCGTGGAGCTTTTCGCTCAGGTGCTTGAGCGCCGTGTAGTGGGCAAGCGTCCAGTCACCGCTGACCCGCAGGCGGGCAGGGCTGAGCGCGGTGTCCAGGTGGGCACTGCCGGGGGTTGGGCTGCTGGTCATAAGCTCCGTGCTTGTACGGCCGTTACGAGATCCTACGTAATAGCACGAACCGGATTACTTTTCTTTGGCCGGTGTGCTGTCAGTGATCGCGAAGCGCAGCACACCGATCAACTGCCCGTCCTCGGTCAGCACCCGCACCTGCCACTTGCCCGACGGGTTGCCGGGGAAGTTCTGCTTGTGCGTCCACGCCCGGTAACCCTCCTTGCGCCCGCCATGGATATCGAGGGCGATGCGGTCGACCTCTTTGCCGTTGAAGGTCCAGACGTGATAAATGCGCTCGTCGAGACCGCGCGGCGCGTTGATCGCGGTGTAGGCGTAGAGCCCGCCGCTGCGGATCTGCTCGGCGCTGACGGTATCGAGGCTGGCGCCGGGGGTGCGATCCTGCAGTTGCGTGCTGATCGCCACGTCGGTCATCCACAGCGTCGCCGGTGGCACCCACGAACGCAGCGCCCAACCGACGCCGCCGATGCCAAAGGTGATGAACAGAATCGCCAGGGCGTTGCGCACGGTGCGGATCGGGAAGATCGACGCCAGGCTCGGGAACGACAGCAGCACGGCAATCCCCAGCGCCCATTTGAAACTCTGCGCGGTGGTCAGGTGCATGATCACCGGCAACGCGGTGAGCAGGGCGGCGAACAGGGTCAGGGTATGCAGCGCGAGAAACGCCCAGCGCCGTGGCGCCAGCCATTTGTAGTACAGCGGATCGACGATGGAGATCAGTGCGGCAATGCCGAGCAGCCCCGTGAAAATCAACTGGCCGCTGTTCCAGGTGGTGGTGATGAAGAAGAACGGCAGAACGAAAAACAGACTTTCCTGATGGATCATCTGCGTCGCGTAGCGCAGCAGCGGCTGGGGAATCTCGCGCTTGAAGATCCGCGTGAATAGCCCGGTGAGGGTGTTTTCCAGCATCAGCCAGATCCAGCTGAGCAGCATGATCACCGTGATCCAGCTCGCCAGCCCCTGTTGGCGATCAACCAGGATGAAACTGCCGACTCCGGAAATGAAACCACCCGCCGCAATAACCCCGGGGTAGCGCTTGATCAGCTCGAGAATGCGCTGGACCAGGAGGGTTAGTTTCGACATGTGGGCGCTTCACTGCAGGCTAAGGAAATACCCCGACAGAGTAGCGTCCGCCGGGCGTTGTGGCGAGGTTCACGGTTAGCAACCCCCACGAGAACCTGTGGCGAGGGGGCTTGCTCCCGCTCGACTGCGCAGCAGGCGCAGGATTTGCGGACACGGTGTCTCTGGAATGTTGAGTCGCCTGAATCGGGGCTGCTTCGCACCCCAGCGGGAGCAAGCTCCCTCGCCACAGTGATCAGGTGTTTCCCGCTGGTTTTCGGTGGCGATGCAGGCGCCAGCCGATCACGATCAGCAGCAAGACCCCGACACCACCCGCGACCAGCCACAACACCTGATCATCACTGATCAAGGGCTTCTCGATCCTGATGTACCCCGGCTGTAACAACAGTTCGCGCATGGCCTTGTTCGCCGCGTCCAGCGTAACCCCTTGCAGCTCACGCGCCGGGTTGGCAAAGCGGCCGTCCTGATAATCGGCCAGGGCGCTCCAGTAATAGTCCGCCAGTGCGCTGTTGCCCTGCACGGCCCAGGCCTGATGGGCGATGGCGGCTTGTTTGATGCGGGCGAAGGTGTCTGCATCGAGGCCGTTTTTCAGCAAGTCGGCCTTGAGGTCTTCCAGCACTTGAATGGCTTCGTCGACGTCATCGCGATCGAGGTCAGCGTTGAGGCTCATGAAGCCGACCCCGCCGAACACTTCGCGTTCGGCCCATGGCCCGTACGACAAACCGTGGTTGAGGCGAATCTGCCGATACAGCGCCCAGTCGAGGTAATCCTTGAGGATGTCGAACGTCTGGTCGTACTGATCGTTGAGCACCGGTTCCGGCACCAGCCAGTGCAGCTTGGCGCTGTCGCCGATGAAGCCCCGGGTGAGGGTGCGTTCATGGGCGGCGCTGGTGCGGATGTCCGGCAACGCCCGGTGTTCGCTGGGCTCGACCGGCTCCAGCTCGCCCCACGTGCGCTCGAGATAGGCCGGCAGCAGTTTGTCGAGTTCGCCGACGACGATCAGGGTCATGTTGTTCGGTGCGTACCAGGCCTTGCGCACTTTCTCCAATTGCTCTTGGGTCAGATGGCCGACTTCGGCGCGCTGCGGGCATTTCAGTCCCAGCTCGACAGCCAGCTGATTGCTCGCAGTGTGGCCGAGGTCCTGACGGTCGAGGAAACGCTGCAGTTTGGTGTAGTGCCCGCCGTCCTCACGCTCGACCACCCGTTTCGCCGCGTTGATTGCGTTGTCGTCAATGCGTGTCTGGGTCAGCAGCGCGAGCAGCAGGTCGAGCACCTTGCGCTGGTTCTTCGCCGGGGCTTCGATGACGAACGTGGTGTCGGCATTGCTGGTGAACGCGTTCCAGTCACCACCCAACGCCTGCATGCGCTCTTCCAGACCGCCTTCACCGGTGGCATCGATGCCGCTGAACAGCAGGTGTTCGAGCAAATGCGGCAGCTCCTTTTCGTCGCAGTCGAAGTCATCGAGACCGACGCCGACCACCAGCCGGATCGCCACATGGCCACGTTCGGTGCCGGGTTTGAGCATCAGTTGCAAACCGTTGGGCAGCGCATAGCCTTCGACCTGAAACCGATCCAGGGCGAAGGCGGGCAGGGAACCGAGCAACAGACAGGCGAACAACAGGCAACGCATAACAGGCTTCCATACGGCTGATTTGGAGATCCGTGTCGTGGTCAGCCACCAGCGCGGGCTGACCCGACTCTACATTTGGAATGCAATCCCTGTAGGAGTGAGCCTGCTCGCGATAGCGGTCTCAAGGCTGAACCACTGTAACTGACTGACCCCAGCCCCAGACGTTCAAGGCGAATGCGTAATGTCCGCCATGTCATCCACCGCCAGCGCGCCAGTGTCCGCCGTTTCCAGCACCACATAGGCGCTGCTGCAGAACAGCGAATTGAGCCGCTTCATGTCGGCGATCAACTCCAGATGCAGCGAACTGGTCTCCAGACTCTGGACGATCTTGCGTTGCAAACGGCTGACATGCGCATGGGCCAGACGCCGTTCCTGCGCACGAAACCGGCGTTTCTCCCGCAACAACTGCCGCGCGCTTTCGCGGTCGCCACTGAGAAACACCGACAGGCCGAGCCGCAGGTTGGCGATCAGTTGCTGTTGCAGCCCGGCGAGGTCTTCCAGGCCCTCTTCGGAAAACGAACGGCGTTGCGAGGTCTTCTGCTGCTGGATCTTGCGCAGCATGCGCTCGATCAGGTCGGCGGCGAGCTTCAGGTTGATCGCCAGCTCGATGATTTCGGCCCAGCGCCGACTGTCCTGCTCGCCGAGATCCTCGCGAGGCATCTGCGCCAGATACAGTTTGATCGCGCTGTACAGCGCCTCGACGTCGTCGGTCAGTCGACGCATTTCCTGAGTGACGGCGGTCTGCTTGCCGCGCAGCACATCGAGGGAAGCGTCGAGCATGTTGTCGAGCAGATCGCCCATGCGCAGGGTTTCCCGCGCGGCATTGGCCAGCGCCAGACTCGGCGTGACCAGCGCGGTCGGGTCGAGATGACGCGGTTTGGCGGTGCCGTTGACTTCCGGGCGCTCCGGCAGCAGCCACGCACAAAGCCGCGCCATCGGCCCGACGCTCGGCAGCAGGATCAGGCAGCGCGCGGTGTTGTAGAGCAGGTGGAAGCCGATGACCATTTCCTGCGGGCTGAAATCGAGGCTGTCGATCCAGTGCACCAGCGGGTCGAGCACCGGGATGATCAGCAGCAGGCCGATCAGTTTGTACAACAGACTGCCCAGCGCCACCTGGCGGCCGGCAGCGTTCTGCATGCTGGTGCTCATGAAGGCGAGGATGCCGCTGCCGATGTTCGCGCCGATCACCAGACCGATCGCCACCGGCAGGCTGATCACCGCAGCGCCGGCCAAGGTGGCGGTGAGCAGCACGGCGGCGAGGCTGGAGTAGGAAATCATCGCGAACAACGCGCCGACCAGCGCATCAAGGAGGATGTCGCCAGTCAGCGAGGCAAAAATCACCTTCACCCCCTGCGCATGGGTGATAGGCGCAGCGGCCTCGACGATCAATTGCAGGGCGAGAATGATCAGCCCCAGCCCGATCGACACTCGACCCATCTGTCCGAGCCGCGTCTGTTTGCGCGACAGAAAGAAAATCACCCCGAGGAAAATCAGCAGCGGCGACAGCCACGACAAGTCAAACGTCAGCACCCGCGCCATCAACGCGGTACCGACGTCGGCGCCAAGCATGGTCGCCAGCGCCGGGGTCAGCGCCATCAGGCCCTGGCCGACAAACGAGGTGACCAGCATCGCCGTGGCGTTGCTGCTCTGCACCATCGCGGTGACGAGAATACCGGCGATGAACGCCAGCCATTTCCTCGACATGTTCTGGCCGATCACATGTCGCAGATTGGTGCCGTAAACCCGCAGGATGCCGGTTCGGACGATGTGCGTGCCCCAGATCAACAGGGCGACGGCGGATAGCAGATTGAGCAGGGTGAGCATGCAGACCCCCTGTAGTAGCAGCGCCCCAGAGGGGCAAGTGGACGGCACCGCGCGGTTTCTACGTTTTTGATACTTAAGCTGTAGTTGGCTAACGGTCTCGGCGCCAGCATTGCACAGCTAAAGCGTGGATTGAAACAAAAGTGTCATGAACAAGTTCACCACCCAGCAAAATCGTAGCGGCGCCCATCGACAGCCAATGCTTACCTGCCAAAGCCGTCGACTTCCTCTAAGACGATTGAAAACGGTCAATCACTGAAGTGATCTTCACCAAAACCCACATCAATCAAATATTTGGCCGTATCAGGATTTCGTTCGTCGCAACGTGCGTAGCATTTGATGTGGAGGAACAGGCTGTACTTATGCGGAATCAACAGAATGACACCGTCCAACTGGTCAAAAAGCTTGGCTTGAAGGCGCACCTTGTCTTCTTGAGTTTCAGTCTTGAGCCAATCATTCCCTTCAACAGCTTCTGGCGACCAGCCTGCCTTTTTGAACGTCTGCTGCAGCACTCCCAGCAGATTCACTGCCTGCTCGAAAGGTAACGTTTCCAGCATTGGTGAGGTAGAAAGGGTGATCGCTTTGAAATCAGACCAGCCAATCGCACCGAATTTTGTAACGGGCAACGTGAACCCGTGTTGTTCGTCATCGAATGTGATGACCACTGGGCTACTGATCCAAGTCGAACTTGGGTGAGGTGGATCACCGGGATAGATGGCAGTTTTATCCGTCACAGGAAATGATGAGTCGCGCACGACATCGTCATATGTTTTTCCAATGTGGAAAGAAATTTGTTGCGGACCTCTTCCGAAATAGAAGGTTAGCGCGATAGCTCCCAATACGGCGGCGGCAGCAACGTAGAAACTGCGTCTATGCATCACTTAACCCCCCCGCCAGCTGCAATTTCTCGGATAGATTGCTCAAGTTTTGCGCGAGAGGACGGCTGTTTAAGCAGTTCGTTGAATTGAGTGGCAGCGCGCAGTACGAACTCCATTCGCTGATCCTTATCGGCAAGGTTAGCCAGCGGATTGCTGCCAAACGCGACTTTTCGACTGTCGGGCGCTTTACATTGGCTAGCGAGAGTAAGCTGGATCTCCTCGGCAGCACCTGGCAACAATCCGGTCACAACAGAAATCACGTCACCGCCATGTGTGCCTCGCATCAACAGGGCAAAGTGGGTTTCGTCGTACATCGCCGGCTGAAGGATGTTGACTTGTTCATGAAGCGCCATTTGTTCAACGCTACCTGAAATGTTCCCTTGATCAATGGCTTTGAAGGTCGCGTAAATCTCAGGATTATCACGGCCAAACTCTACCTTCTCAGCAATCGGCCACATTACATCCTTCCCAATGCCACGCCGGCTTCTCAAACACTTTTCCATTTCCTTGTACCCCCGCACCATGAAAAACCGGTGCAACGGATAAACGTCGAGAAACAGCGACGTATTACCCAGCGCCAACATCTCATACACATAGTCCAGTTGCTGCTGAACCACTGAGCGTGGGTTGTCGCCGAAGGTGATGTCCTCCGTCGGCATCGGATTGGCTGCCCGAGCCTTGGCCAGCTCCTGCTCTGCCTCGGGATTGGTCTTGCTGAACTTGAACCCAAAGCCTTCGAACAGAGTTTCCGATGGTGCGGTTCGCAGCTTTTCCTGTGCCGCCTTCTGTGCAGCGATGGCGGTCTGCAGTTTGGTGGCGTGGATCAGCCCACACCCCACCTGCTTAGAAGCAAACGCCGCCAACCCTGCCCACTGAAAGCGGTTATCCGCCAACCACAACTGCGCGTAAGCGGCGTTGATCTTGCGGTTACGGGCCTGGGGGTCGGCGATGAGGACGCCGCCGGGGGCGACCCAGTCTTCGGCTTCTTTCTGGAAGCGGCGCCACAGGCAGTTGCAGGTCAGCAGCGGGACTTCGACGCGGGTTTTCGGGTTGGGGCCGGCGGTGCTGGTTTCGCGTTTGCAAGTGGGCAGCTCACAGGTGCTGTCCCAGAGCTTTTTCATGTCCAGGTCGTCTGGAGCGATGCATTGTCCGGTCATTGTTTCTTCCTTGAAGCTCAGGCGGTCCAGCGAACGATGGCGAGATCGGGCTGCAGGGTGGCGACGCTCTGGGTCATGCCCTGCGCATTGGTCAGGCCTGTGACGATACGGCCTTCGGCGGTTTCGATTTCATAACCCTGTTCGGCGATGGGTTCGCCATTGCCGGCGCTGACTGCTTTGAATTCGACCAAGGGCTGGCCGATGATTGGTAACGGTGGAACGAACGGAGCAGGGGTGTGCGAGCTGCCGATGATCACATTAGCCGAGCCGCCAATTACGACGCCGCCATGGCTGGCGGTGCTGTCGAGGGTCATGGCGTTCTTGCCATTGATGAACACGGTGGACGAAAAGGCACCGCTGAGCGCCTGGCCGCAGGTGCATTTGTCGCCCAGGCGAGCGGCGGCGAGGCCGTTGAAGAAAACGTCGCCGGAACCGCTGGCAATCGGGTTGGTACCGTGGCCGGGAATCGGGCAAGTGGTCGGGTCCGTGACGCGCGCGGCGGGTTTTCCAGACATGAACGTTCCTTGTTTGTCGTTTGAGGCGAGCGGGGGACGCTAACGATCATTGCTTTGGGCGTCAACCTGTAGGAGTGAGCCTGCTCGCGATTGCGGTCTGACAGCCACCATTACTGTTGAATGAGAAAATGCTATCGCGAGCAGGCTCACTCCTACAGGTTTTGCGGTGATGTTTTGAATGGGGATAAACACGGATTGCGCTGGGTGTTTATGCACACGCCGTGTTACGCGGCGACAGGCTACAAATCCTTGCGCCGTTGCCTACGGCTACGCCAGAATCCGCCGGCTTGTGCGCTTTGGGGCTGGTCTCTATCGTTTGCTGACCACTGCTCATCAGTGGTCGGGTTTAGTCGCCCGTTTGTTCCACGACGTACAAATCTCTGTCAGTCAGGTATCTCTTCCTGCACTTGATGGTGGCTGTGCGCAGGGCGCCTTCGGGCGCGCCGATTTCGTGGCTCATCGGTCGACTAACCTGCGTACAGCTGCCTCCCATTCGTTTAGTCGCGAGCGGTTTGCAGCCTCACTCTGTAAAGAGAATAGAGCCAATGACAAAGATAACGCCCGATCCACCCGATACCGATTTCTCCCGCCACGACCCCGACCTCGAAGCGCAAAGACTCAAACAAGCCGCCGACCGCGCCCTCGATTTCTACCTATGTCCCGGTCTCAAGCAAGACCCCGGCGCCGCGCGCAAGCCCAGCACCATTTTCCTCGTCGATCCGGCTGTGGATAACGAAACGCTGCTGGTGCACGCCTGCGAATCTTTGGCGTCGGCGAGCATCATGGCCAGCGATCTGGCCGGGTTTATTGATGGACCGCAACGCAATTCACTGCTGGGGATCCAGCAAGTCATCATGTTGGGTGAGCTGGCCGTCAACCGCGTCCTCGACAACCTCGTTCCTCCTGCCTGAACGCAGAAACAAATGTAGGAGTGAGCCTGCTCGCGATAGGGCCCTCAGCTTCAACATCATCGTTGACTGACAGACCGCTATCGCGAGCAGGCTCACTCCTACAAGGGGTGTTGCCTGAAGACTACCGGGTTATTGGCCCGGCACATCCTTGCGCAGTTTCACTGGATCCTGCTGTTGTTTCTTCTTGGCCATCGCGCCGCGCAGTTTGATGTTGATCGCTTCCACCGCCAGGGAGAACGCCATGGCGAAGTAGACGTAGCCCTTTGGCACGTGCACGTCGAACGATTCGGCGATCAGCACGGTGCCGACCACCAGCAGGAACGACAGGGCGAGCATTTTCAGCGACGGGTGCTTGTCGATGAATTCGCTGATCTTGCCCGACGCCAGCATCATCACCAGCACCGCCACGATGATCGCCGCGACCATCACCGGCACATGGGAAACCATGCCGACTGCGGTGATCACCGAGTCCAGCGAGAAGACGATATCGATGATCGCGATCTGGATGATGGTGTAGAGGAAGTTGCCGCCCTTGCCCGAAGGCGCGTCGTCGCTTTCGTCTTCGCCTTCCAGCGCGTGGTACATCTCCTGCGAGCTTTTCCACAGCAGGAACAGGCCACCGAAGAACAGGATCAGGTCACGACCGGAAATACCCTGGCCGAACACTTCGAAGAGGTCGGCGGTGAGGCGCATGACCCAGGTGATCGACAGCAGCAACAGGATCCGCGTGACCATGGCCAGGCCAAGCCCGAAGATCCGGGTGCGCTGCTGCATGTGCTTGGGCATGCGGCTGACCAGGATCGAAATCATGATGATGTTATCGATGCCGAGGACGATTTCCAGGGCGGTCAGGGTAAAGAAGGCAACCCAGATTTCGGGGTTGGTCAGCCAATCCATGTGTATTCCTTTGAGCAATTGTTGAACCGCAAAAGGTCCGGGCTTCAAACCGCGAAGCCAGGACCCGCAACGGTGAGTCTTGGGCTTATAGAGTGCTGAACACCGGGAAAGTCCCCAACAGCAGTGCAGCAATCAGAATGCAGATACACACCAGGATCGCCCATTTCAGGGTGAAACGCTGGTGATCACCAAAATCGATGCCGGCCAGCGCCACCAACAGATAGGTCGACGGCACCAGCGGGCTCAGCAAGTGGACGGGCTGGCCGACGATCGAGGCACGGGCCATTTCCACCGCAGTGATCCCATAGTGGCTGGCCGCTTCGGCCAGCACCGGCAACACGCCATAGTAGAACGCGTCGTTGGACATGAAGAAGGTGAACGGCATGCTCACCAGCGCCGTGATCACCGCCAGGTACGGGCCGAGGAACTCCGGAATCACCGCCAACAGGCTTTTCGACATCGCATCGACCATGCCGGTGCCCGACAGGATACCGGTGAAGATACCGGCCGCAAAGATCAGCCCGACCACTGCCAGCACGCTGCCGGAATGCGCGGCGACGCGATCTTTCTGCATTTGCAGGCAGGGATAGTTGACGATCATCGCGATACTGAACGCCACCATGAACAGCACTGGCAGCGGCAACAGGCCGCCGATCAGCGTGCACATCAGGCCGAAGGTCAGCGCAGCATTGAACCAGATCAGCTTCGGACGGCGTGCGTCGGGGAATTGCGAGACGCTGATTTCGCTGTGATCGATCTCGTCGCCGACCAGATGCAGCTCGCCGAGGCGGGCACGTTCGCGTTTACCGTAGAAGTAGGCAATCAGCAGGATCGCCACGACACCGGCGGCCATGGCCGGGATCATCGGTACGAAAATGTCCGACGGATCGACATGCAGCGCACTCGCGGCGCGGGCGGTCGGGCCGCCCCACGGGGTCATGTTCATCACGCCACCAGCGAGGATGATCAGACCGGCCATGATCCGCGGGCTCATGCCGATGCGGCTGTACAGCGGCAGCATCGCGGCCACGCAGATCATATAAGTGGTCGCGCCGTCACCATCGAGGGAAACGACGAGCGCCAGAACGGCGGTGCCGACCGAAACTTTCAGCGGATCGCCCTTGACCAGTTTGAGGATCTTGCGCACGGCCGGGTCGAACAGGCCGGAGTCGATCATCAGGGCGAAATACAGAATAGCGAACATCAACATCACGCCGGTCGGCGCCAGTTTGGTGATGCCCTCGAGCATCATCGGACCGATCTTCGGCGCGAAACCACCGAATAGGGCGAACAGAATCGGGATGATGATCAGGGCGATCAGCGCAGACAGGCGCTTGGTCATGATCAGGAACATGAACGTGATGACCATGGCGAAGCCAAGGAAAGTCAGCATGGGAATACTCCAGGCGTAGCGCGGCTAATGGAATGAGCGGATCGGGCGGGATCAGCGCAGAACGGGAGGCGCGAGGCGTACGGGCGGAGTAATAAGCAGGAAGCGGGAGAGACGGCGGGTTGCAGAGGACATCAGAATCACCATTGTTGTTGTTAATTGGGCCGGGCCTGTGGGGAAAACACAGGCCTTGGGCCAACCGGTCTGTTGCCGGGAGTGAGGCGATCCTAATCGGGGAAGCTTTCAGCTACCTTTCGCTAATGAACACGAAGAATGAACGGTCAACCGGCGGTCGGATGCAGCGAGCGTCAATAAAAACGGGAGAAGGGCGGTGGAAATCAACCATGCATACAACGGCGGCTGTCACTGCGGACACATCCGCTATCAGTTCAGCGGTCCGTTGCGCGATATCGCTCATTGTCACTGTTCGATCTGCCGCAAGGTCAGCGGCGGCATCGTCACCACCTGGATCACCGTGCCGGCGGCGAACTTTCAATGGCTGGCCGGGACGCCGGCACGCTATGACTCGTCGGCCAGTTGCGCGCGGTTCTTCTGCGCAAACTGCGGCGCACAACTGGCGTTGGTGACCTCGCTCAGCCCCGACAGCATAGACGTGACCATCGCCACGCTGGACCACCCGCAAACGGCGCCGGCCGAGCGGCATATCTGGACCGACAGCCGCTTACCCTGGCTGCATCTGGATGAACATCTGCCCGGCGAAGCTGAAGAAACCCTCGATTAAAACACCGACAGATTCAGAGGCCGCACCGCGCCCATCCAGATCGCATGTTCGGTGTGGTCGAGCAAGTCATCGCCCGTGTCCGGGTGCAGGAACACCACCAGGCCCTTACGGTTGAGCGCCAGCCACGGCAGCACCTCGCCGATCAGCTCGGGGCCGAAGGCCAGTTGGCAGCTCCAGTCGGGGTGCGGCCCTACCGGGCGTTCGTGCACGCGGCCCATTTTCAGCGCAAACAACTGCGCGGCCTGTTCGCACAAGGCCCGCGCCTGGCCGATGGTTTTCGCGTCGAAATAGACATGGGCGTGATAGCCCTTGATCCCTTGCATCGTGTCGCCTCTCAATCGGTTCGAACCCTTGGCTGATTCCACCGTCACAGGCCATATAGGACAACTATAAGGAAAACAGCCATGAAAAATGCCGAAACCCCAGTGGTGAAAGTGGTGCTCTATGGTGCCATGGCCAGCCTGGGCGGTGCGTTGATGGCTGAATTGCTGCGCCGCCAACACGAAGTCATCGCCATTCTCGACGATCTCACCGCACTCGCGCCGCGTCCGGGGTTGCGCACCAAGACCGGCGATCTGTTCGATGCCGAGCGGGTCAATCAGAGCGTCGCCGGCAGTTCGGCGGTGATTTGTCTGCTGGACGCGCCGGGGCTGCCGTTCAGCAGCGACCATGTCGAGCGCTCGGTGACACTGGGGCCGGTCGAGCAGGTGCTGGCAGTCGACGCACTGGTCGAAGGTTTGCAACTGGCCAGCGTGCCGCGCTTGTTCCTGGTGGGCAACTTTGGCGTGCTCGACGAGCCTGACAGTGATGATCGCCTGCAACGGCACGCCGCCGAAGAAATCCTCGAAGCGGTGCAAAGCAGCTCACTGCGCTGGACCTTGGTCAACGCGCCGCATGGCGTTGCCGGGTTGAGCATTGAGCACTTCAGTCAGGTTGGCGGCAATCTCGAACCGGGTCTGGCCGAACCGCTGGAACGCTTGAACCGTGTGGCGGTGGGGATTGCCGATGAGCTGCGGTTGAATCTGCATGTCGGTGAACATGTGAATTTTGTGGCGGCTTCTGATTCGTAAAAGATCGCAGCCTGCGGCAGCTCCTACATGAGATGGCATTCCATTTGTAGGAGCTGCCGAAGGCTGCGATCTTTTGCTCTTCATACCGCAATAGAAGGCAACGCCAAGCCGTTCAACGATTGCGCACTGCTGGCCTGCTCGGCCATCAACCAGTCAACGAACAGTTGAATCAACGCACCGCGGCGCTTGCGTTGCGGCAACACCACGTAATACCCCAGCCGCGACAACGTGGTTTGCGCCAGCGGCCGGCACAGCAGCCCCTGCACCAGCAAGTTATCCACAAGGTGACGCCAGCCGATCGCCACGCCTTGCCCGCCAATCGCCGCTTGGATCAACAACGTGTAA
Source organism: Pseudomonas moraviensis (assembly GCF_900105805.1). Taxonomy (NCBI): domain Bacteria; kingdom Pseudomonadati; phylum Pseudomonadota; class Gammaproteobacteria; order Pseudomonadales; family Pseudomonadaceae; genus Pseudomonas; species Pseudomonas moraviensis. The sequence goes on along the minus strand of NZ_LT629788.1, from coordinate 4,933,638 downwards.
TTGTCGAAGCGCAACTGCCCCGGCGCCGGCGGCGTGGTCAGGCCCAGTTGGCGGAACAGCCCGCTCCAGTCAAACCAGTTGCTGCTGTTTTCGCCGCGCAAATGCAGCAGTGGAAATTCCAGCAAAGCCTGCGCGGGCAGCGGCAGTGAGCGGTCCTTGAGCAACAGCGGACTGCACACCGGGAAGACTTCTTCACTGAACAGCCAATGGCTCTCGCCCTGCTTGAAGCGACCGTCGCCAAACAGGATCGCCACGTCGATATCGGTGCGCAGCATATTGTGGTTGCGCTCGCTGGTGACCAGGCTGACATCAATGTGCGGATTGGCCTCGTGGAAGCGGTGCAGGCGCGGCATCAACCAATAGGCGGCGAAAGCGAAATCCGTGGCTACCTGAAGCACTTCATGTTGCTGCTGCGCGCTGATTGCGTTCAAGCCTGCGTCGATATTCTGCAAACCGAGGGCAACTTGCTCGAAGAGCAGGGCGCCGACTTCTGTCAATTCGATGCCCCGATAAATCCGGTCGAACAGACGCGTGCCGAGCTGTTCTTCCAGGCGCTTCATCTGCTGGCTGATCGCCGGTTGCGTGGTACCGAGCTCTACCGCAGCGGCGGTAAAGCTGCGATGACGTGCCGCCGCCTCAAAGGCGCGCAGTAGATCGAGGGACAGGTCACCGAGGGCGTCATACATAAGCTGTGCTTATCCTAGTCATTGTCCGGCGCGGGCTTTACCGGAACAGGCATGGACTCCATGCTCGATCGCAGCACTCTCGCATAAATATTCAACATGGAATGCCGCGATCACATGAAGCGCAAGAACATTCTTTTCATCATGGCCGATCAAATGGCCGCGCCAATGTTGCCGTTCTACGGCCCGTCGCCGATCAAACTGCCGAATCTGTCCCGCCTCGCCGCCCAAGGCGTGGTCTTTGACGCTGCCTATTGCAACAGCCCGCTGTGCGCGCCCTCGCGTTTCACCCTGGTCAGTGGTCAGTTGCCCAGCAAGATCGGCGCCTACGACAACGCTGCTGATTTCCCTGCCGATATCCCGACTTACGCGCACTACCTGCGCCGTCTCGGCTACCGCACCGCGCTGTCGGGCAAGATGCACTTCTGTGGGCCGGATCAGTTGCACGGTTATGAAGAACGCCTGACCAGCGATATCTATCCGGCCGATTACGGTTGGGCGGTGAACTGGGACGAGCCGGATGTACGGCCGAGCTGGTATCACAACATGTCGTCGGTACTCCAGGCCGGGCCGTGCGTGCGCACCAATCAGCTGGATTTCGACGAAGAGGTGGTGTTCAAGGCGCAGCAATATCTGTTCGATCACATTCGCGAGGACGGCGATCGGCCGTTCTGCCTGACCGTGTCGATGACCCACCCTCACGATCCGTACACGATTCCCAAGGCTTTCTGGGATCTGTATGACGATGCCGATATCCCGTTGCCTACAGCCTTGAACCAGGACGAACTCGACCCGCACTCGCAACGGCTGCTCAAGGTTTACGACCTGTGGGACAAGCCACTGCCTGTGGATAAAATCCGCGATGCGCGTCGCGCCTACTTTGGCGCTTGCAGTTATATCGACGCCAACGTCGGCAAATTGCTGCGAACCCTTGAGGAAACCGGACTTATCGACGACACCATCATCGTCTTCTCCGGTGACCATGGCGACATGCTCGGCGAGAAGGGCCTCTGGTACAAAATGCACTGGTTCGAGATGGCTGCGCGGGTCCCGCTGCTGATCAGCGCACCGGGACAAATCAAGGCGGGCCGGGTCAGCGCCGCCGTTTCCACCGCCGACCTGCTGCCGACTTTCGTTGAACTGGCCGGAGGCACGCTCGAACCGGGCTTGCCCCTGGACGGCCGTTCGTTGCTGCCGCATCTGCAAGGGCAGGGCGGGCACGACGAGGTGTTCGGCGAGTACATGGCCGAAGGCACCGTCAGCCCGTTGATGATGATTCGCCGGGGCGCCTATAAATTTATCTACAGCGAAAGCGACCCGTGCCTACTCTTCGATGTGGATAACGATCCGCGCGAAGAAGAGGAACTAAGCCAATCGGCGCAACATCGTCAGCTGTTCGAAGAGTTCCTCGCTGAAGCGCGGGCCAAATGGGACATTCCAGCGATCCATCGGGATGTCCTGGCCAGCCAGCGCCGACGCCGTTTCGTCGCCGACGCTTTAACCATCGGCAAGCTGAAGAGCTGGGATCACCAGCCGCTGGTCGATGCCAGTCAGCAGTACATGCGCAACCACATCGATCTTGATGACCTGGAGCGCAAGGCCCGTTATCCACAACCCTGCCAAAACCAATAATGTTAAGGGGAAGTCCATGCGCAAGTTATCCACAGCTGTGACCGTCGGCCTGATTGCGTTGAGCAGCGCTTCGGCCTTCGCCGAACAGGGCTGCGAAACCGTGAAAATGGCCGATCCGGGCTGGAGCGACATCGCCGCGACCAATGCCATCACCGGTTTTCTGCTGGACGGCATGGGCTACAAGGCCAAGGTCGACACCCTTGCGGTGCCGATCACCTTTGGCGGATTGAAGGATGGTCAGGTTGACGTGTTTCTCGGCAACTGGATGCCAGCGCAGCAGGGCTTCTACGACAAGTTCGTCGCCCCCGGGGACGTGACGCAGTTGGCGAAAAATCTGGAAGGCACGGAATTCACCCTCGCCGTTCCTGACTATGTCTGGGAGGCAGGTGTGCATGACTTTGCTGACCTGAACAAATTCGCCGACAAGTTCGACAAGAAAATCTACGGCATCGGTTCGGGGGCGCCGGCGAACATTTCGTTGCAGGAAATCATCAAGAAGAACGACTTCAACATGGGTCAGTGGAAGCTGATCGAATCCAGCGAGCAGGCGATGCTCGCCGAAGTATCGCGGGCGGTGAAGAAACAGAAATTCGTCACCTTCCTCGGCTGGACCCCGCACCCGATGAACGTGCAGCTGAAAATGCACTACCTGAAGGGCGGCGAAAAATACTTCGGCGACACCGGCAACGTCTTTACCCTGACCCGCAAGGGCTACGCCGAGGCCTGCCCGAATGTGGGCAAGTTGCTGACCAATCTGGCATTCACCCAGGACATGGAGAACAGCATCATGGCCGAGGTGGTGAACAGGAAAGTCAGCAATGCCGAAGCGGCAAAGGCGTGGATCAAGGCGAACCCCGCGGTGCTGGACAAGTGGCTGGATGGCGTGAAGACCATGGATGGCAAGGATGCGTTGGCGGCGGTGAAGGCCAAGCTTTGATCTCAGGGTTGTTTTTCAGGTCGATGTTCCCAGCTCAAACACCGCGGTCAGTTCCCTCTCCCTCCGGGAGAGGGCTAGGGTGAGGGGCTTTTCCACCTGACACCCTGATAACCTTGAACAAAACCCAACCGCGAGGACCCATGGCCTTTCCCAGCCGTCATTCCCTATTCCCGTTCCTGACCTGGCTGCCACGACAGACCCGCGCCAGCGTCGGGCGGGACCTGATTGTCGGCCTCAGCGGTGCGATTCTCGCGTTACCCCAGTCGATCGCCTACGCACTGATCGCTGGTCTGCCGCCGGAATACGGCCTGTACGCGGCGATCCTTCCGGTGTTGATCGCCTGCCTGTGGGGTTCCTCATGGCACCTGATCTGCGGTCCGACGGCGGCAATTTCGATTGTCCTGTACGCCAGCGTCAGCCCGCTCGCTGTGCCGACGTCTGAGGACTACATCACCCTGATTCTGCTGCTGACGTTCCTCGCCGGGATTTTCCAGTGGCTGCTCGGTCTGCTGCGCTTCGGCGCGCTGGTGAATTTCGTTTCGCATTCGGTGGTGCTCGGCTTCACCCTCGGTGCCGCCGTGGTGATCGCCATCGGGCAATTGCCCAATCTGTTGGGGCTGGAATTGCCGGCCAACACCACGGCGCTCGCCAGCCTGATGGACCTGTTGCGGCATCTGGGGGCTGTGGATAAACCGTCGCTGATGCTTGGCGTCGCAACGGTGATCGTCGGCGTAATACTGAAAAAACTCCTGCCGCGCTGGCCGACGCTGTTGATCACGCTGGTGCTGGCCAGCCTGCTGGTGTGGCTGTGGCCGGCGATGTTCGGCCATGTGCATCTGGTCAGTGCTTTCGTCGGGCGCTTGCCGCCGTTCAGCACTTTGCCGCTGGATCTTGAAGTGATCCTGCGCCTGCTGCCGAGCGCCGTGGCGGTGGGCATGCTCGGGCTGGTGACCAGTCTGTCGATCGCCCGTTCGATTTCGGCGCGCTCGCAGCAGCTTCTTGACGCCAATCAGGAAGTCCGCGCACAGGGCTTGTCGAACATTGTCGGTGCGTTCTTTTCCGGGTCGCTCTCAGCCGGATCGTTTACCCGTTCGGGCCTGAGCTACGAGGCGGGCGCCTGCTCGCCGCTGGCCGGGGTGTTCTCGGCGATCTGGGTGGCGTTGTTCGCAGTGTTCGGCGCGGGGCTGATCGCGCACATTCCGATCCCGGCGATGGCCGGCAGCATCCTGTTGATCGCCTGGGGCCTGATCGATCACCGCGGCATCCGCGCCTTGCTGCGAGTCAGCCGCGCCGAGTTCGTGGTGATGGCTTTGACTTGCCTTGCGACCTTGCTGCTGGAATTGCAGACGGCGATCTACGCCGGGGTGCTGGCGTCGCTGTTCTTCTACCTCAAGCGCACCTCGCAACCACGGGTGCAGCACTGGCGCGACGGTGACGACGATGTGCTGCGGGTGGGCGGCTCGATCTTTTTCGGCGCCAGCCATTATCTGCAAGTGCGCCTGCAACGCTTGCACGGCGCGCGAGTGGTGATCGAGGCGCAGCAGATCAACTTCATCGATTACTCGGGGGTGGAGATGCTGCATCAGGAAGCGCGGCGCCTGCTGGGCCAGGGGCGCAGCCTGACCTTGCGCCGGGCACGGCCGCCGGTGGTGGAGGAGTTGAGGAAGCTGGAAGGGGCGCAGAAGTGTCCGATCCGGTTTGAAGACTGAGCACCGCATGCCCCCTGTAGGAGTGAGCCTGCTCGCGATTGCGGTGTGTCAGTTGAAACTTTGTGCCTGACACACCGCAATCGCGAGCAGGCTCACTCTTACAGGATATTATTGCGCCAACTGGCGGCGCAGCTCGGCCAGTACCGGCGCGGTATCCGGGCGCACACCGCGCCACAGCCAGAACGCCTCGGCCGCCTGTTCGGCGAGCATGCCCAGACCATCCATCGCCAGCGCCGCGCCGTGCTCAGTGGCCCAGCGGCAGAACGCGGTCGGTTCCTTGCCGTACATCATGTCGTAGCACAGGGTCTGGCCCGGCTCGATCAGGCTTGGCGCGATCGGCGGCACGTCGCCGGTCAGGCTGGCGGAGGTGGCGTTGATGATCACGTCCACCGGCTCGCGCAGCCAGTCGAAACCACTGGCCGACACCGGTCCCAGGTCGCAGAACAACTCGGCGAGCAGCTCAGCCTTGTCCACCGTGCGATTGGCGATGATCACCGAGGCCGGTTTCTCCGCCAGCAACGGCTCCAGCGCACCCCGCACCGCGCCACCGGCGCCAAGCAAAAGGATACGTTTACCTGTCAGGCTGAATCCGGCGTTCACCGTCAGATCGCGGACCAGCCCGGCGCCGTCGGTGTTGTCGCCGAGCAGTGAGCCGTCGTCCAGTTTGCTCAAGGTGTTCACTGCACCGGCGCGCTGCGCGCGTGCGGTCAGGCTGTTGGCCAGACGGTAGGCATCTTCCTTGAACGGCACCGTCACGTTGGCGCCGCGCCCCTCTCGAAAGAACGCGGTGGCGCAGCCAGCAAAATCGTCGAGCGGCGCCAGCAGCGTGCTGTAGTCGAGGCGCTGACCGGTCTGCTCGGCGAACAGCTGGTGAATCATCGGCGACTTGCTGTGGCCGATCGGGTTACCGAAAACAACGTAACGATCCATCACCCGTCCTCAGGCCTCGGCCAGCCAGTCGCGATCCTGCAGGAAGTACTCGGTCAGGCGCGCCTCTGCGCTGCCAGGTTCAGCCTTCCAGTCATAACCCCAGCGCACTTGCGGCGGCAGCGACATCAGAATCGATTCGGTACGCCCGCCAGATTGCAGGCCGAACAGGGTGCCACGGTCGTAAACCAGGTTGAATTCGACGTAGCGGCCACGGCGGAATTCCTGGAATTCGCGCTGCTGAGCGGTGAAGGCGTCTTTCTTGCGCCGTTGCACAATCGGCAGGTACGCCTCGATGTAGGCGTCGCCGATAGCCCGCATGAACGCAAAACTGGTGTCGAAATCCCACTCGTTCAGATCATCGAAGAACAATCCGCCAATGCCGCGCGGCTCGTGCCGGTGCTTGATGTGAAAGTAGGTGTCGCACCAGGCCTTGTAACGCGGATAGACGTCCGCACCGAACGGTGCACAGGCTTGCTCGGCGACGCGGTGCCAATGAATGCAATCTTCCTCAACGCCGTAATACGGGGTCAGGTCGAAACCGCCGCCGAACCACCAGACCGCTTCTTCGCCTTCTTTTTCAGCGATGAAAAAGCGCACGTTGGCGTGGGAGGTCGGCACATGCGGGTTGTGCGGGTGGATCACCAGCGACACACCGAGCGCCTCGAAACCACGTCCGGCCAATTCCGGCCGATGGGCGCTGGCCGATGGCGGCAGGCCGCTGCCAAACACGTGGGAGAAATTGACGCCGCCCTTTTCGATCAGCGTGCCGTTTTCCAGCACACGGGTACGCCCGCCACCGCCCGCCGGCCGGGTCCAGGCGTCTTCGACGAAGCATTTTCCGCCGTCCTCGGTTTCCAGCGCAGCGCAGATGCGGTCTTGCAGATCGAGCAGATAGGCCTTTACGGCGTCGGTGCGGGTCGTCATGGCTTCACCTTGAATCGGGCGGCGCCCCGGCAGGCGGGCGGCGCAAATGGGCGCACAGCATACCATCGCAGACCGCCGCGCCGCAGTTGACGAAGATCAACCAGCGGAGTTGGATAGAGGGCTTACCGAAGACCCAAGGAGAGCAGGCAGATGGCAAAGCGTATCCAGTTCCGCGCCCACGGCGGTCCCGAAGTGCTCGAATATGTTGACTACGAACCCGCTGCGCCCGGCCCTAATCAGGTGCGCGTGGCCAACCAGGCGATCGGCCTGAACTTCATCGACACCTATTACCGCAGCGGCCTCTATGCCCCACCCGCGTTACCGTCTGGTCTGGGTTCGGAAGGCGCCGGCACCGTCGAGGCAGTGGGCAGCGACGTCACCCGGTTCAAAGTCGGCGATCGCGTGGCATACGGCAGCGGCCCGCTCGGCGCCTACAGCCAGGTGCATGTGCTACCGCAGGACAATCTCGTGCACCTGCCCGATGAAATCAGTTTTGAAACCGCCGCTGGGGTCATGCTCAAAGGTCTGACCGTGCAGTACCTGCTGCGCCAGACCTACGAACTGCAGGGCGACGAAACCATTTTGTTCCACGCCGCGGCGGGCGGCGTCGGGTCGCTGGCCTGCCAGTGGGCCAAGGCGCTCGGCGTGAAGCTGATTGGTACCGTCAGTTCGAAGGAAAAAGCCGAACTGGCCAAGGCCAACGGCGCCTGGGCCACCATCGATTACAGCCACGAGAACGTTGCCGAGCGCGTGCTGGCCCTGACTGACGGCAAGAAAGTCCCGGTGGTGTATGACGGCGTCGGCAAGGACACCTGGTTCACATCCCTGGACAGCGTGGCGCCACGTGGCCTGCTGGTGAGTTTTGGCAATGCTTCGGGCGCGGTCGACGGCGTCAATCTGGGCATTCTTGCCGCGAAGGGCTCGCTGTACGTCACCCGGCCTACGCTGGCGACCTACGCCAACAGCGCCGAGAACCTGCAGCGCATGGCCGACGAACTGTTCGATATGATCATCAGCGGCAAGCTGAAGGTCGACATCAGCCAGCGCCATGCATTGGCGGATGCGGCGAAGGCACAAACCGAACTGTCGGCACGGCGCACCACCGGCTCCACGATCCTGTTGCCGTAAGTTGATAATCGGCGAACTCTTCCATGAGTTCGCCGATTATCTTCCAGCTATATCAAGTACATCTTCCGGTGAAGTTTCTTCGCCGCCGGCCTACGACCGGCAAACTTCCTGCGCAACTTCTTCGATTCATATACAAGCCATTTCTCCGCCCACTCTTCGATCACTGGCGGATCAATACTGACGGTTATATTCATCACGATACTCCGGCTGATGCGCGTTCATGTTCACAGGCTGATCCAGAGCCATCAATATCTGTCGCCACTCGGCGGACAACAGCCAATAATCGCCCCGGGCCCGTTGTTCGATATGCATCGCGTGCGAAGCGATCGGACTCAGGCCGAATCGCTGAAACAGTTGCCGCTGCGGCGTTCTGCACAGAGCCGTCACCCCCTGATAGCCACGATCGATCGCCCATTGCGCGGCGGTGGCGAGCAGGCCATTGATCGACACTGGGCGGTGCTGTTGAGAATGGGTGATCAGGCGACTGAACTCGACGTGCCGGGCCAATGCCACGGTAGGAGAAACATGATGCTGCGCCAGTGAGGCCCATTCGAACGGCGCCGGGGTTGCCCGCAGCACTGCAATGAGTTGATCTCGCTGGTACAGCAAAAAGTGCGTGCTGCGTGAGGCGATCGCCAAGCGGGTATCCAGTGCCCGGGCTCTGGAGGTCAGCATGTAATGCTGCAATCGCAGGCGAAACTGCCGATTGATGAAGCGTTCAAATTCCCCGGCATCCGACCCGGCCTCAAGAATGGCCACACGGTAATCAGCCTGTTGATTCTTGAGTGTCTCCTGAAAGCCCTGCAGATAATCCTTGAGGTGTAAATCCGTAATATCCATTACTTCTCCGCAGCCATTAACATTTCGAAGTTGTTTCAAGCACATTGAAAGAATGGATGCTTTTGGAAATCTCGCCACTGCACGCGTTCTGATAATCCCGTGGGAAAATTTACGGCTATTTCAGACTCAGAGATTCATCTGACGCAGGAAAGAACAATGGCGACGGATAAGTGTTAAACAGATGCAGGACTAAATTGCAGGCATGCGCAGAACTCCTCGTCTATACCGCCGAGGAGTGCGCAAAAAATATAAAAGAATGGCGTCAGTCAGGACGAATGACGTTACCGCTGGCCAGATCGCGGATCACGCTGGGATTCTTGCGTCCGCCAAGGCTGCCGCCCAGCACCAGGTCGACCTGCCCACGGAAATACTGCTCGACGCGCAAGCGCGTGCGCGCTGGCGGTCGCCCCTGGGGATTGGCCGATGTCGAGATCAGCGGCCCGACCAGCGAGCACAAATCGCGCACTTGCGGGTGGTCACTGACCCGCAGCGCCACGGTGTCATGCACACCTGTCACCCATTCCGGCAACAGGTTCTGATGGGGTACCAGCCAGGTGTTCGGCCCTGGCCAGGTGCTGGCCATGCGGTCGATCCAGTCCTGCGGAAAGTCTTCGAACAGGAAATCGAACTGGCGGATATTGTCGGCGACCAGGATCAGCCCTTTGCTGACCGAGCGATTCTTGATCGCCAGCAAGCGATCCACTGCGTCTTCATTCCACGGGTCGCAACCCAGCCCCCAGACGGCTTCGGTTGGATAGGCAATCACCGCGCCGGCGCGAACTTCACGCGCGGCTTGTTGCACACGCCAACTGTTGACCATGAAAAACTCTCCACAAACAGGTTTCGCGCAGTTTACCGATCTTCCCCGTAAAACCTAGCTCGACCGTGCCAGCCAGCGACCGTTTTCGCATACCGCCCGGCCGTCGATCTCAAGTTCGGTCAGCGTCGCCAGCACTTTGGACAGCGCCCAGCCACAGCTCGCGGCCAAGGCTTCGCTGGTGTGCGGCGCCGCGTGAAGCAGCGCAAGCAACGGATGGTCGGCCTGGGTTGGCGCTGTGGATAACAGCGGCTGCTGCCAGCCACGCAGGGCTTCGAGGATGTGTTCGATGGTTTCCACGAGCACCGCGCCGTCGCGGATCAACTGGTGACAACCACGCGCACCGGGATGATGGATCGAGCCCGGAATCGCATAAACTTCACGCCCTTGCTCAGCCGCCAGTCGCGCGGTGATCAATGAGCCGCTGGCTACGCTGGCCTCGACCACCAGCACACCGAGGGACAAACCGCTGATGATGCGGTTGCGCCGTGGAAAGTTGCTCGCGGTTGGCCCGGCGTCCAACGGGAACTCGGAAAGCACCGCGCTGCCCGAGGCAATCATCGCCTCAGCCAGGCGTTTATTGCGTTGTGGATAAAAATTTTCCAGCCCGGTGCCGAGCACGCCCACGGTGAGCCCGCCGACGTCCAATGCCGCCTGATGCGCAGCAGCATCGATGCCCAGCGCCAGCCCACTGGTGATGACAAAACCGGCCCCGGCCAGACTGCGGGAAAACGCAGCCGCCGTGTCCATGCCCGGACGCGAAGCGCGGCGGCTGCCGACCATCGCCAGCTGCGGCTTTTCCAGAATCGACGGATCGCCGGCGACGAACAACAGCGGCGGTGGATCGGGAATTTGCGCCAGCAACGCTGGATAATCCGCTTGATCCCACATCAGCAAATGCTGATCGGGACGCTCTAGCCAGCGCATTGCGTGGCTGGCGCCGTCGCGCACCGTCGGACAACGCCGTGCCTCGGCACAGGCCGCCGGCAACCCCAGCGAGCGCCAGGCACTGGCCGGCGCACTGATGGCTTTCGACGCCGAGCCGAAGGCTTCGAGCAGTTTGGCAAAACGCTTGGGGCCGATATCCGGCATGCGGTGCAGGCGCAGACGCGCCTCCAGTTCCGCCGGGGAAATGGCCGTACTGACAGACAACATGAATGGATCATCCTTGATCGTTCTATGCTCCGAACCATTCGGAACAAGCTGTGGATAACTCTGTTGGTAACTTGTTAAGCAAGCTTACGGATTTCGCACCTTGTCGAGCACCGCCAGCGAACGTGAAGCGTTGAGCACCAGGCCGTAACTGAGTTTGTCGTAGGTGCGGAATACCATCAGCAGGCCGGCGCGTTCATCGGGAATCTTCAGCGGCTGGCCGGTGATCCGGTCACGCACCGTTTCACCGGTTTTCATCACCGCCAGTACGTTGCCTTCGGCCAGTCCGTCGCGTTTGCCCTTGTTCAGGGTGACCACGTCCATCGCGCCGATCTGCGTGACACCGCGGGGCACATCGATGATCAGACCGTCGATCGAACGCTTCGGCGCGCTGGGCATGAAAGTCGAATTGATCGAGCGTTCTTCACCGCCGAACAGGCGGTCACCGAGGCGCACTTCCTGGGTGGTGCGCTGCAGGGCGAGGGTGGCGACGTCGCCTTCGGTCGCAACAATCTCGCCACCACCGATATCGTCGGCGTTGATGCCGAGAAACTCCTTGGTCTGCGGGTCGGTGTAGACCTTGCCCTGGCGGAAGATGCCGTACACCGGCTGCTCCGGATCGAAATGGCCGCGTGCGAAGATGCGGTCACCGGTGCCACTGAGCACCCGCTCGGCATCGCCGGCGACGATGTACGGCGCCTTCTCGAAGTCTTCGGCCTTGTCGACGATGCGGTTGCTCAGCAGAAAGCTGTTGATCGATTTCAGCGGAATGCTCGGAATCGCCTCGGCCACCGGGCTGGTGCGAATTCGTGGCGAGAGCTTGATGGTGCCGCGCGACTCGCCACGATTGACGGTCAGTTGCGGCTGGCCGTCGACGTAGCTGAGGGTCAGCGTGTCACCGGGATAGATCAGGTTGGGGTTTTCGATCCCCGGGTTGGCGCGCCACAGTTGTGGCCATTGCCAGGGCTCGCGCAGGTATTTGCCGGAAATGTCCCAGAGGGTGTCTCCGGAAACCACCGTGTATTGCTGTGGAAAACCATCCCTGAGTTGCACTTGCCCTTGAGCGGCGCCGGCCGAAGCCAGAAGCAGCAGGGCGAGTAGTGTTTTCCTCATGCAGTGAATCCCTTTATCATGTGCATTCGCGTGAATCGTCAGAGCCCCCGTGGCTCGCTTCTGTTTTTCAGAAGCTACGCTTCACAACGGTAGCCTGCATCTTCGGACCCGCCAGGCCATCGACCCGACTTTACTCAACGTGTGCAGCAATCGAAGCCTATGGCCATTTTAAACATCCTCGAATTTCCGGACCCACGTCTGCGCACTATCGCCAAACCAGTGGCCGTAGTGGACGACGAAGTGCGTCAGTTGGTCGACGACATGTTTGAAACAATGTATGAAGCGCCGGGCATCGGCCTCGCCGCGACCCAGGTCAACGTGCACAAACGTATCGTCGTGATGGACCTGTCCGAAGACCGAACCGAGCCACGGGTGTTCATCAACCCCGAGTTCGAACCGCTGACCGACGACATGGACCAGTACCAGGAAGGCTGCCTCTCGGTACCGGGCTTCTACGAAAACGTCGACCGCCCGCAGAAGGTCAAAATCAAGGCGCTGGACCGCGACGGCAAGCCCTATGAGCTGATCGCCGAAGGCCTGCTCGCGGTGTGCATCCAGCACGAATGCGACCACCTCAACGGCAAATTGTTCGTCGATTACCTGTCCACGCTCAAACGCGACCGGATCAAGAAGAAGCTGGAAAAGCTGCACCGCCAGAACGCTTGATGCCCCTCTTCAAAGGCTTGCTGCGGCAAGCCTTTTTCTTTTTATGAGACGCCTTTCATGACTGAGCCACTGCGCATTGTTTTTGCCGGTACCCCGGAATTTGCCGCCGAACACCTCAAGGCCCTGCTGAGCAGCCCGTACGAGATCGTCGCGGTCTACACCCAGCCGGATCGCCCGGCCGGCCGTGGGCAAAAACTCATGCCGAGCCCGGTCAAACAACTCGCGTTGGAAAATAATATCCAGGTGTTGCAACCGCCGACCTTGCGCAATGCCGACGCCCAGGCTGAACTGGCCGCGCTCAAGCCGGACTTGATGGTGGTGGTCGCCTACGGTCTGATCCTGCCGCAAGCGGTGCTGGATATTCCGCGCCTGGGCTGCATCAACAGCCATGCGTCGCTGCTGCCGCGCTGGCGCGGTGCGGCGCCGATCCAGCGCGCCGTCGAACACGGCGATGCCGAAAGTGGCGTAACCGTGATGCGCATGGAAGCCGGCCTCGATACCGGGCCGATGCTGCTCAAGGTCGTCACTCCGATCAGCGCCGAAGATACCGGCGGCAGTCTGCATGATCGCCTCGCCGAGATGGGTCCGCCCGCCGTGGTCCAGGCGATTGCCGGTCTGGCTGCCGGCACGCTTGAAGGCGAGGTGCAAAACGATGAGCTCGCCACCTACGCGCACAAACTGAACAAAGACGAAGCGCGCATCGACTGGAGCCGTCCGGCGCTTGAGCTTGAACGCCTAGTACGCGCCTTCAACCCGTGGCCGATCACCCACAGCACGCTCAATGGCGAAGCGTTGAAAGTGCTGGCCGCGACAGTGGCCGAAGGCACTGGCGCTCCGGGCGAAATCCTCAGCGCCAGCAAGGACGGCCTGATCGTCGCCTGCGGTGCCCAAGCGCTATGCCTGACCCGCCTGCAACTGCCCGGCGGCAAAGCCCTGAACTTCAGCGATCTGTTCAACAGCCGCCGCGAGAAGTTCGCCGTCGGCAGCGTGCTCGGCGCAGCGGTGGACGCGCAATGAACCCGCGTCTGGCCGCCGCCAAGGCCCTCGCTGCCGTACTCAGCGGCAAGGCTTCGCTGAACAGCTCACTGCCGACGCAACTGGACAAGGTCGAGGATCGCGATCGCGGTTTCACCCAGGATCTGGCCTTCGGCACCGCACGCTGGCAGCCGCGTCTTTCAGCGCTGGCGGAAAAACTGCTGCAGAAACCATTCAAAGCCGCCGACGCCGATGTCGAGGCGCTGCTGCTGGTTGGTCTGTATCAATTGCTCTACACCCGTGTACCGGCCCACGCCGCCATCGGCGAAACCGTCGGTTGCGCCGACAAGCTGAAAAAGCCTTGGGCCAAAGGTCTGCTCAACGCCGTGCTGCGAAATGCCCAGCGCGAAAGCGAGACGATTTTCGCCGAACTAGAACGCGACCCCGTAGTGCGCACCGCTCACCCGCGCTGGCTGCAAAAATCCCTGAAAGCCTTCTGGCCGGAACAATGGGAAGCGATCTGTGCAGCGAACAACGCGCATCCGCCGATGATCCTGCGGGTCAACCGCCGCCATCACAATCGCGACGCTTATCTCGCGCTGCTGGGGGAAGCCGGGATCGCCGCGACACCTTGCGTGTACAGCCGCGACGGCATCGTCCTCGAAGCCGCCGCCGATGTACGCAGCCTCCCGGGTTTCGCCGAAGGCTGGATCAGCGTGCAGGATGAAGCCGCGCAACTGGCCGCCGATCTGCTCGATCTGGCGCCCGGCCAACGGGTGCTCGACGCCTGCTGCGCCCCGGGCGGCAAGACCTGCCATATCCTCGAAGCCGAACCGGCGCTGGCCGGCGTAGTCGCGGTGGATCTGGAAGCCAAACGGCTGGTGCGCGTTAAGGAAAACCTCGAACGCCTCGGCTTGAACGCTGAACTGATCGCCGCCGACGGCCGCGATACGGCGAAGTGGTGGGACGGCAAACCGTTCCAGCGCATCCTCCTCGATGCGCCGTGCTCGGCCACCGGGGTGATCCGCCGCCATCCGGACATCAAGCTGACCCGCCAGCCCGACGACATCGTCGCCCTCGCGCAACTGCAAGGCGAACTGCTCGACGCCATGTGGAAAACCCTTGAGGTCGGCGGCATCCTGCTCTACGCCACCTGCTCGACGCTGCCGACCGAGAACACTGAAGTCGTCGCCGCGTTCCTTGAGCGCACTCCGGGTGCCCGCGAACTGGATCTGGCCACCAGCGCCGGGATCAAGCAGCCCCATGGTCGCCAATTGCTGGCCCAGCAGGGCGGGCATGACGGGTTCTACTACGCCAAGCTGATCAAGATCGCTGCCGCGCGCGGCTAAACGGATTCATGGAGTGACTGGATGAAAATCATCATCCTCGGTGCGGGACAGGTCGGCGGTTCGCTGGCCGAACATCTGGCCAGCGAGGCCAACGACATCACCGTGGTCGACACCGACGGCGAGCGCCTGCGCGACCTCGGCGACCGCCTCGACATCCGCACTGTGCAGGGCCGCGGCTCGCTGCCGTCGGTGCTGCGTCAGGCCGGTGCCGACGACGCCGACATGCTGGTCGCGGTGACCAACAGCGACGAGACCAACATGGTCGCCTGCCAGGTCGCGCACACGCTGTTCCACACGCCGACCAAGATCGCCCGGGTGCGCGAAGCGTCGTACCTCAACCGCGAGGAACAGCTGTTCCAGAACGAAGCGATTCCGGTCGACGTGCTGATCAGCCCCGAGCAAGTGGTGACCAATTACATCAAGCGCCTGATCCAGCATCCCGGCGCCTTGCAGGTGATCGACTTCGCCGAAGGCGCGGCGCAACTGGTGGCGGTGCGCGCCTATTACGGCGGGCCGCTGGTGGGTCAGCAACTGCGCCAGTTGCGCGAGCACATGCCGAACGTCGAAACCCGCGTGGCGGCGATCTTCCGCCGTGACCGGCCGATCCTGCCCCAGGGCGACACGGTGATCGAAGCCGATGACGAAGTGTTCTTCATCGCCGCCCGTGAGGACATCCGCGCGGTGATGAGCGAAATGCGCCGTCTCGACGAGACCTACAAACGCATCGTCATCGCCGGTGGCGGGCAGATCGGCGAGCGCCTGGCCGAGGCCATCGAAAGCCGCTATCAGGTGAAGATCATCGAGATGAGCCCGGCGCGCTGCCGCTATCTCTCCGACACCCTCGACAGCACCGTGGTCTTGCAGGGCAGTGCCTCGGACCGCGATCTGCTGCTGGAGGAGAACATCGCCGACGCCGATATCTTCCTCGCCCTGACCAATGATGATGAAGCCAACATCATGTCCTCGCTACTGGCCAAACGGCTGGGGGCGAAGAAGGTCATGACGATCATCAACAACCCGGCTTATGTCGACCTGATCCAGGGCGGCGACATCGACATCGCCATCAGCCCGCAACTGGCGACCATCGGCACCTTGCTCGCCCACGTGCGCCGCGGCGATATCGTCAGCGTGCACTCACTGCGACGGGGCGCGGCGGAAGCGATTGAAGCGATTGCCCACGGTGATGCGAAATCCAGCAAGGTGATCGGCAAGCCGATCGAGAAGATCGGCCTGCCGCCGGGCACCACCATCGGCGCGGTGATCCGCAACGAGAAAGTGATCATCGCCCACGACCACACGGTGATCGAAGCGGGCGACCATGTGATTCTGTTCCTTGTGGATAAAAAACATATTCGCGATGTGGAGAAGCTGTTTCATGTGGGTCTGAGCTTTTTCTGATCCGATTTTCGTGTGTCCAGCCTGCTCGCGAAAGCGGTATGAAAGACTCGCAGGTTCTCTGACGAACAAAAGAAAGGAATCCACCAATGCTCGAATCCCTGGAAAAAATGCTCGCCAAGGGTGTGGATAACGCTCTGTTGCGCTTCGGCCTGGGCAAGGGTTATCTGGATCTGGGTGAAAACGCCAGGGCTGCCGAGCATTTTCAGCGCTGTGTGGCGTTCGATCCGAAATACTCGGCAGCGTGGAAATTGCTGGGCAAGGCGCAGCTGGCGCTGGGCGATCACGCCGCTGCGCGTCAGGCCTGGGAACAAGGCCTGGAAGCGGCCCGCGCCCAGGGTGACAAACAGGCCGAAAAGGAGATGACGGTGTTCCTGAAGAAGCTCGAGCGACAGGCGCCTTGAGCTACCGATTGAGCAAGGCGAGCCCGTCTGCATCAACCGTCACGCTATCGAGGTTGCTCAGTACCAACGCGCCTCACCCGGCGGACGCTTCTTGAAGCGTTTCATGCTCCACATGTACTGGCTCGGATACGCCGCGACGTAACGCTCGACCACTTTGCTCATGGCTGCGCAGGACTCTGCGGTATCGGTGCTGTACATCGCTTCTGGCGCGGCTTCGAGGATCACTTTGTAGCCTGAGCCGTCAGGCAGGCGCAGGGCGTGCAGGAACACTCCGACCGCTTTGCCGCCGGCGAGCATGTTCGGCACGAATTTGCTGGTCAGTGCCTGAGTGGCGAAGAACGGCACGAAAATCCCGGCGGACTCGGCCGGTTCCGGGTCGGCGGGAATGCCAACTGCACCACCCTTGCGCACTTCCTTGATCACACTGAGGATGCCCTCCTTGGTGGAAGCAGCGACCTTGTTGCCCAGTTGCACGCGCTGTTTGCGCAGCAATTCATCCACAGCCTTGAGCTTCGGCGGACGGTAGAAAATGATCGGTTTGCACTGGCTGCAATAGAAATGGTTGAGCACTTCCCAGTTGCCCAGGTGGCTGGTGATGCCGACCACGCCTTTGCCCGAAGCCAGCGCATCCTTGAGCACATCGAGGCCTTCGACTTCGCGGACCAGATCAATCGAACGCTGCGCCGGCCAGATCCATGCGCAGGCGCTTTCTGTCAGCGACTTGCCGATGTCCTTCAGACTCTGACCGACCAGACGCTCGCGCTCGGCCGCATCCATCTGTGGAAAACACTTGGCAAGGTTGATCCGCACCACGTCGCGGGAGCGGTTGGGGGTTTTCCACATGATCCAGCCGATCGCCGAACCCACGGCTTGCACGGCTCGCCATGGCAGCAGGGCAAACAGCCGCAGAGCGCCTACCAGCAAGGCGCCTTTAAACTTTTCCACAGGTCACTCCTGATTATGTGCGATGCGCGAGGCGGGCATTCTAACCGCCGTTGGCAAGCTGCGCGTAGCGGTCGCAATCCTGGGTGTGGTCCATGACCATGCCCGAGGCCTGCATCAGCGCGTAGCAAATGGTCGGGCCGACGAAGGTGAAGCCGGCCTTTTTCAGCGCTTTGCTCATCGCCAGCGCTTGGGGGGTGATCGCCGGGACTTCGCTGCGATCCTTGAAATGATTGATGATCGGTCGGTCGCCAACGAACGACCAGAGGAACGCCACCGGATCCTCCAGCGCCAGCCAGGCTTGCGCATTGCGCCGGGCAGCGTTGAGTTTCAGGCGGTTGCGGATGATGCCAGGGTCGAGCATCAGTTCATCGATCTCGGCGTCGCTCATCTGCGCCACGCGCTGCACATCGAAGCCGAAGAGCACCTGACGATAACGCTCGCGCTTGCGCAGCACGGTGATCCACGACAGCCCGGCCTGGAACCCTTCGAGCAAAAGCAACTCGAACAAACCCTGCGCATCGCGTAGCGGCGTGCCCCACTCCTGATCGTGATAAGCCATGTACAGCGGATCTTCGGTACACCAAAAGCAGCGTGGCATAAGGCTCCAGGGGGCGTGCGCAGCAACGAATCGGGTATACTCCCGCTCTTTAAATCGCAGCCCAAGAAACAGGTGAATTTCGTGAGCCAGCCTACGCCAGCCGTGCGTACCTTCCAAGACTTGATCCTCGCGCTCCAGCAATACTGGGCCGAGCAAGGTTGTGTGGTACTTCAGCCCTACGATATGGAAGTAGGCGCCGGCACTTTCCACACCGCGACCTTCCTGCGCGCCATCGGCCCGGAAACCTGGAACGCCGCTTACGTACAGCCAAGCCGCCGTCCGACTGACGGCCGTTACGGCGAAAACCCGAACCGTCTGCAGCACTACTACCAGTTTCAGGTGGTGCTCAAGCCGAACCCGGACAACTTCCAGGAACTGTATCTGGGCTCGCTCAAGCATGTCGGCCTCGATCCGCTGGTCCACGACATCCGTTTCGTCGAAGACAACTGGGAATCGCCGACCCTCGGCGCCTGGGGTCTGGGCTGGGAAGTCTGGCTCAACGGCATGGAGGTCACCCAGTTCACCTACTTCCAGCAAGCGGGGGGCATCGAGTGCTACCCGGTGACCGGCGAGATCACCTACGGTCTCGAGCGCCTGGCCATGTACCTGCAAGGCGTCGATTCGGTCTACGACCTGGTCTGGGCTGACGGCCCGTTCGGCAAAGTCACCTACGGCGACGTGTTCCACCAGAACGAAGTGGAGCAGTCCACCTACAACTTCGAACACGCCAACGTCGACAAACTGTTCGAACTGTTCGACTTCTATGAAAGCGAAGCCAAGCGCCTGATCGAACTCGACCAGCCGCTGCCGTTGCCAAGCTACGAAATGGTGCTGAAGGCTTCGCATACCTTCAACCTGCTGGATGCGCGCCGGGCGATCTCGGTGACTGCGCGTCAGCAATACATTCTGCGCGTGCGCACCCTGGCGCGTTCCGTTGCGCAAGCCTACCTGCTGGCACGCGCCAAGCTGGGCTTCCCGATGGCGACCCCGGACCTGCGTGACGAAGTACTGGCCAAGCTGGAGGCTGCACAATGAGTGCGCAAGATTTTCTGGTTGAACTGGGCACCGAAGAACTGCCACCCAAAGCCCTCAATACGTTGGCTGAAGCGTTCCTCGCCGGTATCGACAAGGGCCTGCAAGCCGCCGGCCTGAGCTACGAAAGCAAAACCGTTTATGCCGCGCCGCGTCGCCTGGCCGTGCTGATCACTGCGCTGGCCACTCAGCAGCCGGATCGCAGCATCAACCTCGACGGCCCGCCACGTCAGGCCGCGTTCGACGCTGACGGCAATCCGACTCAGGCCGCCCTCGGCTTCGCCAAAAAGTGCGGCGTCGACTTGAGCGAAATCGATCAAAGCGGTCCGAAACTGCGCTACAGCCAGAACATCGCCGGCAAACCGACCGCGAGCCTGCTGCCGACCATCGTCGAAGATTCGTTGAACGACCTGCCAATCCCGAAACGCATGCGTTGGGGTGCGCGCAAGGAAGAGTTCGTGCGTCCGACCCAGTGGCTGGTGATGCTGCTCGGTGACCAGGTCATCGACTGCACCATCCTCGCGCAGAAGGCTGGCCGAGATTCCCGTGGTCACCGTTTCCATCATCCGGAAGCCGTGCGCATCGGTTCGCCGTCGAGCTACCTCGCCGACCTGCGTGCCGCGTACGTATTGGCCGACGCCAACGAGCGTCGCGAAATCATCAGCAAGCGTACCGAAGAACTGGCCACGCGCCAGGAAGGCACTGCGATCGTGCCACCGGCGCTGCTCGACGAAGTGACCGCGCTGGTCGAATGGCCGGTTCCGCTGGTGTGCTCGTTCGAGGAGCGTTTCCTCGACGTGCCGCAGGAAGCGCTGATCACCACCATGCAGGACAACCAGAAGTACTTCTGCCTGCTGGATGCCGACGGCAAGTTGCTGCCACGTTTCATCACTGTGGCCAATATCGAAAGCAAAGACCCGCAGCAGATCATCGCCGGCAATGAGAAAGTCGTGCGCCCACGTCTGACCGACGCCGAGTTCTTCTTCAAGCAGGACAAGAAGCAGAAGCTCGAAGCGTTCAACCTGCGCCTGCAGAACGTGGTGTTCCAGGAAAAACTCGGCAGCGTCTACGACAAGGCCGAGCGCGTATCGAAACTGGCCGCGTACATCGCCGCACGCATCGGCGGCAACGCTTCGTGGGCTGCCCGCGCAGGCCTGCTGTCGAAGTGCGACCTGGCCACCGAAATGGTCGGCGAGTTCCCGGAGATGCAAGGCGTCGCCGGTTATTACTACGCCCTCAATGACGGCGAGCCGCAGGACGTCGCGCTGGCATTGAACGAGCAGTACATGCCACGCGGTGCCGGCGCGGAATTGCCGGCGACCCTGACCGGTGCAGCCGTCGCCATCGCCGACAAACTCGACACCCTGGTCGGTATCTTCGGTATCGGCATGCTGCCAACCGGCAGCAAAGACCCGTATGCCCTGCGCCGCGCGGCACTGGGTGTGCTGCGTATCCTGATCGAAAAGAAACTCGATCTCGACCTGAACGACGCCGTGGCCTTCGCCGTGACTGCGTTCGGCGGCAAGGTCAAGGCTGCCGGCCTCAACGAGGCGGTGCTGGAGTTCATCTTCGACCGTCTGCGAGCGCGCTATGAAGACGAAGGCGTCGATGTCGCCACCTACCTGTCGGTACGTGCGCTCAAGCCGGGTTCGGCGCTGGACTTCGACCAGCGTGTACAAGCGGTGCAGGCCTTCCGCAAACTGCCGGAAGCGGCAGCGCTGGCGGCGGTGAACAAGCGGGTGTCGAACCTGTTGAGCAAAGTCGAAGGCTCGGTACCCACTGTGGTCGAAGCCAAGTACTTCGACAATGCCAACGAGTTCTCGCTGTATTCGGCGATCCAGCAAGCGGATCAGGCGGTGCAGCCGATGGCCGCGGCGCGTCAGTACAACGAATCGCTGGCGCGCCTGGCGGCACTGCGCGAGCCGGTCGACGCGTTCTTCGACGCGGTGATGGTCAATGCCGACGACGCCAATGTGCGGGCCAACCGTTACGCGCTGCTGGCGCGCCTGCGTGGCCTGTTCCTCGGCGTTGCCGACATTTCGCTGTTGGGTTGAGGGATTGCTGTTGAAACTGCTGATTCTCGATCGTGACGGCGTGATCAATTACGACTCCGATGCCTACATCAAGTCGGTGGAGGAGTGGATTCCGCTGCCCGGCTCGATCGCAGCGATCGCGCAGTTGAGCAAGGCCGGCTGGACGGTGGCGGTGGCCACCAACCAGTCGGGCATTGCTCGCGGCTATTACGACCTCGCCACCCTCGACGCCATGCACGCGCGCCTGCGCGAGCTGGTGGCGGAGCAGGGCGGTGAAGTCGGCTTGATCGTTTACTGCCCGCATGGCCCGGATGAAGGTTGCGATTGCCGCAAGCCGAAACCGGGGATGCTGAAAACCATCGCCGCGCATTACAACGTCGAGCTGACCAATGTCTGGTTCGTCGGCGACAGCCTTGGTGACCTGGAGGCCGCCAAAGCCGTCGATTCACAGCCAGTTTTGGTGAAGACCGGAAAAGGCGAGAAGACTCAGGGCAAGACCCTGCCGGTTGGCACTCTGATTTTTGACGATCTGGCGGCGATTGCCGCAGAACTTATCCACAACTAGAGTACTTCTGAATTTCCTGGCCAGGGATTGCTCGGGAGTGCGCTTGAACAGTCGGGCATTGCCCCGTAACGGTAACCGTCGCCATGTCGATACTGCGGGCCTTCAGAATCTTTCTTTTCTATCTGCTGCTGGGCACAACAGCGTTGCTGTGGTGCAGCCTGAGCTTTTTCATTGCGCCCTTTCTGTCTTTCAAAGCGCGCTATCGTTTTATCAACGTGTACTGGTGCCGTTGCGCCCTGTGGCTGACCAAGGTGTTCCTCGGTATCCGCTACGAAATCAAAGGTGCGGAAAACGTGCCGGACCGGCCCTGTGTGATTCAGTCGAACCACCAGAGCACTTGGGAGACGTTTTTTCTCTCCGCTTATTTCTCGCCCTTGAGCCAGGTGCTCAAGCGCGAACTGCTTTACGTACCGTTCTTCGGCTGGGCCATGGCCATGCTGCGCCCGATCGCCATCGACCGCGACAACCCCAAAGCCGCGCTCAAACAAGTCGCGGCCAAAGGCGACGAGCTGCTCAAGGACAACGTCTGGGTGCTGATCTTCCCTGAAGGCACACGAGTGCCCTACGGCACCGTCGGAAAATTCTCCCGCAGTGGCAGCGCATTGGCAGTGAATGCGGCGCTTCCGGTGCTGCCGATTGCACACAATGCCGGCAAATTCTGGCCGAAAATCGGCTGGGGCAAACAGTCCGGAGTTATCACCGTGGTCATTGGCGAACCGATGTATGCCGAAGGTAGTGGGCCGCGGGCCATCGCTGATCTGAATGACCGAGTGCAAGCGTGGAACGAGAAAACCCAACGCGAGATGGGCTCGCTGCCACCGGCGCCACAGGCGCCGGCCGCAAGTGATCGACTGGCTGTCTGAATTTTGTGGATAACCTGTGTACGCTTTCGCCTGAAATGACCGTAATCGTTCTATAACTTGCTGATTTTTATACATATTTCAAAATCGATAAGTTGAACGAAATCCGTGCATAAGTTTTATTCGGATGTAAAAAAACCGGCCGTTATAGCCGGTTTTTTTGTGCCCCTTCATTCTGCAATCAGCGGCAACTCGATGCAGAAGGTGGTTCCCGCATCGACCACGCTGTGACACTCGATCGTGCCGCCATGATGATCGATCACCGCCTTGACCATCGACAGGCCCAGGCCCACGCCGTCGATGCCCTGGGCCGAGGAGAAGCGCCGATACTGGCTGAACAGGTCAGGCAATTCATCGGCAGCGATGCCCTTGCCCTGGTCGGTCAATTCGCAGCGCAGCCATGGCCCGTGACAAGTCACCTTCAGTTGCACAGTTGTGTCTGCCGGACTGTACTTGATCGCGTTCTCCAGCAGGTTGAACAGGGCGCGCGTCAGCAACCCCTGATCGGCGAGAATCAGCCGCTCCTGACATTCCTCGTCGACTTGATTCAGCAGTTCGATACGTTTCTGCTGGGCGATGGGTAAGGCCTGATCCAGCACGTCCAAGACCAGCATCGCGAATAACGTCGGGCGGAACTGGTAGGTCTCGGACTCAGCTCGCGCCAACAGGACAAAACCATCGGTCAGATCCAGCGCGCGGCGAACCTGGCGTTCGATCTGCTCGAACAACGGTGCGTCGGCCCCCGCCTGGTGACGATGCACATCGAGCAGGGCGAGGATCGCCGAATGGGGGGCGCGCAGGTCGTGGGAAAGAAAACGCAGCAGCACGCCGCGCTGTTCCTCCGCCGCGCGTTCAGCGCTCAAGTCAGTCAGGCTGAGCAGCCAACCGATTGGCGTATCGCCGTCGACCGGCAGCAGCGCCGCTCTTTCCAGGCGCAGACTGCGTTCCTTGTGATCACGAAATTCCAGCAGCGCCAGCGTTGCCAGCGCTGGTCGCGGCGCTGTGGATAATTCCGGATAGCCGAGTCGTGCCAGTTGATCGAGTACGTCATCGCCCACCAACGGATCGTCGAACAACTCACGTGCTTTACGATTGCCTAGCAGAATCTTGCCCTGCGGGTCGCTGATCAGCGTCGCCACAGGCAAATACTCCAGGCCATCGGCAATGAAGCGCCGCGTATCGCGGGTGCGGCTCATGGCTTGTTCGAGCGCCATGATCTGTCCCTGCAAACGGTCAGCGCCGGTGAAGCGGGTCCGGCGTCGCTCCGGGAAGACCTTCGGTTCGCTGTCCAGACGCGCCAGCTCCCAGCCGAAGTAGGTGAGCACCACACTCAGGCGCCGCCAGTTCCAGATCAGGTAACCGAACAACATGCCCAGCGCGGCAGACGTGGGCGACCACCAGTAGCGAATCTCAGCGAGTATGGCGCTGCTGATCAGCGTACACGCCATACCAGTCAAGGTTACCCACAGCGCCCAACGCGGCCGCCACAGCAATAATCCCAGCACACCCGCGACCATCGCCACCGACAGCAGCGCGCCAGAGGCAGGAGAGGGATTGTGCAGATTGTCCTGGGCGCGATAAGACAACAGGGCAGTCAGCGGCAATAGCACTAGACTTATCCACAACCACTCGCGCACCAGTCGCCGGAATAGACGCTGCACCTGGCTTGGCTCACGACTTTCATGTCGGCGTTGAGGTTTACGCATGGCGCGAACGGCAAGGCCGTGTGGTGGGTTTCATAGGTCTCAGGTCTGAGGCGTGGACCCGAAGAATCATAGCGGACGTCGAACGCCAACGGGCCGCTTCTTTCATCGTGGCTGTAGAGTGGTTATTGTCGACATCCCAGCCCCAGCGACAAGGAACACCGCCGATGCGCGTTGCCATTCTGGACGACGAACCCGCCGAGCTGCGCCGGGTCGAGCAAACCCTGGAGCAAATGGCCGAGGCCGGAGAACAGCCATGGTCACTGCACAGCTTCGAGCGCGGCGAAGACTTGTTGCGCCAGCTGCGTCGGGAGACTTTCGACCTGCTGATCCTCGACTGGCAACTCCCCGACCTGACAGGTCTGGCGCTGCTGCGCTGGACCCGCGAACACATGGATGCGCCACCGGCAGCGATCATGCTGACCAGCCGCGATGGCGAGAGCGATATCGTTCAAGCCTTGAATGCCGGCGCCGATGATTATGTCAGCAAGCCGTTTCGCCCCAACGAGTTGAAGGCGAGGGTGGCGGCGGTATTGCGTCGGCATAGCCAACCGCGCAGCGCGGCGGGTGAAGTGCAGACCTTTCACGATCTGACTTTCGACGACGCCGAACTGACCGTCACCCGTGAAGGCAAACCGATTCTCATGACTGAACGCGAGTATCGCCTGGCGCGGTGTCTGTTCAGTAATCTGGGTCGGCCGTTGTCGCGGGATTATCTGTATGAGCGCTTCTGGCCAAACGAAGAGACCACTTCCTCGCGACCGCTGGATACGCACATCTACCGGCTGCGCAACAAGCTCGGGCTGACCGCGGATCGGGGTTGGCAACTGCTGACGATTTATGGCTATGGGTATCGGTTGGAGAGTGTGGCGACCGGGAATGAGTGAGCCACGACGGCCGGAAAATTATCAAAGATGAAAAAGGTCTGAGGGAATTGACTGCGTATTCCGAACAATCAAAAACCGCCGCCTCTATAGTAGTGTTCGAGGCCACCGTCATCTCGGGTGACTGTGCCGAGGCATTGCAGGCCCTGGGTCTGCGCGTGACAACGCTGGCGCTGAACGAAGACAACGTCATGGGCCTGATGAGCACGCGACCCGACTATGTGCTTACCATCAACTTCAATCAGTACATCAGTGAAGTCTGCGAGCTGCTGAAAATCCCTTACCTGGCCTGGGTGATCGATACCCCGTGTTACCCGATCTACGACAAGGCCATCAATCATTCGCACAGCTTTACCTTCATCTACGACGCGGCAGTGGCCCGGCGGCTGAGGCAGAGCGGGGTTCGTCAGGTTTACCATCTGCCGGTCGCGGCGAACCTGGAGCGCATCAGCCAGATCGATGTTCACGAGCAGCATTCACTGGCGGAACATGACATCAGCTTCGTTGCGAACCTGACCCGCACTGAGTTTCGCACCTCGATATTGCCGCATCTGTCGTCGCAGACCGGTGAGCGTTGCAAGCGACTGATCGACTCGCTGGATCAGTCCGACGGTTTCTTCAACCTGTCGGCGCAACTGGCTGATGAGTTCATCAGCACCATCAAGCTGGAGTCCAACTACCCGCTGGCGGGCGATCGCTATTTGTCGGTGGCGGAAAAACTCGCTTACCTGCTGGGTAGAGAGCACTCGTGGCAGGAACGCATCGAGGTCATCCAGCGGCTTGAAAAACGTTTCAGGGTTGCCGTGTATGGCAATGATGAATGGCAGGCCCAGGTAAGCAGCTATGTCCAACATGCCGAGCACTTCACTGAGATGCCAAGGATTTTCCAGCGCTCGAAAATCAACCTCAACATCATCCGTTCGTTCGTCGAATCCGGTCTGCCGATGCGCGTCTTCGATGTGCTCAGCTGTGGCGGCTTCCTTGTCACCAACGACAAGGAGGATCTGCACAGGCTGTTCACCGATGGCAAAGATCTGGTGATCTACCGGGACACTCAGGACTTGCTGGAGATCTGCGCTTATTACCTCGAGCACGATGATGAGCGCAGGACGATTGCCCGGCAGGGGCGGGTGACATTGGCGCAAAACCATACGTTTGTGCAGCGCATGAGCGACATGTTGACCACGGTGCAGAGCGAGCTGCGCGGAGAGCCGGGGGCGCTCAGCCGCTGGTATCGCTGAGCTCGTTCCTTCAGACATAAAAAACCCCGGCGCACTGGCCGGGGTTTTTCTGAGCGGGTAGCAACCAGATCAGAAGTCCAGGTTGGATACTGCCAACGCGTTGCTTTCGATGAAGTCCCGGCGAGGTTCGACCGCATCACCCATCAGGGTGTTGAAGATCTGATCTGCGCCGATGGCGTCTTCGATGGTGACTTTCAGCATGCGGCGCACGCTTGGGTCCATGGTGGTTTCCCACAGTTGATCCGGGTTCATTTCGCCCAGACCTTTATAGCGCTGGATAGTGTGGCGCTTGGTACTTTCGGCCATCAGCCAGTCGAGCGCTTCCTTGAACTCGGTAACGGCTTTCTTGCGTTCTCCACGCTGGATGTACGCACCTTCGTCGAGCAGGGTGCTGAGTTGCGCGCCCAGGGTGACCACGGTTTTGTAGTCGTTGCTGCCGAAGAAGTCGCGGTTGAAGGTGACGTAGTTCGACAGGCCGTGGGAGATCAGCTCGACCTCTGGCAGCCAGACGCCACGTTCACGGTCTTCGCGCAGGCTGGCCTTGTAGACCAGGCCGGACTTCTCGTTGGTACGCAGGCGAACTTCGTACTGGGCCAGCCACTCTTGCATCGCTGCGTGGTCGCCCAGTGTTTCCAGGCTGACGGCTGGCAGGTAGATGAAGTGCTCGGTCAGCTCCTGTGGGTACAGGCGCGACAGACGCTTGAGGGTCTTCATGACCATGCGGAAGTCATTCACCAGACGCTCCAGCGCTTCACCGGAAATGCCCGGGGCTTCTTCGTTGAGGTGCAGGCTTGCATCTTCAAGGGCCGACTGCGTCATGTACTCTTCCATGGCGTCGTCGTCTTTGATGTATTGCTCTTGCTTGCCTTTCTTGACCTTGTACAGCGGCGGCTGGGCGATGTAGATGTAGCCCCGCTCGATCAGCTCCGGCAACTGACGGAAGAAGAAGGTCAGCAGCAGGGTACGGATGTGCGAACCGTCGACGTCAGCATCGGTCATGATGATGATGTTGTGATAGCGCAGCTTGTCGATGTTGTACTCTTCGCGACCGATGCCGCAGCCCAGCGCGGTGATCAGCGTGCCCACTTCCTGGGACGAGATCATCTTGTCGAAACGGGCCTTCTCGACGTTGAGGATCTTGCCCTTCAACGGCAGGATCGCCTGGGTCTTGCGGTTACGTCCCTGCTTGGCAGAGCCGCCCGCGGAGTCACCTTCCACGAGGTACAGTTCGGACAGCGCCGGGTCTTTTTCCTGGCAGTCAGCGAGCTTGCCCGGCAGGCCGGCGATGTCCAGCGCGCCTTTGCGGCGGGTCATCTCACGCGCCTTGCGCGCGGCTTCACGGGCACGCGCGGCGTCGATCATCTTGCCGACCACCAGCTTGGCTTCGTTGGGGTTTTCCAGGAGGAAGTCGGAGAAGTATTTGCCCATCTCCTGCTCAACCGCAGTTTTCACTTCGGAAGACACCAGCTTGTCTTTGGTCTGCGAGCTGAACTTCGGATCCGGGACTTTCACCGAGATGATTGCGGTCAGGCCTTCACGGGCATCGTCACCGGTTGTGGCGACTTTGTGCTTCTTCGCCAGACCTTCCTGCTCGATGTAGTTGTTCAGGTTACGAGTCAGTGCCGAACGGAAGCCCACCAGGTGAGTACCGCCGTCGCGCTGCGGAATGTTGTTGGTGAAGCACAACAGGTTCTCATTGAAGCTGTCGTTCCACTGCAGGGCGATTTCCACGCCGATGCCGTCTTCACGCTGGATATTGAAGTGGAACACCTGATTGACCGCAGTCTTGTTGGTGTTCAGATATTCAACGAATGCACGCAGGCCGCCTTCGTACTTGAACAGCTCTTCCTTGCCGCTGCGCTCATCCTTGAGGACGATGCCGACACCGGAGTTGAGGAAGGACAGTTCACGAATGCGCTTGGCGAGGATGTCCCAGCTGAAGTGAATGTTCTTGAAGGTTTCGCTGGAAGCCTTGAAGTGAATCTGCGTACCGGTGGTCTCGCTGTCGCCAACGATGGCCATTGGCGCCTGAGGTACGCCGTGGACGTAGGTCTGTTCCCAGATCTTGCCGCTACGGCGAACGGTCAGAACCAGCTCTTCGGACAGCGCGTTCACTACCGACACACCTACACCGTGCAGACCGCCGGATACTTTATAGGAGTTGTCGTCGAACTTACCGCCAGCGTGGAGGACGGTCATGATGACCTCGGCGGCGGACACGCCTTCCTCTTTATGCACGTCTACCGGAATGCCACGACCGTTGTCTTTAACGGTGATGGACTCGTCCGGGTGGATGATGATGCTGATGTCGTCGCAATGGCCGGCGAGGGCTTCGTCGATCGAGTTGTCGACCACCTCGAACACCATGTGGTGCAGACCGCTGCCATCGTCGGTGTCACCAATGTACATACCGGGACGTTTGCGTACGGCATCCAGGCCTTTCAGCACTTTAATGCTCGTTGAGTCGTACGTATTTTCTTCGCTCAATGCCTTCACTCCCGATGGTCGTGGGTCTGGGTGATACGGCCCTGTTCCACGTGGAACAAAGCGACCGGCGTTTCCGTCTGCCAGCCTTCCCTCAGTAATTCGTGATCTACACAGGTGATGAACACCTGGCAGCGTAAGTCTTCCAGCAAGCGGCACAGCGCGCGACGATGGCTCTCGTCCAGTTCGGACGGCAAGTCATCCACCAGATAAATACACTGACCGCGGCGGGCCTGGCTGACCAGGTGGCCTTGGGCAATCCGCAGCGCACAGACCACCAGCTTCTGCTGACCCCGGGACAGGATGTCCGCGGCATTGTGTGCGCCCAATCTGAGACGCAAATCAGCGCGTTGCGGGCCGGCCTGGGTATGCCCCATCTGCTGGTCCCGTTGCACGGATCCAGCCAGTACGGCGCTCAAATCGCGGTCCTTGTCCCAGCCTCGGTAATAGCTGAGCGTCAAACCCTCGAGCTCAACCAGTTCGCTCAAGGTCTGTTCGAAGACCGGTTTCAAGGCTGTGATGTAAGCGCGGCGGTATTCATCGATTTCAGCGCTGGCCTGGCACAGTTCCCTGTCCCAAACCGCTTGCGAAACGGCGTCAAGTGTACCATGCCGCAGCCAAGAATTTCTCTGGCGCAAGGCCTTCTGAAGCCGCTGCCATGTGGCCATGAAACGCGGTTCGACGTGGAACACGCCCCAATCGAGAAACTGCCGGCGAATCTTCGGCGCACCTTCCAGCAGACGGAAACTGTCCGGGTTGATCAACTGTAGTGGCAGGATCTCGGCCAGTTGTGCAGCGCTGCGGGCGTTCTGGCCATCGATGCGAATCTGGAACTCGCCCTGACGGTCTCGAGAAATCCCCAAGGCACTCTGACCACCTTCCGCCAGTTCAACCTGACCGAATACGGTACAGGCGAGTTGTTCGTACTGAATGACAGGCAACAGCCGCGTGCTACGAAACGAACGGGCAAGCCCCAGCAGGTGAATGGCTTCCAGAACACTGGTTTTGCCGCTGCCGTTGGCGCCGTAAAGGATGTTGATGCGGGGGGAGGGGGAGAAGGTCACCGGGTGCAGATTGCGCACCGCGGTGACCGAAACACGACTTAACGACATTCAGGATCAGCTGATTACAGACGCATCGGCATGACAACGTAAGCCGAGTCGTCATTGTCGGACTCTTGCACCAGCGCACTGCTGTTGGAGTCGGACAGGATCAGGCGTACCTGCTCGGTGGTCATCACGCCCAGCACGTCGAGCAGGTAGCTCACGTTAAAGCCGATTTCCAGGGAACCGCCGTTGTATTCAACACCCACTTCTTCTTCCGCTTCTTCCTGCTCCGGGTTGTTGGCCTGGATTTTCAACTGACCGCTGGCCAGTTGCAGACGGATACCGCGGTACTTCTCGTTGGACAGAATCGCGGTACGGCTGAACGCTTCACGCAATGCCTGACGATCGCCGAGTACCAGCTTGTCGCCACCTTTCGGCAGTACGCGCTCGTAATCCGGGAATTTACCGTCGACCAGTTTCGAGGTGAAGGTGAACTCGCCGGTGGTAGCGCGGATATGGTGCTGACCGAGGACGATGCTGACGTTGCCATCGGGCTCGGTGAGCAGACGCGCCAGTTCGAGGATACCTTTGCGCGGCACGATCACCTGATGACGATCCGGCTGACCGATATCGGCCTGCATCGAGCACATGGCCAGACGGTGACCATCGGTGGCCACGGCGCGGATCACGCCCGCGGAAACTTCCAGCAGCATGCCGTTGAGGTAATAACGCACGTCCTGCTGAGCCATGGCGAAGCTGGTGCGCTCGATCAGTCGACGCAGTTTGCTCTGCTCCAGGCTGCAGGTCAGCGAGCCCGGGCCTTCTTCGACGGTCGGGAAATCGTTGGCCGGCAGGGTCGACAGGGTGAAACGGCTACGGCCGGCCTTTACCACCAGCTTCTGCTCGTCGACCTTGATGTCGATCAGCGCATCGTTGGGCAGGCTTTTGCAGATATCCATCAACTTGCGCGCAGGCACGGTAATGGAACCAGTTTCGGCCGGCTCTTCAAGTTGCACACGACCGACCAGTTCGACCTCAAGGTCGGTACCGGTCAGCGACAATTGCTGGCCTTCGACGACCAACAGCACGTTGGACAGTACCGGCAAGGTCTGTCGACGCTCGACGACGCCTGCGACCAGTTGCAGGGGTTTCAACAGGGCTTCGCGTTGAATGGTGAAATGCATGGTCTAGTCCCTTGCCTTAATAAGCTGCGCTGGTGTTCATCAAGTGGTCAGTGTACGCAGCAGGTTCTTGTAGTCCTCGCGGATGTCCGCGTCGGATTCCTTAAGTTCGTTGATCTTGCGGCAGGCGTGCAGCACGGTGGTGTGGTCGCGGCCGCCAAACACATCGCCAATTTCCGGCAGGCTGTGGTTGGTCAGCTCCTTGGACAACGCCATGGCCACCTGACGCGGACGTGCCACCGAGCGCGAACGCCGCTTGGACAGCAAGTCGGAAATCTTGATCTTGTAATACTCGGCGACGGTGCGCTGAATGTTATCCACAGAGACCAGTTTGTCCTGCAATGCCAACAGGTCTTTCAGGGATTCGCGAATCAGCTCGATGGTGATGTCGCGGCCCATGAAGTGCGAGTGGGCGATCACGCGTTTCAGCGCGCCCTCCAGTTCGCGGACGTTGGAACGGATGCGCTGGGCAATGAAGAACGCGGCGTCATGGGGCAACTCGACTTTGGCCTGGTCGGCCTTCTTCATCAGGATCGCCACGCGGGTTTCGAGTTCCGGCGGCTCGACGGCCACCGTCAGGCCCCAGCCGAAGCGGGATTTGAGGCGTTCCTCAAGACCTTCGATTTCTTTCGGGTAGCGGTCACTGGTGAGAATGACCTGCTGGCCACCTTCAAGCAGAGCGTTGAAGGTGTGGAAAAACTCTTCCTGGGAGCGCTCCTTGCGGGCAAAGAACTGAATGTCGTCGATGAGCAAAGCGTCCACCGAACGATAGAAACGCTTGAACTCGTTGATCGCGTTCAGTTGCAGCGCCTTGACCATGTCGGCCACGAAACGCTCGGAATGCAGGTACACGACCTTGGCATTCGGATTCTTCTTTAATAGATGGTTGCCCACCGCATGCATCAAGTGGGTCTTACCCAGACCGACGCCACCATAAAGGAACAGCGGGTTGTAACCGTGCTTGGGATTGTCCGCCACCTGCCAGGCCGCCGCACGGGCGAGCTGGTTCGACTTGCCTTCGACGAAATTCTCGAAGGTGAAGGTGCGGTTGAGATAACTGGTGTGCTTGAGCGCACCTTCTACCTGCACGGTGCGCTGTTCGGCGCGAACCGGGGCCTGCTGCGAAGCGGCACCGGCCATCGGGTCGAAGCTGTCGCGGGACGGCTCTTCGCTGACTTCAGCGGTTTTCTGCGTGGAACGCTTGGCCGGAGCGGGCGCGGGCGCCGGGTTACTCGCAGGTACGTTATTAGCCTGCGCCTGGGAAACCTGCGCGGCCGCCAGTGGCGCGTTCGGTGCGGCACGGGGTGCCGAGCTGCGTTTGCTGCCTATTAACAAGGACAACGCCGGCGTCGAGCCATTGCCGTGCTCATCCAGCAACTCAATGACGCGACCCAGGTACTTTTCGTTGACCCAGTCCAGCACGAAACGATTCGGTGCGTAGACGCGCAACTCGTCGCCTTCGGCTTCGACCTGTAGTGGACGGATCCAGGTGTTGAATTGTTGGGCAGGCAGCTCTTCGCGCAAAAGCTCCACGCACTGCTGCCAAAGTTCCACTGACACGGATATCCCCTAAGTTGAAAGCCGGTGAGGCAAAAACAAGCGGCCATTGTAGCGGCGAGCGGTTCACTTATCCACATGCAGGTAGCGCCGTCGCCATCATTTATCAATGCACTATCGCTGCTAAAAGCGACCAACGGCGTGTGAATAAGCCCTGTGGATAAACGCCCTTGAGGGCACTGGACAACTGGGGGGTGAACTCGGTGGATAACCTCGCTGTGGATAACCACCCATTCCACACACAGCT
Source organism: Pseudomonas moraviensis (assembly GCF_900105805.1). Lineage (NCBI taxonomy): Bacteria > Pseudomonadati > Pseudomonadota > Gammaproteobacteria > Pseudomonadales > Pseudomonadaceae > Pseudomonas > Pseudomonas moraviensis. The sequence goes on along the minus strand of NZ_LT629788.1, from coordinate 4,900,608 downwards.
TATCCGAGGGCGCAGCACAGGCTGAACACGGTTTTCCACTGTAGTTGTCATTCTCTGTACACCAGAAGCAACAAGGCCTGGTGGCACTTATCCACAGAAGATGCCGTGTCTAGCTTTTACAAGCTTTACAGAAAAGCTTTAAATACTTCCCTTCTTTATTTCTATATCTGGCGGACAGGCTTTCGAGCTGAAACCGTGCCGAGATCTATTTATAAGGAAACGCTGGTTGGAAATTGACCTGAAGGCTTGCTTTCTCTAGAATCCCCGGTCTCTTAAAACGGGGGCCATTCCGGCCCGTTGTGGACGAACCAGGTAACACGACATGAAACGTACTTTCCAACCAAGCACTATCAAACGCGCTCGTACCCACGGTTTCCGTGCTCGCATGGCTACCAAGAACGGCCGCGCAGTCCTGTCGCGTCGTCGCGCCAAAGGTCGTGCGCGTCTGGCAGTTTGATAATCCGGTACTGGAGGTGAGTCAGGACTTCAGTCGGGAAAAGCGTCTGCTTACCCCCCGGCATTTCAAGGCAGTCTTTGACTCCCCTACCGGCAAGGTTCCGGGGAAAAATCTCCTGCTCCTTGCACGCGACAACGATCTTGATCACCCCCGTCTCGGGCTGGTTATCGGGAAAAAGAGCGTAAAGCTTTCCGTTGAGCGCAATCGCCTCAAACGTCTGATGCGCGAATCGTTCCGTCTGCACCAGGATTCACTGGTCGGCTGGGACATCGTTATCGTCGCGCGCAAAGGTTTGGGTGATGTAGAAAACCCCGAATTGATTCAGCATTTCGGCAAACTCTGGAAGCGTCTGGCGCGCAACAAGCCCGTTCCGGCAGTCAAAACCGAAACTGTAGGGGTAGACAGTACCGATGCGTAAACTGGCCCTCGTTCCGATCCAGTTTTATCGCTATGCCATTAGTCCTTTAATGGCCAGCCACTGTCGCTTCTACCCCAGTTGTTCCTGCTACGCGTATGAAGCCATTGAAAATCATGGCCTTCTGCGCGGTGGCTGGCTGACCTTTCGTCGTTTAGGTCGCTGTCATCCGTGGAATCCCGGTGGTTATGACCCGGTTCCACCTGTCCCTACCTCCCGTTCTTCTTCGATGGCCGAGTAATCATGGATATCAAACGCACGATCCTGATCGTCGCCCTGGCAATCGTGTCCTACGTCATGGTTCTTAAATGGAACCAGGATTATGGCCAGGCTGCCCTGCCGACTCAGAATGTTGCTTCCAGTACGACTACATCCGGTTTGCCGGACACCGCCACTGGCACCAGTACTGCCGCCAGTGACGATATTCCGCGCGCCGCCAGCGATACCACCGCACCAGCCGAAACGCCGGTCGCCGCCAGCAAGGACCTGATTCAGGTCAAGACCGATGTGCTCGATCTGGCGATCGATCCACAGGGTGGCGACGTTGCACAACTGACTCTGCCTCTGTATCCACGTCGCCAGGACCGTCCTGATGTGCCGTTCCAGTTGTTCGATAACGGCGGCGAACGTGTATATCTGGCTCAGAGCGGTCTGATCGGCACCAACGGCCCGGATGCAAATCCGGCCGGTCGTCCGGTTTACTCGTCGGAGAAGAAGGTTTACCAACTGGCTGACGGTCAGGATCAACTCGTCGTTGACCTGAAATTCAGCAAGGATGGCGTCAACTACATCAAGCGTTTCACCGTGAAACGTGGCCTGTACGACGTGGCTGTCTCCTACATTGTGGATAACCAGAGCGCTCAGCCCTGGAACGGCGCAATGTTTGCCCAGTTGAAGCGCGACGCCAGCGCTGATCCATCGTCGACAACTGCTACCGGCACCGCGACTTACCTGGGCGCCGCCCTGTGGACAAGTTCCGAGCCGTACAAGAAAGTGTCGATGAAGGACATGGACAAGGCGCAGCTCAAGGAAACCGTCACCGGTGGTTGGGTGGCCTGGCTGCAGCACTACTTCGTGACTGCGTGGATTCCGGCGAAGGGCGAAAACAACATCGTCCAGACCCGTAAAGACAGCAAAGGCAACTACATCATCGGTTACACCGGTCCTACCTTGACCGCTGCTCCGGGCGCCAAGGTTGAAACCAGCGCTGTGCTGTATGCCGGTCCGAAAAGTCAGGCGGTACTGAAAGAGTTGTCCCCAGGTCTGGAACTGACTGTCGACTACGGCATCCTGTGGTTCATTGCCCAGCCGATCTTCTGGTTGCTGCAGCACATCCATGCCATCGTTGGTAACTGGGGCTGGTCGATCATTTTCCTGACCATGCTGATCAAAGGGATTTTCTTCCCCCTGTCGGCGGCCAGCTACAAATCGATGGCGCGCATGCGTGCCGTGGCACCGAAACTGGCAGCGCTGAAAGAGCAACATGGCGATGACCGGCAGAAAATGTCGCAAGCCATGATGGAGCTGTACAAGAAAGAGAAGATCAATCCGCTGGGCGGCTGCTTGCCGATCCTCGTGCAGATGCCGGTCTTTCTGTCGCTGTACTGGGTTCTGCTGGAAAGCGTGGAAATGCGCCAGGCGCCGTTCATGCTGTGGATCACTGACCTCTCGATCAAGGATCCGTTCTTCATTCTGCCGATCATCATGGGCGCGACCATGTTCATCCAGCAGCAGTTGAACCCGACTCCTCCGGATCCGATGCAGGCGAAAGTGATGAAAATGATGCCAATCATCTTCACCTTCTTCTTCCTGTGGTTCCCGGCGGGCCTGGTACTGTACTGGGTTGTGAACAACTGCCTGTCGATTGCACAACAGTGGTACATCACGCGTAAGATCGAAGCGGCGACGAAAAAAGCCGAGGCGTAACTTGCACTGTGGATAACACCACTCAAAACGCCCCCTAGTGGGGCGTTTTGCTATCTGCCACTTTTGTCTGGATGCCGCTTTATGAGCACACCCCGTGAAACCATCGCCGCTGTCGCCACCGCTCAAGGTCGCGGCGGTGTGGGCATCGTCCGTATTTCCGGGCCGTTGGCCAGCGTGGCGGCAAAGGCCATCAGCGGCCGCGAACTGAAACCGCGTTACGCCCATTACGGGCCGTTTTTCAGTGACGATCAGCAGGTACTGGATGAAGGTCTGGCTCTGTATTTCCCGGGTCCGAACTCGTTCACCGGCGAAGACGTTTTGGAATTGCAGGGCCACGGTGGCCCGATCGTATTGGACATGTTGCTCAAGCGCTGTCTGGAACTGGGTTGCCGCCTCGCTCGGCCAGGGGAATTCAGCGAACGTGCTTTTCTCAATGACAAACTCGATCTGGCCCAGGCCGAGGCGATTGCCGATTTGATCGAAGCGAGTTCCGCACAGGCTGCGCGCAATGCCTTGCGCTCATTACAGGGTGCGTTTTCCCAGCGTGTTCATAACCTGACCGAACAGTTGATCGGCCTGCGTATCTACGTCGAAGCCGCGATCGACTTTCCGGAAGAGGAAATCGATTTCCTTGCCGATGGCCACGTGCTGAGCATGCTCGACAAAGTGCGCAATGAGTTATCCACAGTGCTTCGCGAAGCCGGGCAGGGTGCGCTGTTGCGCGATGGCATGACGGTGGTGATTGCCGGTCGGCCGAATGCCGGCAAATCCAGCCTGTTGAATGCATTGGCGGGGCGCGAAGCCGCCATCGTCACCGAGATCGCCGGTACCACGCGGGATATCCTGCGCGAACATATCCACATCGACGGCATGCCATTGCACGTGGTCGATACTGCAGGGCTGCGGGACACCGATGATCATGTGGAAAAGATCGGGGTGGAACGGGCGTTGAAAGCCATTGGTGAAGCGGATCGGGTTTTACTGGTGGTCGATGCGACCGCACCGGAGGCATTGGATCCCTTTGCTCTTTGGCCGGAATTCCTCGAAACCCGACCGGACCCGGCAAAAGTGACGCTGATCCGTAACAAGTCCGACCTCTCGGGCGAAGCGATCGCTTTGGAAACCAGTGACGACGGTCATGTAACCATCAGCCTCAGCGCCAAATCCGCGGAAGGCCTCGACCTGCTGCGGGACCATCTCAAGGCGTGCATGGGTTACGAGCAGACGTCGGAAAGCAGCTTTAGCGCACGTCGCCGGCATCTGGAAGCACTGCGTCACGCCAGCGCGGCATTGGAGCACGGCCGCGCCCAACTGACCCTGGCCGGTGCGGGCGAATTGCTCGCCGAGGATTTACGCCAGGCTCAGCATTCGCTTGGAGAAATTACCGGTGCGTTCAGCTCGGATGATTTGCTGGGGAGGATTTTCTCCAGCTTCTGCATCGGCAAATAATGAAAAGGGGCTGTGGATAATTCATCCACAGTCCCTTTTTTTTTTCACCAGTTATAAGACACCGTACCGAGCAGGGTACGATCCTCACCCCAATAACAGCGGCCTGCGTCGTTGCAGCCCGACACATATTCCTTGTCGAACAGGTTTTTCGCATTCAGATCGACACTCCAGTGTGTATCGATCTGATAACCAACCGCCGCGTCTACCAACGTGACGTCGCCGGCATCCAGCTTTCCGTACAGCGAAGGCGATGTATAAGCGAATGCGCTATCGAAATAACGCACACCACCCGCGACATACAAGCCTTTCAGATCACTGTCGAGGAAGCGGTATTTCGCCCAGACCGAGGCCTGATTACGCGGCACTCCGGTCATTTGATGGCCCTTGACCAGCGACGTCGCCGCATCCTTGGTGATTTTTGCATCGGTGTAGGTATAAGCCGCCGTGACATTGAGGTTCTGCGTCAGATTGCTGTTGAGTTCCAGCTCCACACCCTTGGCACGGCTTTCACCCACCTGGCGATAGGTCGACGTCGTTGCGTCGAAATAGGTGTCGTCCTTCTTGCGCAGGTCATACACCGAAGCGGTGAAGGCTGTATCCCAGCCGATCGGTTCGTATTTGAGGCCCACTTCGTACTGGCTGCTGGTAATCGGATCAAGTGGGGCGCCGGCATTGGAAATCTGCTGCACCGGCACGAATGCTGTGGAATAGCTGACATACGGCGTCATGCCGTTGTCGAACTGATACATCACACCGCCCTGGTACGTGAACTTCTTGTCTTCGGAGCTGATGTTGCTGCCTCGGGCCACCTTGTCGCGGAAGTCGCTGTCGACCCAGTCCTGACGCCCTCCCAGCAGGAACAGCCAGTGGTCGTACTTGCTCTGGATCTGTGCATACACGCCCTTCATCTGCTGCTCGAGCAAGGTGTTTTGCACGGCAATCGGCGTGGTCGGATCGCGCAGGTAAACCGGGTCATACACATTGATCGGTCCGACAACCCCGGCATTCCAGTCCTGATTGAACGAGGTGCGATCGTAGCTGGCGCCAAACAGCACGGTGTTTTCCAGCTCGCCCGCCTCGAACTTGCCTTCCAGCTGGTTATCCAGCGAATACACCATGGATTTGTTGAAGCGATCATACGCAGTCATGTTCAACCGCGTGCCGAAGCCTGCGTTGTTCAGATTGCCCGGCCAGGTTTCGTGACGGGTAATGCGCGACTGCATGTAGCGCGAGTTCTGGCGGAACTGCCAGTCATCGTTGAACGAGTGGCTGAACTCGTAACCGGTGCTCCAGGTTTCCCGCTCGAAAGTATTCCAGTCCGGGTCACCGAGCATGGTGTCCTTGGACAGCTTGCCGTTGGGGTTGCTCAGCAACGTGCCGGCGGCCGGCAGACCGAGCTCCATATTGGTATGGTCTTTCTGGTAGTTGGCCAGCAGGGTCAGCGTATTGAAATCGTCGAAATTGAGGGTCAGCGAAGGGGCGATATAAATGCGGTCGTCAGGAACGTGATCGGTCTGGGTATCGGATTTGCGTCCGAGCATCACCACGCGCCCGAGCACATTACCGCTGTCATTGAGCGGGCCGGAGACATCGACGCCGATCTGCCGGCGGTTGTTCGAGCCGTAGCCCAATTGCACTTCGCCCCGTGGCGCGGCCGTCGGGCGCTTGCTGACCAGATTGACCAGACCGCCCGGCGCGTTTTCGCCATACAACAGCGAAGAAGGACCACGGAATACTTCGACGCGTTCAAGTCCGTACGGCTCGGTGCTGGTGTCATAGCGATTGCCCTGCACGCGCAGTCCATCCCGGAGCAGGCCATAGCCGTAATCGGTGGCGTTGAAACCGCGGATGTAAAACAGATCGCCGGCCAGACTGTCGCCGGCAGCGAACGGCGGGGCGAAGATTCCCGGCACGTAGCCGAGTACGTCGGTGAGTGTCTGGGATTTCTGATCCTTGATGCGCTGCCCGGTCACTACTGACACCGAACGCGGCGTTTCCGACAGCGGTGTGCTGGTTTTCGTACCGATCCGGCTGTTTTGCGCTTTGTAGCCAACGTCGGCGGCGTAATCCAGATCCATTGGATTGGCCAACTGTGCATTGATGTTGGTCGGCGCCAGTTCCAGGGTATCTCCCTCAGGCAAGGGCTGCAGGATGTAGCTGCCGGGTGCTTGCGGCACCGCCTGTAAACCAGAACCTTGCAGCAACTGGGCGAAGCCTTGTTCGACGCTGAAGTCACCGCTTAACCCGGCGCTGCGCAGGCGGCTGGTCTGTTGCGGCGAGAACGACAGAATCACATTCGCGGTAGAGGCGAACTGGCTCAACGCATTGTCCAACGGGCCGGCAGCGATGGCATAGCGCTGGGATGCGGTCGCCGCGAAGGCGCTGTGGCCGGTGACCAGACAGGACACAGCGCTGGCCATCAATAAGCTGTAGGCAATGCAGTGGGGAGAAAAACGCTGACGGAACGTGGGAAGACGCATGTGTGGATTAGCCCTGAAGGTGGCGAAGAGCCGCGTTTATCGCGATTACCTGTAGGGCCGGGTCAGGGCAAAAAAAGATAACCCTGTCGGCAATTATTTTTCCCTGGCCTTGTTTCAATCAAGCGCTGTAGCTGATCGAGACCCAGTAACGGCTGAAATAGCGCACGTTGATTGGCAACGAAGCCTGAAGGTTGGCCAGCACCGCGTCGGTCGAATCGAGCCGGAAGGTCCCGGAGACGCGCAGATCCCTTGCCCGACGATCGCAATGCAATACACCGCTGCGATAGCGTCCCAACTCTTCGAGGACATCGCCCAAGCGGGCATCGAGGACGATCAACTGGCCGTTGATCCAGGCCACTTCTGCTGACTGGAAGGGATGAACAAGGCCGACATGCCGACTATCGAAATCCGCACCTTCGCCTGCTTTCAGCATGAGCGGAGCAATGGAGGACTGCGCAGGTTGAACGCTGACTCGATCTTCCAGCACCCCGACCCGTGTTGAGTTGGGCATTTGATGCACCGAGAAGCGGGTGCCCAACGCTTGGATCCGCCCGTCACGGGTCTGCACATAGAAGGGTCGCTGATCCCCGAGCTTGCCGGTTTGAACGAGAATTTCACCGCCGCGCAGTCGAATCAGGCGTTGCGCTGCGTCGAAAGAAACATCGATCGCAGAGTCGGTGTTGAGCTGGATCTGGCTGCCATCGGCCAGGCTGATGGTGCGACGCTGGCCCACCCCGGTTTTATAGTCGGCCCAGACGTTTCCGAGGGACGTGTGTCGTTCAACATTCCAGCCCACGAAGCCTGTACCCGCTACGAGCAGCAACAGCTTGAGTACCTGTCGCCTGTGTTGGCCGCTATTGAGCGCACGTCGCTTCAGATCCTGCGGCAGCGTTCCCAAGTGGCGCTGCAATTGTTCCATCTGGTTCCACGCCGCCAGATGCGCCGGATCGCTATCTATCCACAGCTGCCAGGCTTTTTGTTCGGCAAGGCTCGGAGGCTGGGATTGAAACTGCACATACCAGCTGGCAGCGGTTTCGAATACCTGGCGGTTGGCAGCGACGGCCATCAGTGCTGCGCCATGATCAGGGCGCATTCCGTGAGGGCGCGGATCATGTGTTTCTTGATTGTGGTCAGCGATACCTTCATCTGCAGAGCGATCTGTTGATAAGTCAGGCCGTCGACCTGCGAGAGGATGAATATCTGCCGTGTGCGCGTGCCCAGCCCGGCCAGGGCTTTATCCACAGCGAGCAGGGTTTCGATGATCAGCGCCTTGTCCTCTTCGCTGATAACCGCCGCTTCGGGCCGTGTGGCCAGTGTCTGCAAATACGCGGCTTCAATGGCGCACCTTCTATAGCGGTCGATGACCAGACCGCGTGCGATGGTCGCCAGATAATCCCTCGGCTCTCGAATATGCGCAGCATTGCGCGCCGCCAGAATGCGCAAAAAGGTGTCATGCGCGACATCGGCTGCATCGCAGGTGTTGTGTAGTTTGCCTTTGAGCCAGCCATACAGCCACGAATGGTGTTGCTCGTAGATTTGCTCGATCGCAGCGGTATGGGCGGGTAGGGGCATGGGAGAAACTGGCAAGTTAATGATAATGGCTATTATTAGCCTCTGTTACGTTCTCTCACAATAGCCTTTTGATGTCCTGTCGCAGGCTTTCCAGGCGTCACCGATCCTTCGGTGACGTTTTTTCTTTGCGCATGGAAACATCCATCCAGCGGTTTTTTGCAGATCAAGCCCTGTGAATAACTGGCGCTAAGGTCGGTTGATAACAAGGCCTGAAAACTGGCTATAATCCTCCCTGTGGATAAGCATACCTTTAATCCACAGGCTTACACCGGTTATCCAAGGGCCTCCTCGGCACCTGAGCACAGGGTTTTGAATCCCTGTACACATTGATAAATAAGGCGTGTAGCGATCTATCCACAGAAAGGTTGCTCAGTAAGAATAAACATAAAAACAAAGGTTTTATAAATTTCTCTCTTTTTTATTCTTTTAACCTCGAGTTCTCCACAGCTGGTTAAATTTTGTGCAGAGGGTTCTTTAGAAAGGGCGAAGTCCCTATACTTGCCGACCAGGTCCAGAAACCTGAGCTCAAATTTTTCCTGAATGACCTACTTAAGCAGGCACGAGGTGCGTGGTGGATTTCCCTTCCCGTTTTGAAGTGATCGTCATCGGCGGCGGTCATGCCGGTACCGAGGCAGCACTGGCGTCAGCACGCATGGGGGCAAAAACCCTGTTGCTGACGCATAACGTGGAAACCCTCGGTGCCATGAGTTGCAACCCGGCCATCGGTGGCATCGGCAAGAGCCATCTGGTCAAGGAAATCGATGCCCTCGGCGGCGCGATGGCTACGGCCACAGATTTGGGCGGCATCCAGTTCCGTGTGTTGAACAGTCGTAAAGGCCCGGCGGTACGGGCGACCCGTGCGCAAGCCGACCGGATTCTGTACAAGGCAGCTGTCCGTGAAATCCTGGAAAACCAGCCGAACCTGTGGATATTCCAACAAGCTGCTGATGACTTGATCGTCGAGCAGGAACAAGTCCGCGGTGTTGTCACGCAAATGGGTCTGCGTTTCTTCGCCGATTCCGTGGTGTTGACCACCGGTACGTTCCTCGGCGGACTTATCCACATTGGTTTGCAGAATTTTTCCGGCGGTCGCGCCGGTGATCCGCCGTCAATCGCGCTGGCTCATCGTTTGCGTGAACTGCCACTGCGTGTCGGTCGCCTGAAAACCGGCACACCGCCGCGTATCGATGGCAAGTCTGTGGATTTCTCGGTTATGACCGAGCAACCAGGTGATACACCGATTCCAGTGATGTCGTTCATGGGCAACAAGGAACAGCATCCACGGCAAGTCAGTTGCTGGATCACTCACACCAATGCCCGCACCCACGAAATCATCGCGGCGAACCTTGATCGTTCGCCGATGTATTCCGCTGCCGGTGAAATCGAAGGCGTCGGCCCGCGCTATTGCCCGTCGATCGAAGACAAGATCCACCGCTTTGCCGACAAGGAAAGCCATCAGGTGTTCATCGAACCGGAAGGTCTGACCACCCATGAGCTGTATCCGAACGGGATATCCACAAGCCTGCCTTTCGACGTGCAATTGCAGATCGTGCAATCGATCCGCGGCATGGAGAACGCGCACATCGTGCGTCCGGGTTATGCGATCGAGTACGACTACTTCGATCCGCGCGATCTGAAGTACAGCCTGGAAACCAAAGTCATCGGCGGTCTGTTCTTCGCCGGGCAGATCAACGGCACCACCGGTTACGAAGAAGCCGGCGCTCAAGGTCTGCTCGCCGGGGCCAACGCTGCGCTGCGCGCCAAGGGCAAAGAAGCCTGGTGCCCACGCCGCGATGAAGCGTACATCGGGGTATTGGTCGACGACCTGATCACCCTTGGTACCCAAGAGCCGTACCGCATGTTCACTTCTCGTGCCGAGTACCGCCTGATTCTGCGCGAGGACAATGCCGATCTGCGTCTGACCGAAAAAGGTCGCGAGCTCGGTCTGGTCGATGACGCGCGTTGGGCGGCCTTCTGCAAGAAGCGCGAAAGCATCGAACTGGAAGAACAGCGCCTGAAAAGCACTTGGGTTCGTCCGAATACCCCTCAGGGCGATGCGATTGCCGAGAAATTCGGCACGCCACTGACTCACGAATACAATTTGCTCAACCTGTTGAGCCGTCCGGAAATCGACTACGCCGGTCTGGTCGAAGTGACCGGGCAGGGCGCGGAAGATCCACAGGTCGCCGAGCAGGTGGAAATCAAGACCAAGTACGCCGGTTACATCGACCGTCAACAGGACGAAATCGCCCGTCTGCGCGCCAGTGAAGACACGAAATTGCCTGTGGATATCGATTACACCAACATCTCCGGCCTGTCCAAGGAGATCCAGAGCAAGCTCGGCGCCACGCGTCCGGAGACACTGGGCCAGGCGTCGCGGATTCCAGGGGTAACCCCGGCGGCGATCTCGCTGTTGATGATTCATTTGAAAAAACGCGGCGCGGGCCGTCAGTTGGAGCAAAGCGCTTGAGTGCCAAGGTCACTTCGCAACACGCCGAAGAGTTATCCACAGGAGCCCGCGAGCTCGGGGTCGATCTCACCCCAATCCAGCACGAACGGCTGCTGGGCTATCTGGCCCTGTTGATCAAATGGAACCAGGCCTACAACCTGACCGCCGTACGAGATCCGGACGAAATGGTTTCGCGCCACCTGCTCGACAGTCTCAGCGTGATGTCGTTTATCGAAAACGGTCGCTGGCTCGACGTCGGCAGCGGTGGCGGCATGCCTGGCATTCCGCTGGCCATCCTGTACCCGGACTCGCAGGTGACCTGTCTGGACAGCAACGGCAAGAAAACCCGCTTCCTGACTCAGGTCAAACTCGAACTGAAGCTGGATAACCTGCAAGTTATCCACAGTCGCGTCGAAGCTTTCCAGCCTGCACAGCCTTTCAACGGAATCATTTCCCGGGCATTCAGCAGCATGGAAAACTTCACCAACTGGACTCGCCACCTCGGCGATGCCGATACACGCTGGCTGGCAATGAAGGGCGTTCATCCCGCCGATGAGCTGGTAGCATTGCCGGCAGATTTCAAACTCGATAGCGAACACGCCCTGGCCGTCCCCGGTTGCCAAGGCCAACGCCATCTGCTGATACTGCGCCGCACGGCATGATTGGGAACACAAGCAAGAATGGCTAAGGTATTCGCGATAGCGAACCAGAAGGGTGGTGTGGGCAAGACCACCACCTGCATCAACCTCGCAGCATCCCTGGTCGCGACCAAGCGCCGGGTGCTGTTGATCGATCTCGATCCACAGGGCAACGCCACCATGGGTAGCGGTGTGGATAAACATGGCCTGGAAAACTCGGTTTACGATCTGCTGATCGGTGAATGCGATCTGGGCCAGGCCATGCACTTTTCCGAGCACGGCGGTTATCAGCTGCTGCCGGCCAACCGCGACCTGACTGCGGCTGAAGTGGTATTGCTGGAAATGCAGATGAAGGAAAGCCGTCTGCGCAGTGCGCTGGCGCCCATCCGCGATAACTACGATTACATCCTGATCGACTGCCCGCCGTCGCTGTCGATGCTCACGCTCAACGCTCTGGTCGCCGCTGACGGGGTGATTATCCCCATGCAGTGCGAATACTTTGCCCTCGAAGGCTTGAGCGACCTTGTGGATAACATCAAGCGCATCGCTGAGCTGCTCAATCCGAACCTGAAAGTCGAAGGCCTGCTGCGGACCATGTATGACCCGCGCCTGAGCCTGATGAACGATGTCTCGGCGCAACTCAAGGAACACTTCGGCGATCAGCTGTACGACACGGTGATCCCGCGCAACATTCGCCTGGCCGAAGCACCAAGCTACGGCATGCCGGCGCTGGCTTACGACAAGCAATCGCGTGGCGCCCTGGCCTATCTGGCTCTGGCGGGCGAGATGGTTCGCCGTCAGCGCAAAAATTCACGCATTGCTGCTGCTCAGCCAACTTAAGGAATCCCCATGGCCGTCAAGAAACGAGGTCTCGGACGTGGACTGGATGCACTGCTGAGTGGTCCGACGGTCAGCGCGCTGGAAGAACAGGCAGCGCAGGCTGACACCCGTGAACTGCAACATCTGCCGCTGGACCTGCTGCAGCGTGGCAAATATCAGCCGCGCCGCGACATGGACCCGCAGGCACTGGAAGAGCTGGCGCAATCGATCAAGGCTCAGGGCGTGATGCAGCCGATCGTGGTGCGCCCGATTGGCGGCGGTCGTTTTGAGATCATCGCCGGTGAACGCCGCTGGCGCGCCAGTCAGCAGGCCGGGCAGGAGACGATCCCGGCGATGGTCCGCGATGTGCCGGATGAAACCGCCATCGCGATTGCGCTGATTGAGAACATCCAGCGCGAAGACCTCAATCCGATCGAAGAAGCGGTGGCTTTGCAGCGTTTGCAGCAGGAATTTCAGCTGACCCAGCAGCAGGTCGCCGAGGCTGTGGGTAAGTCGCGGGTGACTGTGGCTAACCTGTTGCGACTTATTGCACTGCCCGAAGTCATCAAAACCATGCTCTCGCACGGTGACCTGGAAATGGGTCATGCGCGCGCCTTGCTCGGTCTGCCGGACAATCAGCAGGTTGAAGGGGCGCGACATGTTGTCGCACGAGGGCTGACCGTGCGCCAAACCGAGGCACTGGTTCGGCAGTGGTTGAGTGGCAAGCCGGAGCCTGTGGAAGCAACAAAACCCGATCCGGACATCGCTCGCCTCGAGCAGCGCCTGGCCGAGCGGCTGGGCTCTGCGGTGCAGATTCGCCACGGCAAGAAGGGCAAAGGCCAACTGGTGATTGGTTATAACTCTCTCGATGAGCTTCAAGGTGTGCTCGCACACATCCGCTGAAACATTTCCTCATGTAGCGCGCAGTCGGAAATCACTACCTGACAGTTGAATAGGGGCAGAACCGCCCCTATACTCTGCGCGCATTTTGTCGGCACAAATTATGCCAAGTTATTGAATTTTGGCAGCCGACCATTGGAGAGCAATTGTGATGGAAACCCGCACGCCAAACCGCTTGCCTTTCCATCGCCTGGCGGTTTTTCCGGTGTTGATGGCTCAATTTGTCATTTTGCTCATTGCCGCTTTGGCGCTCTGGCAATGGCATGGAGTCGTTGCCGGATACTCGGGACTCTGCGGAGGCCTGATAGCCTTGCTGCCCAATGTTTATTTTGCTCACAAGGCATTTCGGTTTTCCGGCGCCCGAGCAGCCCAGTCCATCGTCCGGTCTTTCTATGCCGGCGAGGCAGGCAAACTGATTTTGACGGCAGTGCTGTTTGCACTGGTGTTTGCAGGTGTGAAGCCACTGGCGCCGATCGCAGTATTCGGCGTGTTCGTGCTGACGCAGTCGGTCAGCTGGTTCGCTCCCCTGCTGATGAGAACAAGACTTTCGAGACCTTAGGGCGTTTGAGGCAACCATGGCAGAAACAACCGCTTCGGGCTATATCCAGCACCACTTGCAGAACCTGACTTTCGGTCAGCTACCCAACGGCGGCTGGGGCTTTGCCCACACCGCAGCAGAGGCCAAGGAAATGGGCTTCTGGGCTTTCCACGTCGATACCCTCGGCTGGTCGGTCGCGCTGGGTCTGATCTTCGTTCTTCTTTTCCGCATGGCGGCAAAGAAAGCGACGTCGGGTCAGCCGGGTGCCTTGCAGAACTTCGTTGAAGTATTGGTCGAATTCGTCGATGGCAGCGTGAAAGACAGCTTCCATGGCCGTAGCCCGGTGATTGCACCGCTGGCACTGACCATCTTCGTCTGGGTGTTCCTGATGAACGCCGTCGACCTGGTACCGGTCGACTGGATTCCTCAGTTGGCCATCCTGATCTCCGGCGACCACCACATCCCGTTCCGCGCCGTGTCGACTACCGACCCGAACGCGACCCTGGGCATGGCGTTCTCGGTGTTCGCACTGATCATTTTCTACAGCATCAAGGTCAAGGGCATCGGCGGCTTCATCGGCGAACTGACCCTGCACCCGTTCGGCAGCAAGAACATCTTTGTTCAGGCGCTGCTGATTCCGGTGAACTTCCTGCTGGAATTCGTCACCCTGATCGCCAAGCCGATCTCTCTGGCTCTGCGTCTGTTCGGCAACATGTATGCCGGCGAGCTGGTGTTCATTCTGATCGCTGTGATGTTCGGCAGCGGCCTGCTCTGGCTCAGCGGCCTGGGCGTTGTTCTGCAGTGGGCGTGGGCGGTGTTCCACATCCTGATCATCACCCTGCAGGCGTTCATCTTCATGATGCTGACCATCGTCTACCTGTCGATGGCGCACGAAGAAAACCATTAAGGCCAGTCTCGACTAGTCTGATGTTCCTCCCGGTCAAACGGGAGGGAGCTCCTTGCGGGGCAACTGAAACGATTTGTTTTACCGCTTTAATCTAAAAAACCTAAACCATACGACGTAAAAGTCGGGAGGAAAGATGGAAACTGTAGTTGGTCTAACCGCTATCGCTGTTGCACTGTTGATCGGCCTGGGCGCACTGGGTACCGCAATTGGTTTCGGCCTGTTGGGCGGCAAGTTCCTGGAAGGCGCAGCGCGTCAGCCAGAAATGGTTCCAATGCTGCAAGTCAAAATGTTCATCGTTGCCGGTCTGCTCGACGCCGTAACCATGATCGGTGTTGGTATCGCTCTGTTCTTCACCTTTGCGAACCCGTTCGTTGGTCAGATCGCTGGCTGATTACTCGGATCTTCCGGGTAATTTGGTGTGATGGACAACGTAACTGCGAGGTGTTGGCGTGAACATTAATGCGACCCTGATTGGCCAGTCCGTTGCGTTCCTGATTTTTGTACTGTTCTGCATGAAGTATGTATGGCCTCCGGTCATCGCTGCTCTGCACGAACGTCAAAAGAAGATCGCTGATGGTCTGGACGCTGCCAGCCGTGCAGCTCGCGACCTGGAGTTGGCCCAAGAGAAAGCGGGTCAGCAACTGCGCGAAGCGAAAGCTCAGGCAGCTGAAATCATCGAGCAAGCCAAGAAACGCGGTAACCAGATCGTCGAAGAGGCTGTTGAAAAAGCCCGTATCGACGCTGACCGTGTGAAGGTTCAGGCTCAAGCCGAGATCGAACAGGAACTGAACAGCGTCAAAGACAAGCTGCGTGCCCAAGTGGGCTTGCTGGCTGTTGGCGGCGCCGAGAAGATCCTGGGTGCCACAATCGATCAAAACGCGCACGCAGAGCTGGTTAACCAACTGGCTGCTGAAATCTAAGCGAGGGCGATCATGGCAGAACTGACCACGTTGGCCCGACCTTACGCTAAGGCGGCCTTCGAGCACGCTCAGGCCCACCAGCAACTGGCCAATTGGTCAGCCATGCTCGGCCTGGCAGCAGCGGTGTCGCAAGACGACACCCTGCAGCGCGTGCTCAAGGCCCCGCGACTGACGAGCGCAGAAAAGGCCGCCACGTTCATTGACGTGTGCGGCGACAAGTTTGATGAAAAGGCACGCAATTTCATCAACGTCGTTGCCGAGAACGACCGTCTCCTGCTTCTGCCGGAGATCGCCGCTCTGTTCGACCTGTACAAGGCCGAACAAGAGAAATCGGTAGACGTTGAAGTAACCAGTGCATTTGCATTGAACCAAGAACAGCAAGACAAACTCGCCAAGGTTCTCAGTGCACGACTCAACCGGGAAGTGCGCCTGCAAGTTGCGGAGGACGCTGCCTTGATTGGTGGTGTCGTGATCCGCGCCGGCGACCTGGTTATCGATGGCTCGATTCGCGGCAAAATCGCGAAACTTGCCGAAGCATTGAAATCTTGAGTTTGAAGGGGCAGCAGAGCAATGCAGCAACTCAATCCTTCCGAAATAAGTGAAATTATCAAGGGCCGCATCGACAAGCTCGATGTGACCTCCCAAGCCCGTAACGAAGGCACTGTCGTCAGCGTATCTGACGGCATCGTGCGGATTCACGGTCTGGCCGACGTCATGTACGGCGAGATGATCGAGTTTCCGGGCGGCGTCTACGGTATGGCCCTCAACTTGGAGCAGGACTCCGTAGGTGCCGTGGTATTGGGCTCCTACCAGTCGCTGGCTGAAGGCATGAGCGCCAAGTGCACCGGCCGCATCCTCGAAGTTCCTGTTGGTAAGGAATTGCTGGGCCGCGTAGTCGATGCTCTGGGTAACCCTGTTGACGGCAAAGGTCCACTGGGCAACACCGAGACCGACGCGGTCGAGAAAGTTGCTCCAGGCGTGATCTGGCGTAAGTCGGTAGACCAGCCTGTACAGACTGGCTACAAGGCAGTCGATGCCATGATCCCTGTCGGCCGTGGCCAGCGTGAGCTGATCATCGGTGACCGTCAGATCGGTAAGACCGCTCTGGCGATCGACGCGATCATCAACCAGAAAGACAGCGGCATTTTCTGCGTCTACGTAGCCATCGGTCAGAAGCAATCGACCATCGCCAACGTGGTTCGCAAGCTGGAAGAAAACGGCGCACTGGCCAACACGATCATCGTGGCTGCCAGTGCTTCGGAATCTCCTGCGCTGCAATTCCTGGCACCGTACTCCGGTTGCACCATGGGTGAATTCTTCCGCGACCGCGGTGAAGACGCGCTGATCGTTTATGACGATCTGTCCAAGCAAGCAGTGGCTTACCGCCAGATTTCCCTGCTGCTGCGCCGTCCACCAGGCCGTGAAGCTTACCCAGGCGACGTGTTCTATCTCCACTCCCGTCTGCTGGAGCGCGCATCCCGCGTTTCGGAAGAATACGTAGAGAAGTTCACCAACGGCGCAGTGACCGGCAAAACCGGTTCCCTGACCGCACTGCCGATCATCGAAACCCAGGCTGGCGACGTTTCCGCGTTCGTTCCGACCAACGTGATTTCCATCACCGACGGTCAGATCTTCCTGGAATCGGCCATGTTCAACTCGGGCATCCGCCCTGCAGTGAACGCCGGTGTTTCGGTATCCCGTGTGGGTGGTGCCGCTCAGACCAAGATCATCAAGAAGCTCTCCGGTGGTATCCGTACCGCTCTGGCTCAGTACCGTGAACTGGCGGCATTCGCCCAGTTCGCTTCTGACCTGGACGAAGCGACCCGCAAGCAACTTGAGCATGGTCAGCGCGTTACCGAGCTGATGAAGCAGAAGCAATACGCACCAATGTCGATCGCTGACATGGCGCTGTCGCTGTATGCCGCTGAGCGTGGGTTCCTGACTGACATTGAAATCGCCAAGGTCGGCAGCTTCGAACAAGCGCTGATCGCTTTCTTCAACCGCGATCACGCCGATTTGATGGCCAAGATCAACGTTAAAGGTGACTTCAATGACGAAATCGACGCTGGCATGAAAGCCGGTATCGAGAAGTTCAAGGCCACCCAAACCTGGTAAGCCGCAGCGGGAGCCGCGAGGCTCCCGCTTGCTAACCTGATAGGTGTTACATGGCAGGCGCAAAAGAGATTCGCAGTAAGATTGCGAGCATCAAAAGCACGCAAAAGATTACCAGCGCCATGGAAAAAGTGGCGGTCAGCAAAATGCGCAAGGCACAAATGCGCATGGCTGCTAGCCGTCCTTATGCGGAGCGTATCCGCCAGGTAATTGGGCATCTGGCCAACGCCAACCCGGAATACCGCCACCCGTTCATGATCGACCGCCAAATCAAGCGCGTCGGTTATGTCGTCGTGAGCAGTGACCGTGGTCTGTGCGGCGGCTTGAACACCAACCTGTTCAAGGCCCTGGTCAAGGACATGGCGGTAAACCGCGAAAACGGCGTCGAGATTGATCTGTGTGTAGTCGGTAGCAAGGGTGCGGCCTTTTTCCGCAACTTCGGCGGTAACGTCGTTGCAGCTATCAGCCACCTGGGTGAAGAGCCGTCGATCAATGATCTGATCGGCAGCGTCAAGGTGATGCTGGATGCCTACCTGGACGGCCGTATCGACCGCCTGTCCGTGGTGTCCAACAAGTTCATCAACACCATGACGCAACAGCCTACCGTGGAGCAGTTGATTCCACTGGTGGCGACCCCGGATCAGGATCTCAAGCACCACTGGGACTATCTCTACGAACCGGACGCCAAAGAGCTGCTTGACGGCTTGATGGTCCGTTACGTCGAGTCGCAGGTCTACCAGGCGGTGGTCGAGAACAACGCGGCTGAACAGGCTGCGCGGATGATCGCGATGAAGAACGCTACCGACAACGCCGGTGATTTGATCAGCGATTTGCAGCTGATCTACAACAAGGCGCGTCAGGCTGCGATCACCCAAGAGATCTCGGAAATCGTCGGCGGCGCTGCCGCGGTTTAACGGTTCAAATATTCAGAGGATCCAGCTATGAGTAGCGGACGTATCGTTCAAATCATCGGCGCCGTTATCGACGTGGAATTTCCACGCGACAGCGTACCGAGCATCTACAACGCGCTGAAAGTAGTGAGCGCGGCTGAAACCACTCTGGAAGTTCAGCAACAGCTGGGCGACGGCGTGGTTCGTACCATTGCGATGGGTTCCACCGAGGGCTTGAAGCGCGGTCTGGAAGTTACCGACTCTGGCGCAGCCATCTCCGTACCGGTCGGTAAAGCGACCCTGGGCCGGATCATGGACGTCCTCGGTAACCCGATCGACGAAGCAGGCCCGATCGACACCGAAGAGCGTTGGGGCATTCACCGTCCAGCGCCTTCGTTCGCTGAGCAAGCAGGCGGCAACGACCTGCTGGAAACCGGCATCAAGGTTATCGACCTGGTCTGCCCGTTTGCCAAAGGCGGTAAAGTCGGTCTGTTCGGTGGTGCCGGTGTAGGCAAAACCGTAAACATGATGGAACTGATCCGTAACATCGCCATCGAGCACAGCGGTTATTCCGTGTTCGCCGGTGTGGGTGAGCGTACTCGTGAGGGTAACGACTTCTACCACGAGATGAAGGACTCCAACGTTCTGGACAAAGTGGCACTGGTTTACGGTCAGATGAACGAGCCGCCGGGAAACCGTCTGCGCGTAGCACTGACCGGCCTGACCATGGCCGAGAAGTTCCGTGACGAAGGTAACGACGTTCTGCTGTTCGTCGACAACATCTATCGTTACACCCTGGCCGGTACTGAAGTATCCGCACTGCTGGGCCGTATGCCTTCGGCAGTAGGTTACCAGCCGACCCTGGCTGAAGAGATGGGCGTTCTGCAAGAACGTATCACTTCGACCAAGGAAGGTTCGATCACCTCGATCCAGGCGGTATACGTACCGGCGGACGACTTGACCGACCCGTCGCCAGCGACCACCTTCGCCCACTTGGACGCCACCGTCGTTCTGTCCCGTGACATCGCTTCCCTGGGTATCTACCCGGCGGTAGATCCACTGGATTCGACTTCGCGCCAGCTGGACCCGAACGTGATCGGCCAGGACCACTACGACACCGCTCGCGGCGTCCAGTATGTTCTGCAGCGTTACAAAGAGCTGAAAGACATCATCGCGATCCTGGGTATGGACGAGCTGTCGGAAGCCGACAAACAGTTGGTTAACCGTGCTCGTAAGATCCAGCGCTTCTTGTCGCAGCCGTTCTTCGTGGCTGAAGTCTTCACCGGTGCTTCGGGTAAATACGTTTCCCTGAAAGACACCATTGCTGGCTTCAAAGGCATCCTCAACGGTGACTACGACCACCTGCCAGAACAAGCGTTCTACATGGTTGGCGGCATCGAAGAAGCGATCGAGAAAGCCAAGAAACTGTAATCCCGGCGCCCGGCAACGGGCGCTAATTTAGGTTGAGGCAATCAGATGGCTATGACAGTCCATTGCGATATCGTCAGCGCGGAAGGGGAAATCTTTTCCGGCCTGGTCGAGATGGTGATTGCGCACGGTGCACTGGGTGATCTTGGTATCGCTCTGGGTCACGCGCCGCTGATCACTAATCTCAAGCCGGGTCCGATCCGCCTGATCAAGCAAGGCGGGGAAGCCGAGGTGTTCTACATCTCCGGTGGTTTCCTCGAGGTTCAGCCGAACATGGTCAAGGTACTTGCCGATACCGTGCAACGTGCCGCCGACCTGGATGAAGCTCAGGCTCAGGCAGCTCTCAAGGCTGCCGAGAATGCCCTGAACGAAAAAGGCGCGGACTTCGATTACGGCGCCGCTGCCACTCGTCTGGCCGAGGCTGCAGCCCAGCTGCGCACCGTCCAGCAGATCCGCAAGAAGTTTGGCGGTTAATCCGTCAGCCGCTTGTTGTGCGATTGATAAAAAAGGGTAGCCTCGGCTACCCTTTTTTCTTTTCCGAATTCCCCAAAAACCGGTCGCAGTCGCTGACCACCCAGGATTGGTAGCCAGTCATGTCTCTTGAAATCGTTATCCTCGCGGCCGGTCAAGGCACTCGCATGCGCTCGGCGCTGCCCAAGGTGCTGCACCCGATTGCCGGCAACTCCATGCTCGGTCACGTTATCCACAGCGCTCGGCAACTGGATCCCCAGCGCATTCATGTGGTGATCGGTCACGGTGCCGATGTGGTGCGCGAGCGCCTGGCGGCCGATGACTTGAATTTCGTGCTTCAGGACAAGCAACTGGGCACAGGCCACGCCACTGCTCAGGCCGTGCCGTTCATCGATGCCGACACCGTGCTGATCCTTTACGGTGACGTGCCACTGATCGAAGTCGAAACCCTGCAGCGTCTGCTCAAGCACGTCGTGCCGGGACAAATGGGCCTGCTCACCGTAGAGCTGGATGACCCGACCGGTTATGGCCGCATCGTGCGCGATGCCGACGGCAAGGTTGCGGCGATCGTCGAGCACAAAGACGCCAGCGAGGCGCAACGTGCGATCACTGAAGGCAACACCGGAATCCTCGCCGTGCCTGCCAATCGCCTGGCTGACTGGATGAGTCGCCTGTCGAACAACAATGCGCAGGGCGAGTATTACCTGACCGACGTGATCGAAATGGCGGTCAGCGATGGTCTGGTGGTTGCCACCGAACAACCGCATGATCCGATGGAAGTGCAGGGCGCCAATGATCGCAAGCAATTGGCCGAACTCGAGCGTCATTATCAGTTGCGCGCTGGCCGTCGCCTGATGGCTCAAGGCGTGACCTTGCGTGACCCGGCGCGTTTCGACGTGCGTGGTGAAGTCACCGTCGGCCGCGATGTGCTGATCGATATCAACGTAATCCTTGAAGGCAACGTGGTCATCGAAGACGACGTTGTGATCGGTCCGAACTGCGTGATCAAGGACAGCACCTTGCGCAAGGGTGTGGTGATCAAGGCCAACAGTCATATTGAAGGCGCGATTCTCGGCGAGGGCAGCGACGCCGGTCCATTCGCACGTCTGCGCCCAGGCACGGTGCTCGAAGCTCGCGCCCATGTGGGTAATTTCGTTGAGCTGAAAAATGCGCACATGGGCGAAGGCGCGAAGGCTGGCCACCTGACTTATCTGGGCGACGCTGAGATCGGCGCGCGCACCAACATTGGCGCCGGCACCATCACCTGCAACTACGATGGCGCCAATAAATGGAAGACAGTAATGGGCGCTGATGTATTCATCGGTTCGAACAACTCGCTGGTTGCGCCTGTGGATATCTCCAGCGGTGCAACCACTGCGGCCGGCTCGACCATCACGCAAAATGTGGATAACGCCCAACTGGCGGTGGGCCGTGCGCGTCAAAAGAATATCGACGGCTGGAAGCGTCCGGAAAAAATCAAAAAATCCTGAGTTATCCACAATCTCTGTGGGAGCGAGCCTGCTCGCGAATGCGGCTGATAAGCCACTTATTCAGTGGCTGATCCCCCTTTCGCGAGCAGGCTCGCTCCCACAGCAGCTTCTATCTTTCTGAATTTTTCTCCTCGCGTCTTGACGGCAACCTTTCGATAGAGTTTCATTGCTTCACGTTATCTTTCGAATCGAAACTTAAGCCGCCATGTCCAAGCGCAACACACCCCAGCGTCGCCACAACATTCTCGCCCTGCTCAACGAGCAGGGCGAAGTCAGTGTGGATGAACTGGCCAAGCGCTTCGAAACTTCCGAAGTTACGATTCGCAAGGATCTCGCCGCGCTGGAAACCCACGGCCTGTTGCTGCGTCGTTATGGCGGAGCGATCAGCATGCCGCAGGAACTTGTCGCGGAAACTGCGCAGACTATCTCCAGTTACAAGCAGGCGATTGCCCGCGCAGCGGTCCAACGCATTCGCGAACACGCACGCATCATCATCGACAGCGGCAGCACCACCGCCGCAATGATTCCCGAACTGGGCCAGCAACCGGGGCTGGTGGTGATGACCAACTCCCTGCACGTCGCCAACGCCCTGAGTGAACTCGAACACGAGCCAGTGCTGCTGATGACCGGCGGCACCTGGGATCCGCATTCGGAATCCTTCCAGGGTCAGGTCGCCGAGCAGGTACTACGCTCTTACGACTTTGATCAACTGTTCATCGGCGCCGACGGCATCGATCTGGTTCGCGGCACCACGACCTTCAATGAATTGCTCGGTCTCAGCCGAGTGATGGCTGACGTTGCACGCGAAGTCATCGTGATGGTCGAGGCGGACAAGATCGGCCGCAAGATTCCCAATCTGGAGCTGCCGTGGAGCAGCATCCATACCCTCATCACCGATGATCGCCTGCCTCAAGAGGCGCGCGATCAGCTTCAGGCCCGCGGGATCACCTTGATCTGTGCGGCTGTCAGTCAGGAGAAATAACCATGTGTGGCATTGTCGGCGCTGTAGCTGAACGTAATATCACCGCCATCCTCCTCGAAGGCCTGAAGCGCCTCGAATACCGCGGCTATGACAGCGCCGGTGTGGCGGTTTATACCAACGATGAAACCCTGGAACGCATGCGCCGTCCGGGCAAGGTCAGTGAACTGGAAACGGCGCTGGCCGAACACCCGCTGGCCGGCCGTCTCGGTATTGCCCACACCCGTTGGGCCACCCATGGCGCGCCGTGTGAACGTAATGCCCATCCACATTTTTCCGGGGACATTGCGGTGGTGCACAACGGCATCATCGAGAACCACGAAGCCCTGCGCGAACAACTCAAAGCACTGGGTTATGCGTTCAGCTCGGACACCGACACTGAAGTTATCGCCCACCTGTTGACGCACAAGCTCAAGGAACAACCGGACCTGGCGGCCGCACTCAAGGCTACGGTCAAGGAACTGCATGGCGCTTACGGGCTGGCGGTGATCAATGCGCAGCAGCCGGATCGTCTGGTCGCCGCGCGCAGTGGCAGCCCACTGGTGATCGGTCTGGGCCTGGGCGAAAACTTCCTCGCTTCCGACCAGTTGGCCCTGCGGCAGGTCACTGACCGTTTCATGTATCTGGAGGAAGGCGATATCGCTGAAATCCGTCGCGACAGCGTGCAGATCTGGGACGTGAACGGCAACGCTGTCGAGCGCCAGACCGTGCAGTACACCGATGGTGCCGAAGCCGCCGACAAGGGTGAGTTCCGCCATTACATGCTCAAGGAAATCCACGAGCAGCCGGCCGTGGTCCAGCGCACCCTCGAAGGTCGCCTGGGCAACAATCAAGTGCTGGTTGAGGCCTTCGGTCCTCAAGCCGCCGAACTGTTCGCCAAAGTGCGCAACGTGCAGATCGTCGCCTGCGGCACCAGCTATCACGCCGGCATGGTCGCGCGTTACTGGCTCGAAGAGCTGGCGGGTATTCCGTGCCAGGTCGAAGTCGCCAGCGAGTTCCGTTATCGCAAAGTCGTAGTGCAGCCAGACACGTTGTTCGTCACCATCTCGCAATCCGGCGAAACCGCTGACACCCTCGCGGCCTTGCGCAATGCCAAAGAGCTGGGTTTCCTCGCCAGCCTGGCGATCTGCAACGTTGGCATCAGCTCGCTGGTGCGTGAATCCGATCTCACCTTGCTGACCCAGGCCGGTCGCGAAATCGGCGTGGCCTCGACCAAAGCCTTCACCACGCAATTGGTCGGTCTGTTGCTGCTGACGTTGTCGCTGGGTCAGGTCCGCGGGACTTTGGCTGATGGCGTCGAGGCGACGCTGGTCGAAGAGCTGCGTCGTCTGCCAACTCGCCTGGGCGAAGCGCTGGCGATGGACAGCACCGTGGAAAAAATCGCCGAGCTGTTCGCCGAGAAAAACCACACCCTGTTCCTCGGCCGAGGTGCGCAATTCCCGGTGGCGATGGAGGGTGCCTTGAAGCTCAAGGAAATCTCCTACATCCACGCCGAAGCCTACCCGGCCGGAGAATTGAAACACGGCCCGCTGGCGCTGGTGGATAACGACATGCCGGTGGTCACCGTGGCGCCAAACAACGAACTGCTGGAAAAGCTCAAATCCAACCTGCAGGAAGTCCGCGCCCGCGGCGGCGAGCTGATCGTGTTCGCCGACGTAAAAGCTGGCATGACCGACGGCGAAGGCACTCACGTGGTACAAATGCCGCACATCCACGACATCCTCTCGCCGATCCTCTACACGATCCCGCTGCAACTGCTGTCGTACTACGTGGCTGTGCTCAAGGGCACTGACGTCGACCAGCCGCGTAACCTGGCGAAATCGGTGACTGTGGAATAAGTTATCCACCGTTGATCTACGCTCTCACAATCGCAGCCTCGGCTGCGATTGTCGTATCCGCCGCCGAGGAATCCCATGGACCGCTTTCAGGAAATGCAGATCTTCGTTGTCGTCGCCCAAGAGCAAGGCTTTTCGGCGGCGTCGCGGCGTCTGGGGCTGTCGGCGGCGAGTGTCACCCGCGCAGTAGCGGCGCTTGAGCAGCACATCGGTACGCAGTTGCTGGTGCGCACCACGCGCACGGTGCATCTGACCGAAGCCGGGCAGCGTTACTGCGATGACTGCCGACGGATTCTCGCCGAAGTCCAGGAGGCCGAGGATTCGGCGGCAGGCAGTCATGCGTTGCCGCGGGGGCAGTTGACGATCACTGCGCCGGTGCTGTTCGGCGATCTGTTCGTAACCCCGGTGATGGCCGATTACCTGTGTCGTTATCCGGATGTGTCGATCAACGCGCTGTTGCTCGACCGGGTCGTCAATATGGTCGAGGAGGGCATCGATGTCGCGGTGCGCATCGGCGAACTGCCGGACAGCAATCAGCATGCGATCCGCGTCGGCGAAGTGCGGCGAGTGATCTGCGCCTCGCCGGATTTTCTCGCCAGGCATGGCCGACCGGATCATCCGCAGGCGTTGGCCGGACTGCCGGTGGTGGCGACGTCGGCGATCGGTCAGCAACGCAATTGGCCGTTTCTCGACGCGGGTGAAGCACTCAGCGTGCGCACCGAACCGCGTCTCACCGTGACTGCCAATCAGTCCGCGATAACCGCTGCACGCAAAGGCCTGGGACTGACGCGAGTGCTGTCGTATCAAGTGGCGGACAAGGTTGCGGCAGGCGAACTGGAAATCGTCCTCGCCGAATTTGAATTGCCGCCGTTGCCGATTCATGTGGTGTATCAGGGGGGGCGCAAGGCGCCGGCGCGGATCCGCAGCTTTGTCGACTTCGCCGTGAAGGCGTTGCGCGAGCATCCGGCCTTGAACACGGCGGCGTTATTGCAGCCACTGAAATAATCGATTGCATTGGCTGGTGATTCTTTAGTTTTGCCGATCCGTAGATGATGACTCCATCGGCGCGCTCATTCCGTAGCGTCGTCACTTTCCAGCG
The DNA here is from genome assembly GCF_900105805.1 of Pseudomonas moraviensis. Classification (NCBI taxonomy): domain Bacteria; kingdom Pseudomonadati; phylum Pseudomonadota; class Gammaproteobacteria; order Pseudomonadales; family Pseudomonadaceae; genus Pseudomonas; species Pseudomonas moraviensis. The sequence goes on along the minus strand of NZ_LT629788.1, from coordinate 4,874,834 downwards.
GAGTCGACCATGCAACCGATCAAACTCTACAACTTCCCCCGTTCCGGCCACGCCCATCGCGTCGAGTTGATGCTGTCCCTGCTGCAGCTACCGACCGAGCTGATCTTCGTCGACCTGGCCAAGGGTGAGCACAAGCAGCCGCAGTATCTGGCGATCAACAGTTTCGGCCAGGTGCCGGCGATTGATGACAACGGTGTGGTGCTGGCCGATTCCAATGCGATTCTGGTGTATCTGGCGCAGAAGTATGGCAACGGTCGCTGGCTGCGCACCGATCCGGTGGGCGCAGCACATGTGCAGCGCTGGCTGTCGGCAGCGGCGGGGCCGATTGCCTTTGGCCCGGCGGCGGCACGCTTGATTACGGTGTTCGGTGCGCAACTGAATGCCGAAGAAGTCATCGGCCGCGCGCACAACCTGCTCAAGGTCATGGAGCTGGAGTTGGGCAAGACCGCCTATCTGGCAGGCGATGAGCCAACCATCGCTGATGTGTCTGCCTACAGCTACATCGCGCATGCGCCGGAGGGCAATGTCTCGCTGGAGGAATACGCCAATGTCCGGGCCTGGCTGGCACGCATCGAGGCCCTGCCCGGTTTTGTGGCGATGCCGCCTACCGCGGCCGGGCTACTGAAAACTGCCTGACGCGCGCATTCGTGAATACTCAGGGGGCGTCGGCAACGCTTCACCCGGTGCACTGATGCCCTCAAGCGTAACGGCCGGTTGCGCCGCCTCTCCTAGCAGGACATGCCGCGCGCTGCGCTCGACCAACTGTTGGCTGGCTTGGCGCCAGTCAATCCAGCGCCAGTCGCGTACATCCTTGCCGGCGGGGAACTGACCACTGGCCTCGAAGGCCGTGATCAGTTCGGTCAGGCTCTGCGGCTCCTGCAGATCGAAATAGGCCATGTACTTGCCGCCGATTTCGCGAAACACCGGGATGTCACTGCCCATTGCCGGCAAACCGCGCTGCATGGCTTCCACCAGCGGCAGGCCAAAGCCTTCGACGAATGATGGGAAAACCAGCGAACTGGCGTGGGCGTAAGCATGCTCCAGACTGGTGTCGCTGAGGTTGTTGAACATGAACAGGCGCCGGTTCAATTCCGGATGGTGGCGTATCCGTGAGAGCAGCTCGTCGCACTTCCAGCCGATATGTCCAGCGATACACAACCTGGCGCTGGAACCACCTGCCCAGGCACGCTCGAAAGCATCCAGCAGATAAGCATGGTTCTTGCGCGGCTCGATCGTGCTGACCATCAGGAAAACCGGGCCGGGTGCCTCGAACATCTGGCGCAACGCCGGTTCCACGGCCGCGGTCGAGCTGTGCAAGTCCAGCTCGGAACCCAAGTGAAAGTAGTCGAACCAGCGTTTTCCCGCCTGCAGGGGCCCAAGCCGTCGCTGCAGCTCATTGCGCACCTCGTCGCGCACGGTGGCGGAAATGGCCATGTAGCCGTCGGCAGTGCGGCAAATCCAGTCAAACCATTCCCCGAACACCTGCGCCGGTCGGGTTTCGTAAAAGTGTGGATGCGTCATGGGAATCAGGTCATAGATCACCGCAATGATCCCGACGCCATCACGCTTGAGTCGCTCGACATGAGGAAAGAAATCCGAATGCCACGAGGAGTCGAGCAGTATCAATTGATCATCGGCCTGATGCTGCAAGGGCGAGCAGCGCTTGAGCAACTGCAAGTGCCTCAGGCGTTTGAACAGCCTCAACGGGATCCCGAATGCGGTGAACGAGGTCAGGCGGTAGGCAACATATACAGCGCGGCGAGCCAGCTTCGACTCACATTGGGCCTCGCGCCGCTGGTGCCATTGCCCAAAACGATGGGCAAGGCGTTCCAGGCGGTCAGCGAATGTCGCGAAGGCGTTGAAAACCGGCGTGTTCAGAGGGGCCAGGCGCAAGACCCGGTAGAGTTGGCCGTTGACGAAAACCACCGGCATGCATTCGACATCAGCAGCACCGGACGGCAATTTATTGATGACATTGCGCACCACCCGCTGAATCCCCGAGTTGAGTTTCGGGTGGTTGAAAACGTGGGTGCACTCCACCAACAGTCGAGTCATAGCGCGCGCTCCGTGTTCGCCGATCCGGCGGGCAACAGGGGTGTCCGCAGAGGGTATTGCGCGAAACTGGCGAGACCTGTGGCGACCAGGCAATTTTTCAAAACCGCGACCCCTTGGGCTTATGTTTCGCTATTTCCTACAGCTGGTGTAGGAGGGTCTGTCAGACCGAGACGAAAGCTCGGTAGGACAACAGGCGAAACAGTTGTTGTATTTGTTCTGCGATCAATCTGTGCCAATTACACGACAATTTCAACAGGGCAAACCGTGACCGGTCAGTTCTGGACAGCGTAGACCGAATT